>JAYTMY010000168.1:0-9873 GCA_043748535.1 Lentisphaeraceae bacterium | reverse complement strand
CACAAGCGACTGCTGGAGATTGTCGATGAGATGACTATCCTTCACATGGAACTTCTCAAGGCTAATGCGGTCGACCCGGAGAACTCGTGACTCTCGAGATCTGAATGACAAATATCTGATTCTCGTCAACGGCAGAAAAGTCAATGACACCTATTTCTTCGGCGCCTTGACTGAGCTCGATTTATCGATGTTGGGCGACTTCGAACGGATCGAAGTGGTGCGCGGCCCCGGCTCCGCCCTTTATGGCAGTGGCGCCATCGGCGGCGTCATCAACCTGATCACCCGCGACGGCAAATCGCTCGAGCCGGAGCAGAAGGAGGAGACCCGCTTACGCATCTCCACCGGCTTGGTCGAGCGCTACGAAAACCTCTCGGTCAGCCACATCCGCCGCCTCAATGAAGCGATGAATCTCAGCTTGTTTTACGGTGTCGATCATTACACCGGGATTGAGGACGACAAGGCGCCTTTGTACTACCCCTTTGGCTCTCATTACGGCACGGCGGACAAACCTGCCCGTGGCGGCCCCAACGGCCGCTTCGACAACTACAAAGCCGCCTTCGATAATGAACCTCGCCACAAACTGATGCTGACTCTTGATGCGGATAACTTCACCTCCTGGCTGCGCTTCACCCGCGGCAGTTTGCAAGGCCAAGCCGCTTGGTGGCTGGGCGATGGCGATCCCCTGCCCGGCAATGCCAACGAAGATCGCGACCGCATCATGGGCTACCGCTATCAACAGATCACTTGGCACAACGAGTATCTGGCCGAATGGAATGATGCCGTGAAGACCAAAATTGAAGCCGGAGTACAAGTCACCGATGTCGATCAGACCTACACCGGCAAGAACATCCGCCAGGTTCAGACCCAGGAACTGATGAGCCGGGTGACCAATACCTTCGACATCGCGGATGGTCACCAGTTGGCGCTCGGCGGCGAACTGGTGTGGAATGCCTTTGGCTGTGATTCGATTTTCGGGCCGATGATCGACGGCCAAGAGCCGGACAAGCCAGGGGTGGTGACCGATGATTTTTTCGTTCTCAAAAAAGCGGTTTTCGGCGAATATCAGGGAAAACTCAGCGATAGCCTGACCTTCTTCGCGGGTGCACGGATCGACCAAAGGGAAGATGCCGAAACCACAGTGTCGCCACGCGGCGCCCTGATTTGGACGCCGAGCGATGAAGACACCTTCCGCCTCAGTTGGAACCGTTCCTTCCGGAGCCTGGGCGACTGGGCCATCTGGAATGACATTCACAAACGCGGCGCCAAGATCACTCCGAATGAAAGCATCGACTACTGGGAGCTCGCCTACAGGCGCCAAATCACCTCGGATCTGAGCGGAACTTTGACCTTTTTTAACTACGAACAAGAGACCGTGAGCTCGAATATCGCGTCTGGCACGCAAGTGCCCATTGGCGTCTTGAAAGTCGCCGGTCTGGAGGCGGAATTGGAGTGGATCAGCGACAGCGGCTGGCACTTGGGGCTGTCCCACAGCATCACCCAGCTCTACGATTTCAGTCAAGACACCTTCACCACTCAATATGTCACCACCGATGGGGTCGGCCCGGGCTCTCCCGCCGGCTCGGAATTGATGAGCTGGCCGACTCATAGCAGTAAGCTTTTTCTCCACGCTCCGGTGTCCGACAAGCTCAGTCTCGACAGCTCGCTGCTGATCGCCTGGTATTACCCAGGATTTGCCGATGTCCACGACTACTACAAGACTCATCCGGTGGACAATGATTACGGCAACGAATACAAAGAGGATCCCGCTTTCAAGCCGCGCTTCGGCCCGATTTTCCAGCTCAACCTCGGCGCCACCTGGGAGTTCAACGCCAACCACAGCCTGCGCTTCGACGCCTACAACATCCTGGCCCTGTTTGATCGCGACATCACCATCAGCCACTACCGCGCCGAGCCCGATTACCGCGTCGAACCGGCGACCTTCGCCCTCACCTACGAATTCAAGTTTTGAGCTAGGCAGCTCCATCATCACGTCGCTATCACGATATCAGATCTCGCAAGTGATCTACGAAATCCTGCAATGATTCCGGCGGAACTGCAGAACTAATTTGGTGGTCAACAGAAGATCGCTTGACACCATTGTTCTTCACCCAACGACATCATCCCGGAGCCACCCCCCATGATCACCGCCACTTCACGCTTCGCCTTCCTCGCCGCCGCCATCCTTGCCCTCAGCCCGCTGAGCGTCAGCGCCGAAGCTGCGGCGACGAAATCTGCCTCCGCCAGCGATCTGCCCCAGGAAGCTTATCAGCATGGCTTCGCCGTCAGCGTCCAGGCCTGGTGCTTCAATCGCTTCAGCGCCTATGAGTCGATCGAAAAAACCGCTCAAACCGGATCGCGCTGCATCGAGCTCTTCAATGGCCAGCAGATCTCCCGCGACGACAAGGGCAAGATCGGCCCGGACATGAGCGACGAACAGATCAACAATCTCCTCGCCCATCTCGCCAAGAACAAGGTCAAAGCCGCCGGCATGTATGCTGACATCCCCCAGGACGAAGCCCAAGCCCGCAAGCTCTTCACCGTCGCTAAAAAACTCGGTCTCTACAACCTCGTCACCGAGTCGGTCAACGCCATCGACACCATTGAGAAAATGGTCAAGGAGTTCGACATCCACGTCGCCTATCACGGCCATGCCCGCAACGGCAACGCCAACTACAAACTCTGGGATCCCAACTACGTCCTCAGCCTGGTCAAGGATCGCGATTCCCGCATCGGCGCCTGCGCCGACGTTGGCCACTGGGCCTCTTCCGGTGTCAAGCCGATCGACGGCATTCGCATCCTCAAGGGCCGCATCATCAGCCTGCACCTGAAAGACCGCGCCATCATCGGCAAAGAAAGTGAAGACATCGCCGGCGGCACCGGCGTGCTCGACTTCGCCGGCGTCTTGCGCGAACTCAAAACTCAGGGTTTCAAAGGCCAGATCTCAGTCGAGTTTGAGAACAACTGGGGCAACAACGTGCCGGACATCGCCCAATATGTCGGCTTCGTTCGCGGCGTTGGCGCAAGTCTCAATGCCGGAGATATTCATACCCAGGAGAAATGATCCGATGAAAAAACTCCTTTTCAGCCTCAGCCTTTGGGCTCTCAGCGCTGCCGCCGACTACGGCGAACAGCCGCTGCGCGGCAATCTCACCGACAAGCCATTCGGCCAGACCGAGGGCGGCCGCGAAGACCACCGCTTCGCCTCCTCGTCGGTGAACCAGTACCGCATCTACGACTTCTACGCTCGCCAAGCCCGCTGGCACCTCGAGCATCCCGAGGACAAGTCGGAGCTGCTCCTGCCCTTCACCGGCCTCGACGGCGGCCGCCGCGGTCACTGGGGTGTCACCAATGAACCCGCCACCACCGCTTTGAAACGCGACAAAGAGCCGGTCTACGGCAGCCTCACCGAGCGCGGTTTTGGCCAGGTTCTGGCCCTGCGTAGCGGCAGCCCGAGCCACCCCGCGCTCATTCTCTTTGGCCTCGACGGCAAGCTGCAGCAAGTGCTCCTCGATGGCAGTATTCACGCCCCCGGCAACGGCCTCTTGCAACACAAGGTCGACATCTACGGCTTCGAAATTCGCCACGAAGGTCGCGCCTATCTGCAAAATACCGAGCCGGAATGGCATCTCGCCGAACAGGCCAAGACAGCCTGCCGTCTCGACGGTCGCTACCTCCATGGAGATCAAGTGGTCTTCAGTCTGGCCCTCGGCGACACTCGTCTGCTCGACCTGCCGCTCCTCAGCTACGATGGCGAAACCGCCGTCCTCCAGCGTCATTTCGAAAGCCTTCAGGCCAGCCCCGCCCTGCTGTTGCAATTACCCCGCGGCACCAAGCCCGGTAAGGCCGCAGCCAGCGTCGCGACCGGACCGCAAGGCAGCTTGCTAATCTCGGTGCCGCAGGAAAACGGGTGGGTCTGCCACCTCGTCTGGAGCGACGACAAAGCGGTCAAGATCGACTTCCAGGCCCCAGACCAGAACCTGAAAATCACCGGCCTTGCCGCCGGTTCCAAAGTCCATCTGTGCAGCTGGGTCTGTGAGACCCCGCCCGCCGCCGAGCAAGTGACTCGCCTGCGCCAAATCCCCGCTTTGACCCCGAGCGCGTTGACCCGCGGCGGCCCCGCTCACCTGAAGGAAAGCCTCGTCGTCAAGGCCAAGCTCAACGCCGACCCCGCTGCCGCCCGCGGCAGCTATGAGATCGACGACATCCCGGTCCCCATCGACAATCCCTGGAAGCTGCCGATGTGCCTCAGCGGCATCGCCTTCGACGCCCAGGGCACGGGCTTCGTCTGCTCCCTTACTGGCGATATCTGGCGGCTCGACGGCTTGAGCGGCGATCTCGGCGCGGTGACTTGGACACGCGTCGCCAGCGGTCTCAATCAGCCGGTGGGCCTGGTGGTCGATGGCGATTCCCTCTGCGTCTGCACTCGTTTTTCCTTGCTGCGTCTGCGCGATCTCAACGGCGACGGCGAGTTCGATTTCATGCAAAACCTCAACCGAGTGCCCTTGCCTGGCGCTCCCGGCGGCGCCGCCCGCAACGGCCTCGGCCGCGATGCCCAAGGCAACTTCAGCTTCTCGATCAACAGCGGCATCTACCGCCTCGCCGCCGATGGAAAATCGGTGGCGCGCATCGGCCCCGGATCGCGCAACCCCTTCGGCTTCGCCATGCGCGACGACGGTCTCTGCCTCACCGACGGCTCCGAGGGCGATTCGGAGAACGGCTGCGGCACCATCTTCGAGTCCGAGCATGCGGAAAACCTGAAGAGCCCGGCGAAAAACAAGCGCATCCTCTACCTGCCGCGCGGCATCGACAACTCCTGCGGCAGCCGCGTCTTCGTCAACGAGCCCCGCTTCGGCCCCCTCGGCAAGAGCATCGTCGCCACTAGCTACGGCGCCTGCGGCAGCTACGTCATTCTTCGCGATGCCAATGACGGCGCTCCTCAAGCAGCCCTCATGCCTCTGCCCGGCGACTTCGCCAGCGGCACCCAGCAAATCCGCTGCAACCCCGCCGATGGCCAGCTCTACACCGTCGGCCTCGACGGCTGGGGCGACTACGCCATCGCCGAAGGCTGCCTGCACCGCCTGCGCTGGAACGGCAAGGCCACCCTGATGCCAAGCTCATGGCAAGCTCACAAAAACGGCCTCCTGATCCGCTTCAACGAGCCAGTCAAAAAGCCCGATCTGAGCCGGTTTTTCGTCCAGCAGTGGAATAATCTCGACAGCCGCCACACCTACGGTTCCGCCGACTTCTCGGTCAAGCAACCCGGCGTCATCGGCCACGACCGCCTGAAGATCTCAGGCATCCAAGTCACCGAAGACGGCAAAGCGCTCTTCCTCGAGATTCCCGAGCTCCTGCCAGCGATGGTCACCCAGATCTACGGCCCGGTCGAAGCGATCAACGGTGCTCATCTCAAGCTCGATCTTTATGCCAGCATCAACCGCTTCCGTCCCGACTTTGCGGGCGCCGCAAGCAGCCGCACCGGCAAGGCCGACACCTTGAGTGTGCCAACCCAGGACGGCAATGGCAACACCTATCAGCTCGTCACCGAGTTCTTCGACAAAACCGCCGGCCGCAACCTCGTCGTCCGTCCCGTCGCACCGGTTGTCGCCTGGAAGAAGGAAGATCTCAACTACGACTGGATCCGGCTCAACATCATTGACAAGCAGTGCATCTTCTGCCACAACAAGGGCATGCAGCACGATTTCAGCACCTATGCTGGACTTGCCTCGAGACTCAACCTGGCAGAGCCTCGCAAGAGCCATCTCTACGGCATGGTGAGCACCAAGAGCATGCCGCCCTACCCGATGCCTACCGTCGCGCCGGAGATGGAGAAGGCCTTGCTCGAGTGGATCGTCAAGGGCGCGCCGGAGAAGTGATTTGGCGCGAATACGAATGAACCCAGAAACTGCCAAAGCCCTCGAATCGAGGGCTTTGGTGCATGGCACCGAGGACCTGGCACCGAGGACCTTCGCGGGGAGGGTAGGGGAAGATTGTGCGCCAAAAAATGAAGTTGCAGAGTGCAACTGTATTCTCTTGACAGGCTCTAGGGCTTGGCATAGAGTGAATCAGTTACCCAACGGAACTCAATTGCGCCAAACGCTAGGGTTTCATCGATGAACGTAAAAATCGCAGTGCTAGCCGGAACTCCGCGACCTCCTTGGGGGCGGTCTTTATAACTCTCTGCCCCAAGGTGTCGCCGATGCGGCTCAAGCCTAGGCTAAAATCCCCGACTCCTTTGGAGTCAACAGAGCTTGAGGAGAGCCAACGATGAATCCCGCCCAGCCCGAAAATTTCCAATCCCACAATCCCGCCACCGGCGAAGTCCTCTGGGAAGGCCCAGCCGCCAGCGCCGCCGACGTCGATGCTGCCTTTCGCGCCGCCGCGGCCGCGTTCCCGGCTTGGAGCCGCCTCAGCCTCGCCGAACGCAGCACCGTCGCCGAGCGGTTTAAAAGCTTGCTGGAACGCGATAAAACCCGCCTCGCCCGCCTGATTTCCGATGAAACCGGCAAGCCCAATTGGGAATGCCTGACCGAAGTCGCGGCGATGATCGGCAAACTCGCCGTCTCCCTCAGCGCCTACGCTCAACGCTGCTCGGAAAACAGCCAGCCGATGCCCGGCGGTTTGGCCCACTCGATCACCCGGTGGCGCCCCATCGGGCCAATGGCGGTTTTCGGCCCCTTCAACCTCCCCATGCACCTGCCCAATGGCCACATCATTCCAGCTCTTCTCGCCGGCAATACCCTGGTCTTCAAGCCCAGTGAACAGACCCCAGCTTGCGGCGAAGCCATGGTCAAACTGTGGACCGAAGCCGGCCTTCCCGATGGCGTTCTCAATCTCGTCCAAGGCGCTCGCGACACCGGCGTCGCCCTGACCGCTCACCCGTCTTCACACGGCGTGCTTTTCACCGGTAGCTACCCCACCGGCGCCGCGATCCACAAGGCCCTCGCCGGCCAACCGGAAAAAATGCTTGCGCTCGAAATGGGCGGCAATAACCCCCTCGTGGTCTGGCAAGTTGCCGATTTTAAAGCGGCGGCGCATCTCATCATTCAATCGGCCTTTATCAGCTCCGGCCAACGCTGCGTCTGCGCCCGTCGGCTCATCCTGCCGAGCGGCCCCGAGGGCGACCAGGTTTTAGTTGAATTGCTGCACCAATGCAGCGGCATTCGCGTTGGTTTACCCCGCGATGAAGCCGAGCCCTTCATGGGGCCGCTGATCTCCGCCGCCAGCGCCCAACATTTGCTGAAGGCGCAAAGCCTTCTGCTGACGCAAGGAGCCCGCAGCCTCTTGACCATGGCGCCCCAGCCACGTTGCCCGGCCCTGCTCAGCCCCGGCATTATCGACGTCACCGCCGTTCCCGAACGGCTCGATCACGAGTTCTTCGGCCCCCTCCTGCAGGTCATTCGGGTGCCGGATTTTGCCGCCGCGCTGGAGGAGGCGAATGACACCGCCTTTGGTCTCGCGGCCGGCCTGATTTCCGATTCTGCCGAGCTCTACGCTGAGTTCCGCGCCAGCTCCAATGCCGGCATCGTCAATTGGAATCGCCAGATCACCGGCGCTTCCTCGTCTGCGCCCTTCGGCGGCACCGGCAAAAGCGGCAACTTCCGCCCCGGCGCTTTCCTCGCCGCGGATTACTGCGCCACCCCGGTCGCCTCGATCGAAGCCCCCAAGGTCGAAGTCCCCTCCCTTTGCCCCGGCCTTGAACTCAAATAAGCCCGCCATCAAAGGCTGAACCTATTGCCGGGTCGAAGGCGCCCTCGCCCTCCTCAAAGCGGGCGAGGCCGAACGCATCGCGGCCGCCATGCTCAGCTACGCCGTCGCCCTCCGCCGTTCCCGCCTCGATCAGGAAAGCTGAGGCAGATCAAAGAGAGCTCGTCGCTCCACGCACCAGCTGCACCCAGTGGCGCGCCTCGATGCGGGTGAAGTCGTGCAATTGCTGACGGCAGGAGGTGCCGGTGGCGACGATGGCGCGGCCTTCTTTCTGAGCTGCCCGAACTGCCGGGAAGAGGCGGTCTTCGCCGATCTTCTGCGACAGCTCGTGATGAGCGTAGCCGAAGGAGCCGGCCATGCCGCAGCAGCCGGTCTCGGGTGCGCTCACCGCAAAGCCGGCGGCTTCGAGGATCTTCTTCGGCGCGGCAGCAGAAAAGACGGCGCGTTGATGGCAGTGCGGATGCAGCATCAGCGATCCTGCTTGATCGAGCGGGCGTAACTTGAGGCCTTTGCCGAGCTCGGCAGCGAGGAAGTCGTCGATCAAAAAGACATTGGTCGCGACTTCCTTGAGCGGCCGTTCGCCGGGAACTTCGTCGAGCAGGTCGGGCAGATCGTCGACCAGGGCCGAGCATTCGGAAGGTTCGACGCAAAGCACCGGCAGACCCTGCTTTTGCAGATTCCGCAACTCGGCGAAGACGGCGGTGCCGTGCTTCTTGGCCTCGCGCACCAAGCCGGCGGAGAGGCGGGGACGCTGGGCATCGTGCGAGCGAGTGAGGGTGACGGCGAAGCCGCAGGACTCCAGCAGTTCGACCGTGGCGAGGCCGATCTCGGGCTCGAAGTAGCGCATCCAGGTGTCGGCGAAAAGTGCGACCTTGCGGCTGCCTTTGCCCGAGGGCAGACCCTTGTCGCGGAGGATCTGGTCGAGATTGCGCGGCGCCATTTCGGGCAGTTCGCGGCGGCGGTCGATGCCGTAGCGCGAGGCCATCAAGCTGCGCACCAGGCCGGTCTTGCTGATTGCGGTGCCGATCTTGCCGAGGAAACTGCCGCCGAACTGGCCGGCGCGGGTGGGGAGATCGCCGATGAGGCGGGCCTTGGGCGAGACTCCCTCGGCGTCCCACTTCGCCTGCAGGGCTTCGCTCTTGAGCTTGGCCATGTCGACAGCGTTGGGGCATTCGGATTTGCAGGCCTTGCAGGAAAGGCAGAGCTCGAGGGTTTCATGCAGGCCGGGGTCGGTAAGGCCCTTGAGGCCGATCTCGCCGTTGAGCTGACCGGAGATCGCCATGCGCAGGGCGTTGGCGCGGCCGCGGGTGGCGTGGGCCTCCTCGTTGGTGGCGCGGAAGCTCGGGCACATGTTGCCGCTGCCGAGTTTGCGGCAGGCGCCGACGCCGTTGCATTGTTCGACCGCGCCGACCAGGCCGTCTTGTTCGCCGTAGCGGAACAGACCTTGGATCCCGGTCAGACGTTGCGGATAATCCTTGGGGCCCCGGCGGGGCTGCCGGAGCTGTCGCCGTAGCGCAACGGGCCGTCGAGAGGCAGGGCGTCGAGCTTGCGGCCGGGGTTCATCAGGTTGTCGGGGTCGAAGAGCGATTTGACCTCGCGGAAGGCCATGAAGAGGCGCGAGCCGAACTGGCGTTCGATGAACTCGCCGCGGACGATGCCGTCGCCGTGTTCGCCGGAGAAAACGCCGCCGAGGCGGAGGCATTCGGCGAAGCATTCCTCGCCGAGGGCGCGGAGCTTGGCGCGATCTTCCGGTTCGTGCAGGTCGAGGCGGGCTTCGAAGTGGAGGACGCCGACCGAGGCGTGAGCGTAGGTGGCGGTGTGCAGGCCGTGGCGGTGGCAGCAGTCGAAGACGAAGCGGCTGTACTCGGCGAGGTGCTCGATCGGCACGCAGGCGTCTTCGATGGTCGACACCCCCTTGCGCTTGCCCGGGACATTCGAGATCAGGCCGAGGCTGAGGCGGCGGACTTCCCAGGCGCGGTGCTGCTCGGCGGCGTCGAGGCAGAGGTGGTAGAGCGAGCCGATCTTTTGAGCTTGCATCGAAGCGACGAAGGCGCGGGCCTTGTCGGCCACTTCCTGCGGCGTGTCGCCGAGGAATTCGACGAGGTGGACCGAGTGCGGCGCCTTGCCGGTGGCGGTGAGGAAGGAGGCGATGTCGCGGGTCGAGGCGTT
>JAYTMY010000167.1:0-9827 GCA_043748535.1 Lentisphaeraceae bacterium | reverse complement strand
TTTGTCGAAGCTGTACTGCCAGGTGTCGCCGCCGTCTTCGGCGCTGTGGACGAAGGTCTTGCCCGGGGCGACCTGCTTCTGCAGTTCAGCCATCGGGCTCGGGGCTTTTTCCGCTGCAGGGGAGGATAAGCTCAAACCAAGTATCATTGCCAGGTATTTCATAGAAGCGCTCCTTAATGAGGTTCAACTCGTTGCGGTGTCACTCAAAGATATGCTTTAGCGGCTTCCTGTTCCCAATGCACAGATTGAATTCGAGATGTTTCTATATTTGGTTTCGGGTATTCTATCGATGACAAGGTCCAAAGCCAATGAAGGCTCGCCATAAAACCGACTAAGGAAGGAACTCTCCTGCCAGTTCAGGGTGGCCAGATCCTTGAACGCCAAACTGACGAAGCTCATTTTAACCGCAGAAAACGCAGAAGAACGCAGAATGCGCGAGATGTCATCTGGTACGGAAGAGGCCTATTGAACCGCACGTCGATTCGATACTCTCATGATGCTGGTGAGTTAGAATTTCTCATTCTGTTCTGCGTTCTTCTGCGTTCTTCTGCGGTTGTCTGAGCTAGATCTCGAATTGCACAGGTCGAAAAAATGATGACGCGTGACTATGCCGCTTTGACTCCACTGATATTGGGAGCATGTCAACCCATACGGGCATTTTGAGCTGGACATGAATTCTCGCCTAGCCCGAGAGTGAGAGCATCCTTGAAATTCAAAGCTCTCAAATTACTGAAAATCAATTGATTGCGTCCAAGTGGCGGCTGGTGACACGAGTGTTGGTTCTACCCCACGATCGCGGAATCCAAAATTCTATATTTAGAAACTCATCGCAATCTAGATTGAATCCCGGAACGGGAAGCAATTCGAAGCTATCTATCTCGGCGTGTGACGGTAAAAAGCCGTCGAAACCGAGGAGTCCCGACATGCTTATTTCCCTGGCCGCCAGTCTTTTCCTGAGCCTTAACACCGCCGCTCCAAGCGCTGAGGGAGGGCTCGACACTCCCAAGCTCGTGGCCATCCTGCCGGCCAGCGCGCCGACGCCGGACGGCATGTGCGTCGATCGCAACAGCGGCGAACTGATCGTCACCTGTCCCAACTACGCCGATCAGAGCCAGCCGGCCTGTCTGCTGCGGGTCAAGGCCAACGGCGAAGTCCGCAAATGGGTCGAAGTGCCGGTTCTCGCCAGCACCGGCCTCGCCTGCCCGATGGGCATCGAACAAGGGCCCGACGGCGACTTCTACATCTGCGACAACCAGGGTTGGAAAGGAACCAGCGCCGGCAAGAGCCAGGGACGCCTGCTGCGCCTCAAAATCGAAGGCGACCGCGTGGTCAAAACCACCGTCGTCGCCAGCCACCTCGAACACCCCAACGGCGTTCGCATTCGCGACGGTAAGATCTACGTCACCCAGAGCCTCTTGCCCGACATCAAGGACCCCTCGGGCCTGCTGGTCAGCGGCGTCTACCGCTTCGATCTCGACGATCATGACCTCGTCGTCACCAACACCCGTGCCGACAAGCAGCTGATCTGCACCTTCGTCACCCAGAACCGCGACTGCCAATACGGCGCCGACGGCCTGGTCTTCGACAAGGCCGGCCGTCTCTTCGTCGGCAACTTCGGCGACGGCACCCTGCACCGCATCAGCTTCGGCAAAAACGCCGAGGTGATCAATAACGAAATCTGGGCCAAGAATCCCGGTCAGTTGCGTACCACCGACGGCATCTGCATCGATGAATCCGACCGGATTTTCGTCGCCGATTTCTCGGAAAACGCGGTCGCCATGGTGCTGCCCGACGGCAGCATCCGCCGCCTCGCCAAGAGTCTTGACGGGGACGGTGCCGACGGCGGTCTCGACCAACCGGGGGAACCAATCCTGTGGAACGGTCGTCTTGTGCTCAGCTGTTTCGATTGCGTCACCGGTCCCGACAAGGTCAACACCAAGCACGATCTGCCCAGCACCCTGACCAGCCTCCGCCTGCCTGCGGGAGCCGCAAAATGAGCCGCCGGCTCGGCACGCTCACTGGCGCCGCCATCTGCGGCGCGGTGGTCTTCTCGGTCTGGCCCGAGATGTGGAAGAGCTACGGCATCTTCGGCGGCTGGATGACGGCCGCGGTGGTGATCAGCATCTGCTGGTACATGAACCACTGGCTCGGCGTCATCGACAATCCCGAGGGCAAGCTCTGGGTCGACCAGGGCTGGGCTGTAGGCGCGGCGGGCATCGCCTGGGCGATGGTGCGCTGGCAGGGCGGCCTCGACGCCTTTGTCGCCTGTCTCCCGACGCTCGGCTGCTGCCTCATCGGCGGCGCCTTAGGCGGCGTCTTCGCCTACCAGGTCAAGAAACATCTGCCGGGCGCCGGCAAACCCAAGGGAGGATGAGCATGCACGAACTCGCACACTGGCTCGGCACCTACAACAGCTCGCTGGGCCTGTACAACGCCGCCATCCTGACGACGATCTTCGGCTCCTTCTGCGTCAGCTTCACTGTCATCCTCTGCTGGGGCCGCTTGGTGCAGGATCTCGGCCCGATCGGCGGCATGCTCAGTGCCGCGATCATCATCGGCACCTTCTGGGTGATGAACCACAAGCTACCCGGCTTTGGCATCCATCCCGAGCTGATGAAATCCGCCGCCGGCGACACCATTCAGTTCGGCTTGATCCAGCAAGGCGGCCACGGCGGCGCGCCGTGGATCGACATGGGCTGGGCGGTGGCCATGGGCATCTGGGTCTGTGGCCTCTGTGAATCCCCCGCCGGCACCCTGAATCGCCGCATCACCGAATCCCTCCCCCGCATCGCCTTGGTGATCCTCGGCGGCCTCATCGGCGGCGCCTTCGCCGGCCTCGTCGGCTACACCGGCGCCGAACTCTTCGGCTGGCCGGAAACCGTGCCGAGGCACCCCTGACGGGAATTCAAGATTCAAGATTCAAGATTGGAACGAGGCCAACAAACGCCTTTCAACCTTTCAACCTTTCAACCTTTCAACCTCTTCTCAAGGAGATTCCCCCATGAAAGCCGTCGTCGTCAGCTCCCCCGGAAAAGTCGAAATCCGCGATCTACCGGTCCCGGTTCCCGGACCCTATCAAGCCCTGGTCAAGACCGAGGCCGCCTGCCTTTGCAACGCCACCGACAGCAAGCTCGTCGCTGGCAAGTTCCCAGGAGTCGAGCAGTACCCGCTCGCCCTCGGCCATGAGTCGGTCGGTATCGTCACCCAGGTCGGCGACAAGGTGCGCCATTTCCAAGTCGGCGACCGCGTTGTTGGCGGCCTCGTCTTCAACTTTGGCGACAGTGGCGTCGGCACCGGCTGGGGCGGCTTCTGCGAGTACACCCTTGCTGCCGACCACGAAGCGATGAAGGCCGATGGGGTCGCCGATGCCGAACACGGCTGGTTCGAGTGTTATGAAATCCAGACCCGTGTCGAGCCCGACATCCGAGTCCCCGAGGCAGTCCTGCTGTGCACCTGGCGCGAGGTCTACGGCGCCTTCGCCGACTTCCATCTCAAGCCCGGCATGGACCTGCTGATCCACGGCGGTGGCGCCGTCGGCCTCAGCTTCGTCAAGTTCGCCCGCTTGCTCGGCCTCGGCCGCATCATCCTGGTCGACCGCAATCCCGGCAAGCGCGAACGAGCCCTCGCCCTCGGCGCCGATGCGGTTCTGACCCCTGGCTCGCCCGAGCTGGCCGAGCTTTGCGCCCAGCGCAAATTTGACGCCGTCATCGACGCCGTCGGCAGCGAAGAGATCATCAACGCCGCCCTCGGCCAGATCAAGATGGGCGGCTCGATCTGCGTCTATGGCGTCCTCTCTCAGCCAGCATTCAGCCTGGTCAAGGACAAGGCGCCCTACAACTTCAACCTCCTCGTCCACCAATGGCCGACCCGCGCCGAAGAACGCGCCGCGCAAGGACCCTTGTGCGACTGGATTCGCCAAGGCAAGCTCAACGCCGACGACTTCATCACCCACGAATTCCCCATCAGCGACATCGCCGCCGCCCTTGAGGCCGTCGCTGGACGTCAGGTGATCAAGGCGCTGCTGCGGTACTGAAGCTAAGGCGCCGGTTTCAGCCCTATTTCAAGCGGAGATATTCCTCCGCCGCATCGTCGTCGATGATGACGTCGACGCGTTCACAGGGATGAACATTGCTGCCGCGCTTCTTGATGCCGGAGACCCAGATGCCTTGCCGCCTGCAAGGATCGACCTCGGTAATACACCGTGCGCCCGGTCTTGGAGAAATCCACCCAGCCGATCCGCGTCGCGGAACCGTCGATTTCACCGTTCTTGTTGGCGATGTCCATCACACGGCGCGTCTCGCCGCGGGTCAGTTGATTGCGCATGGGAGGCTCCGGAGTTGGGGCCAAAGCTAAAGCTGAGCTTGGGAAGAGTCAGCAGGGTTGGCGAAGGTTCTTCATCTTGCCCTTGCAACCTGAACATGGTGGCATATTATGATACCACAACCAGGATCTCCCAAGTGGCGAAGAAGAAAAAATCCGATACCCCCGCGCAGCCGCCCCCGGCTCATGTCGCTTCCGACAGGCCGGATCAAGGCACCATTCGCCAGGTCAAATTGAATTCAAAGCAAAAAATGGTTTGGAATGACATCTTTTTTGATCCCATTAAATCCAGTGTCAAATGGGATGACATCATGAACTTGTTTAAAGCCTTGGGAGGGGACATGTCCAATGGCAGGGGATCAAGGGTTCGCATCCTTTTAAACGGCAATGTCGGCTTGTTTCATCGTCCTCATCCCGAACCTACGACCGACAAAGGCGCGCTGAAATCAGTCAGAACGTTTTTATTACAATCAGGAGTCAAACATGAAACTGGAATATAAAGGCTTCCGCGGAAGCTACGAAATCGACCCCGATGCGGATTTATTTCACGGCAATGTCCTCGGCCTTTCCGGTGATGTCGTCACCTTCCAAGGTCGCTCGGCAGGGGAACTGGCGCAAAGCTTCCGCGATAGTGTCGACGACTATCTTGAATTCTGTGAAAAACTGGGGCGAAAACCCAAGAAGCTTCCCTCCGGCACTCTTAGCTTGCGAGTGTCTCCAGAATTGCATCAGCAACTCATCGAAGAAGCCCTGCTTCACAATGCCTCAATCAATGCCTTTATTATCGATGTCTTACAGCAGAATTTGCAGCAGGCGCATTAAATCATGAAATTGGACCCCGACGTCGTCAGATGTTTACCTTGGTGCTGGCTGTTCGACCCCGAAGCGGGTCGTTGATTTTAGCCCATGGTTGAGCCGCAGCGGCGACACCATGGGTAAGATCGAATGATGAAAAACGACCCCAAAGGGGTCGCGGAAAGCGCGGCTTCGGAGTCAACTGATTCTGCCGTTGGATTTGAGTGTTCCTTGACCCCTTCAGGGTCGCGACTCTTTAGGCTACTGACCCTGGGTGTCGCCGATGCGGCTCAACCCAGGGCTAAAATCTGAGACTCCTTCGGAGTGATGAATCACGCAACGCCACTTGTATGTATGGCCCACCCAATTGGCGACCCACAAAATTCCTGGGAGAGCGACATACTAAACCCCACGAATCCTGAATCCCATATTTAGAAACTCATTGCAATCTAGATTCTAAGGCGGAACAGAAGGAGGAATTGGTTTATCTGTTGGGAAGCTGAAACCGCTTTCCAGGAGATGTGAATCATGAACCAGCCCTTCATCCTCGCCGTTGATCTCGGCACCCAGAGCGTCCGTGCGGCCGCAATCGACGCCGACGGCAAGATCCTCAAGCTCGTCCAGATCGCGCAGGAAACCGAGAGCCCGGAGCCGGGCTGGGCGCAGCAGCGTCCGGAACATTGGTGGCGCTTGAGCTGCGAAGTGATCCGCCAGGTCTTGTCTTCGTCCGAGCTGGCAGGGCGCCCGGTCGCGGCGGTGAGCTGCTGCGGCCAGATGCATGGTCCAGTGGGGGTTGACGCCAGCGGCGATCTGACCACGCCCTGGGTCCAGCTCTGGTGCGACAAGCGTTGCGCCCCGCAGGTGGATTTCCTCCGCCGCGAACTCGGCGACAAGCTCTTTCTGGCGGACACCGGTAATGCGCCGAATCCTGCCTGGACGGGGATCAAGATCCTGTGGGAGAAGGCGCATCACGCCGCGGCCTATGCGGCGACCCGCCATTATCTGGTCCCCAAGGACTTCCTCAACTTCCGCCTCAGCGGCGTCGCCGCCACCGATCCGAGCGAAGCATCGTGTTCGGCGATCTACGACTGGCGCAGCGGCAAATATTCACCCGGGCTGGCCGCCGCGATGGGGCTGGATCTCGCCAAGTTTCCACCGATCTTCGCCTCGCACGAGATCATCGGCCGGGTGACGGCGTCGGCCGCGCTCGCCACGGGCCTGCCTGTCGGTACGCCGGTGGTCGCGGGAGGCGGCGACTTCCCGGTGTCGATGCTCGGCTTCGGCATCGCCGGTGAAGGTCTGCTCGCCGATGTCACTGGCACCAGCTCCTTGCTGGCGGCGCACAGCCCGGCGCCCCTGATCGATGCCGGCATCCAGAATTGCCGCCACGTCATCCCCGGCTGGATCCCCTTCACCATTCTCGATTGCGGCGGCCTCAGCATGACTTGGTGCCGCGACCTGATCGCTTCGAGCGGCGCGCCGGCTTCCTACGAGGACCTCATCCGCCTCGCGACAGAGGCTCCGGTTGGCAGCGAGGGCCTGCTCTTCCTGCCTTACATGCGAGGCGAACGCCGCAGCGACAACCTCAACGCCAAGGGCGTCTTCTCCGGCATCGGCCTGCAACATCGGGCGCCGCATTTCATCCGCGCCGTGATGGAGGGCGTCGCCCTCGCCATGGCGCGCGACGCCGAAGCCTTCGCCGCCCTCGGGCTGCGTGCGGGACGCGTGCTCAGCGTCGGCGGCGGCACCCGCAACGCGCTGTGGAACCGGATCAAGTCGGACGCCCTCGGCCTGCCGCTCGAGGTCTCGCCCGAACCCGAGGCCGGACTGCAAGGCTGCGCCCTTCTCGGCGCCAGCGCCGCCGGCCTCATCGGCGATCCCGCCGCCACCGCCATCGCCCGCCGCCAAAGCGGCGAATCGATCAACCCCGATCCTGAGGGACGCCGCGCTCTTGCGTCCGCCGCAAACGAGAGCCGCCGCCTCTACGGGCATCTGCTCGGATTCCACGATCACCTGAAAAGCCCCAGGAGTTAAACATGAACACCCTCGATTCCCTCGTCCCGGCCAGCCGTCAGACCTTCTACTTCATCGGTGTCAGCACCGGCCAATCTTCGATCATGAAGGTCTTTCCGGCCTGGGCCGAGGCCCTCGGACTCGGCGACGTGGTGATCCGCGGCATCGACTGCAAGATCCACGACGATCCGCAGGTCTATCGCAGCGTCGTCGATTTCATCAAGCACGATCCCCTGTCCCTCGGTGGACTGGTCACCACCCACAAGCTCGACCTCTTCAAGGCCGCCCGCGATCTCTTCGACGAGGTCGATCCACACGCCGCCTTCCTCGGCGAGGCGAGCTGCATCTCGAAGCGCGGCGGCAAGCTGCGCGCCCACGCCAAGGACCCCTTGACCAGCGGTCTGTCCTTCGAAGCCTTCATCCCGTCCGGCTACTGGAAATCGGGCGCTGAACTCTGCCTCCTCGGTGCCGGCGGCTCCTCGCTCGCTCTCACCCTCTACCTCGCGACCATGATCGCCCCCGACAAGCGGCCGACCGTCGTCCATGTCACCAACCGCAGCCAGCCGCGGCTTGACGAGATGCGCCACATCCACACTATGCTCGGCGATTGCGGCATCGACTTCCGCTATCACCTCTGCCCCGCCGCGGTCGACAACGACGCCGTCGTTGCGACTCTGCCGTCGGGATCGGTGGTGGTCAACGCCACCGGGCTCGGCAAAGACGCTCCCGGCTCGCCTTTGACCGACGCTGTGCGCTTCCCGCAAAAAGGCATCGTCTGGGAGTTCAACTACCGCGGCGATCTGCTCTTCCTCGATCAGGCCTTGCGCCAGAAAGAAGCGGCCGGGCTCAGCGTCGAGGACGGCTGGGTCTACTTCATCCACGGCTGGACCCGCGTCATCGCCGAGGTCTTCGCCATCGACATCCCGGTCAGCGGCCCTGCCTTCGACCGTCTTGGCGCCGTCGCCGCCGCCGTCTCACCCAACAAAAGGAAAGTCTGATGAACAGCCAAACTGCCTACTTCCCGCCCTTCACCGTCGACTTCGATCTGCAAGCCGGGATCATGCTCAATCCCGACCGCAGCAAATCGACCCGCGCTTCGACCATGATCCCCTACTACCGCGACCGCGCCGCCATCGAGGCTCTCGCCGCCGACGGCGATCCGGTCCACTACGAGGTCTTCGAGAAGAACATCCCGACCGAGGAAGGCCACATCATGATCTGCATCAGCAAGCTCCTGCCCGGCAAGATCGGCGACGAGTTCTTCATGACCAAGGGCCACTACCACCAGCGCATCGCCACCGCCGAGACCTATCTCTGCCTCAGCGGCGAAGGCTACATGCTGATGAAAACCCCCGAGGGTGAATGCCGCGCCGAGAGCTTCCGTCCCGGCCGCATGGTCTACGTGCCGCCTTATTGGGCCCACCGCTCGATCAACACCGGCAAGACGCCGCTGATCACCTTCTGCAACTACCCCGCCCATGCCGGCCTCAACTACGGCGACATCCTCACCGAGGGCTTCCCGAAATTGATCGTCGACAGCGCCCAGGGTCCGGTCCTGGTCGACCGGGGTTCCTGACCATGCGCCGCATCCTGGTCACGCCGCGCTCGGTCACTCTCCGCGGCCATCCTTCGCTGCAGCGTCTGCGCGATGCCGGCTTCGAGCTCATCCTGAGCACGCCGGGAGTGCAGCCCTCGGAGGCGGAACTGCTCGAGAAACTGCCCGGTTGCAGCGGCTATCTTGCCGGGGTCGAAACGGTGTCGGAACGGGTCATCGCCAGCGCCGCGCCGCAGCTCAAGGTGATCAGCCGCAACGGCGCCGGATTCAACAGCATCGACGCCGACGCTGCCGCCCGTCACGGCGTCAAGATCTGCCGCGCCGCCGGCTCCAATGCCCGCGGCGTCGCCGAACTCGCCCTTGGCCACATCCTTGCCGCGGCGCGCCAGATCCCCGCCGCGGATCGCGACCTGAAGGCCTGCTCCTGGCGCCGTCAGCAAGGCGTCGAACTGGCCGGACGCCGCCTCGGCATCGTCGGCTGCGGCGCCATCGGCCGCCTCCTCAGCGGCTTCGCCGTCGCAATGGAGATGGAAGTCCTCGCCTACGACCCCTTCCCCGATCCCCGCTTCCAACCCGGCCCGAGCTTCCGCTACGCCCCTCTCGACGAAGTGCTCACCACGGTCGACATCCTCAGCCTGCATTGCCCGGTGCCGGCCGACGGCAAACCTCTTCTCGATGCCGCCACGCTGGCCCGACTCAAGCCCGGCCTGATCGTCATCAACACCGCACGTGGTGAGTTGATCGACACCGACGCAGCCCTGGCCGTCCTCGATTCCGGCCATCTTGCCGCCCTCACGCTCGACGCCTACGCCAGCGAACCACCAAGCGACTGGCGGCTGATCCAGCATCCCCGCGTCATCGCCACGCCCCACACCGGAGCCTTCACCGCCGAAAGCGTCGATCGCGCCGTCGACGGAGCGGTGGAAAATCTTCTACGCGAATTAGAGTTTTAAGGGTTTTAGGGGTTTTAGGGGTTTTAACCTAAAAACCGCAGCAGCGCAGGACTTTCCGCGACCCCTTCAGGGTCAGAAATCATAACGGATTTCAACCCAGGGTGTCGCCGATGCGGCTCAACCCTCCTGAAGAACCTCCCCCATACATTGAATTCAAAGTGTTGTTATTGAGCTGTTTGAGGCTTCTAGTG
>JAYTMY010000166.1:0-10189 GCA_043748535.1 Lentisphaeraceae bacterium | reverse complement strand
TCAACTACCGCACCCTCGACCGCCGTCTTTGGTAGCTCTAAAGATGTGGCTCGATCGTCCCGATCGAGTGCTGACGTGGCTCGAGCTTCTAGCTCGAGTTGAGCTCTTCACGGTGAATTCTGATAAGGCTTTTTGGCTCGTCGGATTAGATCGATATAAAGCGCGAGGCTTAGTGCATGTTGTAGCCAGTCATAGAGGATGAAGGACATTGAATTGGATGTGAGGCATTGCATAAGAAGAGTTGGGATCAGTACGGGGATAAGAACGACCCAGAGGAAGTTTTTCATGAACAGTGCATAGGCATTCATGAAGATGGACATCATCGGCACGTACAGTAAAAAATAGAAGTCTGATGAGTATTTGAATGAAAACTTCAGACTCAAGCAAGTGAAGAAAAGAGCGATGCTGAGTGGGATCAACTGACAGAGAATGCGGCAATGCAGTTGCTTAAGCATTGTCGGTGTTTGGGCGCGGATAAATTCTTCTGTCTTGCCTAGATTCGGGTTCGGCATCGTCAACAGGAGCCAGATGAAGGCGCCAGAATGAAAGATTATCAAAACGTGAGAGGGTAGCGACAGGATAAAAGACAACCACAGGAAATAGAAGAGACAGGTGAAGCGGTTCCATCCGATGACATCGCGGATGATCAGGCCGCGCCAGATGGCTGCGGAGGATCCCGGAGCGGGGGGATTCATCATCAAGCGTCTGAGCAATAGATTTTCTTTCCACCAGCTTGAGAGCTCCAGCGGACGGTCTGGGTCGGGTAAAGCGCGTCGACGCGCTACAGGTGCTGGAGTCGGTGATGGCGTCTGATCTGACACCGCTATTGAGGCAGAGCTCGCAAACTTTTGGGAATTGAGGTAGCCTTTGGCGAAGTTGATGAGAATGGCCGCTGGCATCACATAGCTGATGAATTCTGAGAGGTGAATGGCTTGGCCGAGTTTCCCCATGGAGAGAAGGAATGCCATGCCGAAAAGCATCGAAATACAGCCGTATTCGCATAAAATTAGGAAAGGTATGTAGGAATTGAAAAAGAGGTCTTCTTGGTGCATGATGCAGAGGATAAACAGGAAGAACGGCGTGCTTTTCAAGGTGCTGCTGCTGTACCAAAGTATGGGTAGCATCAGTATGCAGATATAGTTTGTTGTCATTGGCAGGGGCGAATCCAGAGAGCCCCTGATGTCGCCTAGAATCCAAGAATTGAGATCGTAGTAGCCGATGAGAAGCGAGTAGATCGGGATGAGAAGAAAAGGCAGTGAGTGGTAGATCGTTTGAGCCACCCACTGACGTCGCAATTGCGCCGGTTGGCTGGCATCGTAGTCCGAAATTTCCGTGGCCGGACTGGAGTTCGAATCGAGGGAATTCAGCTTTATTTGATGAAGGCGCCAAACGGCCAACGCTAGGGGGATCACGAGCAATGTTTCCATCTTGGGGAGAAAGAAAGCCAGTATAGCCCAAAGGATCAGCGGGATCAAGTATTTCGGCTTGCTGCGCAGATGTTCCTTGTAGAACAGCCCGCGCCAGATCGCGGCGTCGGAGCCGGGAGCTGCGTTTTTGAAGAGGTGGTGGAGCATGGAGAGGAACCGGGTTACGGGGTTTTAAGTTTTAAGGTGTGGCTCGATCGTCCCGATCGAGAAAGGAGCGTGGGCGTGGAAGCTGAAGTAGCTGCATTCGATCGGGACGATCGAGCCACATTGAGAGGCATTGAGCAACCCTCGATCGGGACGATCGTGTCATTGAGCTTGGATTTTTGAATTTGCACCCGTAAATACCCCCAAACCCTGCGGGCTGTTGCTGGCTGTACAGGCTGTCCGATTTGACGATTGTCGGCGGCAATGTAATCCCTAAACCATCCGGAGCCAGCCGAACCTCGGCGGCCATCTCCGCGAAAGGCTCAAGTAGCTGATGGAGGGATTTCCATGAAGAATTTTCGACCGCCCCCTTGCGGAGGGCTGAAATTTTCAGTAGGATCATTTTCCTTGCCAATTCAGGCAACGCGAAATCAAGGAGAGATGAGGACAATCGGAAATGAAGGTGTGCTGCAGGTGCTTCGCCAATGCGACCTGAGCACAGCCGAGGATTTTTATGACAGACAGCAAGAAACAATTTCCCCTTGGCCGCGTCAACGGCAAGCGGAGCTCCTCCATCCCCGCAGTTGCGTCAACACCTGCCGGCGGATCAAGAACAACAAAAGTGCCCCTCAGTTGCGTCAACAACTGAAGGGCGGTATCAAAGCGAGCGGTCTATGCATCACCCTGATGGCATACAAGATACTTGCATTGCCCGGCAAAGCAAGAAAGGAGGGCCCTGATGGCTCTCACCCCACCCCAAGCCTATGACGTCTGCTCGTTGCTGCTGGCCAGCGCCGGCACCAGTCCAGACGGCTTCATGAAACACATCGGCATCGTCGTCGATGGGCGCCCGGTACAGCGCCTGATCAAGCTGAACGAACTGGCTGACTATCTGGGCGTCGAGCGCACCACGGTCTATCGCTGCGGCATCCTTGACCAAATCAAGGTTGTCCGCGTCGCGGCCTGCGTCCTCTACGACATCGTCGAGGTCGACGCCTGGATCGCCGCGCAGAAAAACAGCGAACCCATCCCCTCCACTCGTCAGGCTAAGCGGACCTAAAGCCGCTTCCACGCCCGATTTCAAAGGCCTATGCCAGGTCTGCTGGCGCAGCTATGGCCGCTTCATGCCTCTTGTCCAGTCCGGTGGCTGCCCGGGCTGCGCAAGCCGTCCTCCTATCGAACGGAGCATCGCCGATGCCCAATCCCCCACCCCCTGCCAGCGACCGGCAGATCATCCAGTTCAGCCATGTCGTCAGCAAGCTGATCATGGCCCGCGAGCGAATCGCCCAGGCCTACCGACCCAACCGAAGAGACCGTGCCGCTGACCCCTTCCTCGCCGGCGGCACGAACCTCGACGGCGAAATGACCAGAGCCTACGAGATCATGGACGAGGCCTGTGCCAAATGGTTCGCCCGTCCCTCTCGCAAAACTGCCGAAACTGCCGCACGCGGCGAGCGAATCGCCGCGATGAATCGCGAGAAACTCAAGAAGGCCAACGCCGCCAAAGCCGTCTCCGGCAACAGGGGCGGCAGACCGCCGAAACGCAAAGGATCTCTCTCATGACTGCAGAGAAACCCAAGACCCACTGCATCCTGGTCAACCTGCCTGACTTCAAGGCCAGGCATGGCGACATGAACTACGCTGAATTCGGCGAATTCATGACCCATCTGGCCATTCAGATCACCAGTGGAAGACTCACCCCAAATCAGCTCGCCCGCCTCTCCCCCGTCGTGCGCGACCAGTTCAACGATGACGGCGTCAATCACTTCCTGGAGGCGGAAATCGCCCGAGCCAAGGCCTCATCTGACCGGCAGAGAGCCAAAGTCGAAAAGCGCTGGGCGAAACCAGCTCCGGATGCCGAGGGCGAATCCGGCACTGCCGAAACGGAGATCGGCAGGACGGAAACGCCTGCCGGTAATACCGCGGTATTGCCGCGGCATAACCACGGTGATACAACCGGAACCGGAACCGGAACATCTCCATCTACTGACGTAGATGTCGATATGTATGAAGCGCCTGCGGCGGCTGCGGACAAGTCCGCAGACAGTCAGCCATCGGCGAAGATCCCGGAAGTCGAATCGACAAGGAAGGCGCCAGCCGCCCTGTCTCCCGAGTTCAGCCGCTTCTGGTCCGCCTATCCCGCCACCGGCAGGCAGCGCAGCGGCAGAGCCGCCGCCTGGCAGGCCTGGCGGAAATCCGGCGCCAGTGCCAAGCCCGAGCTGACCATGCAAGCCCTGGAGGCGGCCAAGCAGTCCCGCCAGTGGCAGCAGAAGGACGGCGAGTTCGTCCCCGGTACCCATCTCTGGCTCAATCGCGGCTCCTGGCAGGAGGTCGTCGAAAGCCCGCCCAGTATCGCACAAATCCAGATCGCTAGCAACGCCGGCGCCGCCGGCATCGACTACGCAGCCCGAACCAAATACGCCCGGAAGGACACCCCATGAACCAGCACCCCTGCAAACGCTGCCAGCAACCCATCGACATCTCCGGCGCCGACGAGCGTCTGCTCCTGATGATCACCCGCTACGGACTCGTCTGCACCCCATGCAGTGAAGACCAGGTCCGCCGCGCCAAGATCACCGCCGGCCTCACACGCTGGGACCGCCTCGTCCCTGCCAGCCTGAGAACCCCCGACGACGGCCGCAGCCTCGCCGCCAGCGCCATCGCCGCCGATCTCGACCGCGCCCTTGGCGGCAGCTTAATCCTCTACCTCGTCGGCCCCTGCCGCTCCGGCAAAACCCGCGCCGCCTACCACGCGCTGCGTCAGCCGATGATCGAGGGCAGGAGCGTCGAGGCCATCAGCCTCGCCGAGCTCGCCACCACCCTGCCGCTGCGCTCCGGCGAATACCTCGCCGAGCTCGTCGAACGCCTTCAGTGCGTCCAGCTCCTCCTCATCGACGACCTCGACAAGGCGATCTTTTCGCCCCGCTTCGCCCAGCTCCTCTACTGCATCATCAACGGCCGCATCCTGGCGCAGCGCATCACCATCATGACCAGCAACATCGGCATCATCCCGCTGCAAAATCTCATCGCCGAGACCTGCCCCGCCTGGGCCGAGCCCATCGTCAGCAGGATCGACGAAAATGCCCGCACCTGGGTGATCGAATGACCAGCATCGACATCCCCCGCAACCTCGACGCGGAGAAGAAGCTCCTCGGCGCTCTCATCGTCTGTCCTGAGCTGATCGCCAAGACCCTCGATGCCGTCCCCGCCGACGCCTTCTTCTCGCCCAGTCACGCCAAGATCTGGGAGGTGGTCAAATCCGCCTACGCCCGCCACGGCAACGCCATGCCCGATACCGTCGCCGACATCCTCATCGAACGGCGTCAGCTCGACGAAGTCGGCGGTTTCAGCTACCTCGCCCATCTCATCGCCATCGTCCCCAGCGCCGCCAACCTCCCCACCTGGCTGCAGATCGTCACCGATGACGCCAAGGCGCGGGCTATCATCCGCCTCGCCCACGGCACCCTCGCCAAGATCGACGCCAGGGAAATCACCGTCACCGAAATCGCCCAGGAGATCCGCAGCGAAGCCGATCGCATCGCCGCCACCGGCAGCGGCACCAGTGCCGTCATCTCCCTGGCCGATGGCATGCCCCGCCTCGTCGAGCGCCTCATCGCCCGCCAGGAAGGCAGCGACGATCCGGGATTGATGACCGGCTTCCGCCCTATCGACCAGCACCTCGGCGGCCTGAAGCCCGGCCAGCTTGTCGTCCTCGCTGCCCGGCCCTCCCTCGGCAAGACCGCCCTCGCCATGAACATCGCCGCCGCCGTCGCCACCGGCCCCCGCGCCAAGGCCGTCGCTGTCTTCTCGCTGGAGATGACCAGCGACGAGCTGCTGGAACGCCTCGCTTGCGCTGCCGCCAGCGTCGCCATCGCCGGCAAGGACGGCCTCAACCGGGCCAGCCTAGCGAGATTCTGCGACGCCACCTACCGACTGGCCGCCTGCCCCATCTTCATCGACGACAGCCCGCGCCAGACCCTCAGCCAAATCCGCCTCCGCGCCCTCGAGCAGCGCGAAAGCCACGGCATCGCCCTGCTCATCATCGACTACCTGCAGCTCATCAAGGGCGAAGGCCTGGCGAGAAACGCCAACCGCGAGCAGGAGATCGCCGGCATCTCCCGTGGACTCAAGGCCCTCGCCAAGGAGCTCAAGCTCCCGGTCCTGGTCCTCGCCCAGCTCAACCGCGCCGCAGAAGGCGGCGAGCGTCCCCGGCTCTCCCAGCTCCGGGAATCCGGACAGATCGAGCAGGACGCCGACGCCATCCTCTTCCTGCACCGCGACCGCAAGGAAGCTCAGAACCTTGATCCCGGCACCCCGCTCGAAACCGAGCTCATCATCGAGAAGAACCGCTCCGGCCCCTGCGGCATGGGCAAGCTCGACTTCCTTGCCGAATTCTGCCGCTTCGAAAATCCCCTGCCGCAATGCAGCCCCCTCTAGCCCATCCATCGAGGAAGCTCAAGACATGAAAATCCAAATCACCTGCTGGGAGTGTGATGCCGATCATACCCACAGCATTCCCGCCAGCAAGGCCGGCCTGGAGGTCGAAACCTTTTGCCCGCAATGCGAGGCGATGAACATCGTCGAAGTTCCGCTCGAAGACGAAGCGCCAATGCTGACCGTGATCGACTGGCGCACGCCCTACAAGGCTGGGAAAATGGCGCCACACAGCCACGCACTAGGGCCGCTGGAGACGCAATATCTCTGCGGTGAGCGCCGCCGTCCCCATCGCCTCTGGTCCGGGCTGTGGATGGAGGCGACGCCAAGCATCCAGCCGCGCTGCCCGGATTGCCGCGAGCTCGTCAACACCGCTATCCTCTGAGGCACTCATGAAGATCTTCCGTCGCCAGCTCAAATATGGCCCCAGCAAAAGCTTCTATGTGCGGGTGAAACTGCGGGGCAAGGACATCCGTATCAGCACCGGCGAGAGCACCTACGCCGAGGCCAAGGCCTGGACGGATCGCCACCTGCTGCCTCTGCTCAAGGAGCGCAATGTCGCCGCCCTGGAGAAGGCAGCGCAAGTGGCTATCGCCGCGACGCCGTTACCCTTGCTCGACGAACGCGGCCAGGATCGGCCGGTCCGCAATCAAAAACACGCCGCCAAACGCAAGAAGCATCGAGAAACGCCGGGCTATGTGCCGCACAAATCCATTCAAAGGCCGAGTGCTTGGATCTGCTTCGAGCAGGCACACCCTCGCCTCAGCAAGTCAGAACGCCGCTGCTACCTGTACAGCCTGCGCCGTTTCACGGCCTGGCTCGCCAAGTCGCGGGTCGAGGAGCAACTCGCCAAGAAGCGCAAGAAGGTCGCCGGGGTCGACCTCGCTGCGGTCACCGAGAAAGACGCCGAAGCCTGGTTACTGTCCTTGCAGGAAGCCAAACTTGCGGCGGTCACCGTGCGCAAGCACCGAGTCCGACTGCTCCGCATCTTCGACGCCGCTCTCAAGCTCGCCGGCTTGCGCCGCAATCCCTTTAAAGAAAGCGCCGCGCCCAAGTCCGACGGAGCCACCCGCCGCTCCTTCACGCCGGAGGAGTTGCGACTGATCCTTGCGGAGTCCGCAAAGGAGGACATCGGGCCGCTGGTGCTGATCGGCGCTTGCACCGGACTTCGTCTCGGCGACGCCGTGACATTGCGCTGGGATGAGATCGACAGTTCGCGTGAGTGCATCCGCCGCATCACGGGAAAGACCAAGGCCGAAGTCGAGATTCCGATTCTGCCGGATCTAGCGACCTGGCTGAAGGGACGCGAGCGCTGCGGCGACTTCCTCCTGCCCGATCTTGCCGAGCTCTACCGCAAGAGCCCCGGTCAGATCTGCCGCCGCTTCGCCGCCTTGCTGGATCGCCTCGGAATCCGCCGCACCGAGGAGATGCCCGGACGCAGCCGCGCCGTCACGGTGAAGAGCTTCCACGCCCTGCGGCACACCTTCGTCTACCTTGCCGCTGAAGCCCAGGTGCCGATGCCGGTCATCGTCTCCATCGTCGGCCACGCCAGCCCCCACATGACGGAGCGCTACGCGGCACATGCAACGCTTGAGGCGAAGAGGAAGCTGCTGGGTACGATAGGGATAGTGATGAAATAGACTTGACAAGTTACGGAAACATGCGAGACTTGCGAGTCTTTGCTTGACTCATTCAAACTGAATCCGCTGAAAGAGGTTGCCCGCATGAAGCCGAACAAGAAGTCCTACACCACTCCAATCGAAGGAACGGTGAAACGCCCGAGTAGCCCATTCCTCACCATTACCCTAACCTTCACAGCTCTCGTGCTCGCTTGCATCGGAATACACTTTGGGTTTGCACAGCCTTTGCAGGCCGCAGAGATTGCTCAGAGCTCATCCGTTAAGAAAGAGTCATTGCTGCAAAACAGTTCGATCCAGGCGTCATCGGTTGAAGTTCTGAGGTATAAACCAACCAATAATACAACCGAGAGCCAGTGGGAGAAAACCACGCTCGATAAATTGGAGAAAAAGCAAGAGTTTCAAATGAATGGGGCGTTCTGTTATATTGATGATGCCGGCTTGGTAAGGCTTAATCCCAATGTAAAAATCAATCAGATCAAAGAAGCCACCCAAACTTTTGATCCCGAAAATTGGAGATATCCGAAGGAGAAAGATGTAGTAAACTTTACAGATGATTCAGGAAAGCATCTGTGTTTCGATCAATTAGGCATGCAAAACCGAGATGGCATGTTCTTTTTCCAAGGATGTCAATTCAAGGCTGAGCATGATGAAAAAAATGGGTATGTAATTTGTAGAACTGGAATAGTTATCAGCGAGGTAACGAAAGTCTTTAAGCATAAAACTGATACATTGATGGATCTTACGATTGCTGATAAAGACGGCGTAGAGAGAGTTATAAGCGGCACTCCTGAGCATCCTTTCTATGTCCCTGCCATGAAAGAATATGTACCGATGTGCAGCCTTCAGCCCGGCACTGCGCTCCTGACCGACAACGGCAGTACTGCTATAGTTAAGTCCTCAAAAATCCGCCATGAAGGCACTGATGTTTATAATTTCGAGGTAAAAGGAACACACAACTATTTTGTGTCTTCTCCTTCTGGCGGACCTGCCGTTAATGTCCACAATACTTGCACTCCGGAGCATCGTGCTTACTTGAATGCAAAGTATGGCAGGACAGGTAATTTAGATAATGATATTAACATGCGTAGTATGCAAGAAGCAATTCAGCGAAATGCTGCCGAAGCAGTGGCTTGGACTAGGGTGCAGCCAGGAGTCACTAATTTCGGAACCACAGCGCATGCACGTTTTGCGGAACTCAACATGGGACTTCGCACTCGTTATGCTGGGACTTTTGATATTAGAGCTGAACAATTTAGGAATGCTGCTGGTCGTGAAATATGGTCCGGTCGTCGTGTTAATACAGGCTTTAGACCGCCTGGTACAATTGGTGCTGATGTTGTTATTTCACCTTGGGGAAGCCCCACCCTTATCGGAAATTATGATCTAAAAACTTATTTGTACACACCTAGAGCTATTGGCCCGACTCGGCAAGGTGAATTTAGAGCTAGGTTTGGCCTGCCGGCCCAAGAGATATATCATCAAAGATAAAAGGTCAATCATTATGAAGTCTAAAATATTTTACTCATTATGCGAGAGCAGGATTCTTGGGTTTTTAAGCGACATGGGATTTACATATATAGGCCATGGCGTTTATACCCGTCAAGAGCATCAGGGGCAGGATCTAATATTAATTGATATCGATAAATCGGGGAATTCCTTTGCTGCAATAATAACTTACTACCCTAATTATCTGGATGTATCCCACCAGATTTATGAATTGACAGATGTTTCAGCATTCGGCTACCCAGTTCCTGCTTTTTTAACTCCTGCGAACGTGATACAGACCCCTAAGACTTGGCCTTGTAATACCGAGGAAAAACTAACTAACTCACTTGAGGCAGTAAAGAAGTCAATTGTAGATGTGGGGATGCCTTGGTTAACTAAATTGCGTTCGCCCATTTTTTATGCCAAGCATATGGATCGAGTTGCGGCATTTGATTCTGCACTAGCATTTGAAGCTGCTGGTGATATTGATATGGCAATTGAGTGCTATCGGGAGGTTTGGAGGCGAGTACAATTGAACCAAAATTCACTACCGAAATCAGTTCAGAGAAATTTTTTCATTAAATCACCTATAAGAGGAAAAGAATTGATCTATGTGGCCCAAAAGCTAAATCTTGTAGATGAGTTTGCCCTAGAGCTTATAAAAATTCACAACTACAACCCAGATATCATACCTGTTGTACGTGATGCAAATCACAGTTGAATTGAATTTTATCATTCATCATCTCCCTCCACTCCCCCGGGAACCTCTCCAGCACCGCACTCATGATCCTGAGCCCCGCGTTCCTCTGCCCCTCGGCAAAAGCCGAGCTCAGCGCCTCGCCGGTGAATGAACTCCGCAGCGGGCCGCAGAACTCGAGATGATCCCGCAGCCAAGCGCGGGAGTCGGGGTGCTCCATGATCCGGGCCAGACCGCGCTCGATGGCGAGCCGACGCAGTTCCTCCGTAAGCCTCCCGTGACCCCCATCCCCCCTGCCGCCGCTTGCGGCGGCATTGTGCGCCAAACCCCGGAGGCGCACGATGACCCACGCAGAGAGACGA
>JAYTMY010000165.1:0-11924 GCA_043748535.1 Lentisphaeraceae bacterium | reverse complement strand
ACTGGGGGCGGTTGACGACAAAACTTCGCCTCAAAATCCGCTATTTTTCAACTCACTGGGGTTCCCTGCATCCGGTGTGAGGCGTCTTGGATACGCGTGGGCCAACGCCTCGCTTTTCTCGGCCATCGTCGGCCTGCATCACGGGGTGTTGCACTGGCAGGAATTCGGCGCCAAGATTCCCTGCAAAGGCGCCATCGGTTTAAGCTGGCAGCAAGAACGCCGCGACATCATCGATGCGCTCTACGAGGCTTTTGGCTGCCCCGAGTTGCCGCCCGAGTGGGAGCAAAACGACGAACGCCTCTTCGCCATCGCCGGATTGATCTCGGTCTGTGATTGGCTCGGCTCGGATGAATCGGTCTTTGCCGTCGATGTCGCCCTGCCTTTGGACCAGGCGCAAAAAGTCGCGGAAGTCGCCCTCGATCGCTACGGCTTCCGGCCCATGGAAGTGAAACCCGGGCTCGATTTTGCCGCGCTCTTTGGAATGCAGGCGCGTCCGTGGCAAAGCGAAATCCTGGGCCAAAATCAGGGGAGGGGGCCACAGCTCATCGAGGCGCCGATGGGGGAGGGAAAGACCGAATTGGCCTTGGCTCTCACCTATCAAGTCCTCCGCGATGGCGAGGCAAGCGGCTTCTACTTCGCCTTGCCCACCCGGGCAAGCAGCCAAGCACTCCTGCCAAGAATCGAAGCCTTCGTCGCCAAGATCTCGGACACTCCGGTCAAACTCATCCACGCCTTATCCTGGCTCAGCGAAAAGCAGCCGCAAGCTGCGGGGGAAATCGCATCTCCTTGTCGGGACTGGTTCGCCTCGTCGCGCCGCGCTCTGCTCGCTCCGATTGGCATCGGCACCATCGACCAAGTCCTGCAGGCAGTGCTCGCCATCCGACACTTCCAGGTGCGCCGCCTCGCGCTCCTCGGCAAGGTCATCATCATCGATGAAATCCACTCCTACGACAGCTACACCGGCAGCCTGGTCGAACGCTTGCTGCGCCTCCTCGAAGGCCTGGGCTGCCGCATCATCGTCCTCTCCGCCACCTTGAGCGCCAAGCGCCGACAGGAACTTCTCCCCGATTTAGCGATCCCCCATGCCATCACCTTTCCGCCGCGACCCACGGTTTTCCTGCGGCGCAAATCACTGGCGACGCTGATCGTTGAGGCCGAAGCTGCGGCAGCGACGGGAGCTTGCGTCCTGTGGATCGCCAGCACCGTGCGCTCGGCGCAAGAGATCTATGAGCAGCTGCAGGGGAGGGGGCTCAAGGCTTTGCTGCATGCCAGTTTCACTCGGCAAGATCGCGCCGCCAAAGAGAAATTCTGGCTGCAGGCCCTCGGCAAAAACGGACCGCGCCCGCAAGAAGGATGTATCCTGGTGGCCTCGCAAATCGCCGAGCAGAGTCTCGATATCGATGCCGATCTGCTGATCAGCGACCACTGTCCCGGGGATTTCTTGCTGCAACGGATCGGGCGACTCTGGCGACATTCCGATCGCCAGCGGCCTCTGCCCCAAGCAGAATGCTGGCTGCGCGACGAGACGCGGAGTCTCGATGAACTCCGCCAAGACGAGGCCGCCAAAATCAAAGCCTGCTTCGGCGCCCGGGCGAAAGTCTATCCTCCTTACCTGCTCCTCCGCACACTCCTCGCCCTCGAATCGCGCCAGATCTTGCGCCTGCCGCACGACATCGGCGCCGTGGTCAACGAGATCTACGACGAAGCGGCCCCAATTTCCGAGCCAGCCGCCTGGCGTCAGCTCCGGCAGGAATGGGCTGCCGAGGAAGAAGACTGTGCCGACTTGGCGCGCGGCGCTGCCGCGATCTGGGCGAATCGCGATTGGCGCGGCGATCCGCGCCCCGGCACCCGGCTCGACGATCGCCCGACTCGCGAGGTCGCCATCGTCCCCGCCGATAAGCTGCCCGAGCTCCTCGCCTCTCTGCCGACAAGTCCCGTCGACATCGCCCGAATCGCTTCGCCTTACATTTTGCGCCTGCCCATTTGGGCTCAAAAAAACTGGGGAGAGGAGCCGCGCTGGGTGGCGATAGGGGAGGGGGGCAGACTCGAGCTGCCCGAGCCTCGCAGTGATTTCTACTACAATTCCGAGATGGGCCTGCAACACATAACAAGGAGGGACTTACATGAGTAAACACTTCAATCTGATTAATGAAAACTGGATCCCGGTCGTCACCCGATCTGGTCAGCAGGAAGAGGCCAGTCTGGCGCGGATTTTCACTGATCCGGAGATCCTCGATCTCGTTGTCAGTCCTTGCGAACGGATCAGCCTGATGGCGCTTTTCTCCGCCATCGCCCATGCCGCGGTAGAGGGTCCGGCTACCCTGCAGGACTGGCAACATCTTCCTCAAACGCTGCCCGGCGCAGTCAGTCGCTACTTGAGCAAGTGGCGGGATTCCTTCGATCTTTGGAGCCCGGACAAACCTTTCTTACAACTGCCCGGCCTGCGCCTCAAAGAGGCAAAGCAGAAGTTGGGTATGGCTAGCAAACTCGATTTTGCCGCCGCGTCAGGCACCAACTCCTGCCTTTTCGACAATGGCATGAACCAGCAAAACCCGCGCTTGTACCGGGACGCGGAACTAGCTCTGCGACTCCTGACCTTCCAGTGTTTTTCGCCCGGGGGACTGATCGGCATCGTGCGCTGGCGCGATTTGGACAGCGGCGCCAAAAAGTCCTCAGAAGCCGCGCCCTACGCAGTTGACGGAGTCTGGCATGGCTATGTCCAGCGCGGCAGCCTTTTGGAGACTCTCATTTTCAACCTGCCGACGCGGGCACAAGTCGTGGATCAGGGCTGGCGCGAGTGGGGCCGGCCGATCTGGGAGCAGATGCCGCAAGCTTATGATGACGCCGCGGCGATCGCCAACGCGACGCGGACTTACCTGGGCCGTCTCATCCCGCTCAGCCGATCCATCCTGCTGATGCCGGACCGTCAGCACCTCGTCCTCGGCAATGGTTTTCGCTACCCGCGAAACCTGCCGGCATTGCCGACTTTGACCCTGCACCAAGGCGAGGTGCTGAGCAGCTGGGGGCGTCCGGCCTGGCAGGAGGTGCCGGCCTTCAGCGCCGCAGACCAAGCCGAGCGGGGAGGGGTGATGGCTTTGGGGCGAATAGGGGAGGGGGATTCGGCCCGGCTTTGGCTCGGCGCTCTGTCCTGCCGGATGTCGAAAATCCTCGGCGAGCCGCAAGCCCTGCTCGATCTCGAAGGCGCCTTGCTCAGCTCGGTGGGACGAAGCCGCTACGCCGCCGGCATCGCGCTGGCCGAAAAACAAGCCAAGCTCTTGGACGCAGCTTGTAAAGCCTATCGAAAGCAGCTCGAATCCCTCTCCCAGGATTATCCCGAGGCGCATCAGGCGAAGCGATTTTTCTGGCAGGAGTTGCAGCGTCAGCAAATTCATCTGCGGGCTTGGGCCAGGGCCGAAGTCGCAGCGGATGTCATGCTGAAAGAGGCCGCTTGGCGCCAGATCGTGAGATCCGCCGCCGCCGAGGTCTATCGCGCCGTCTGTCCTTTCAGCAGCGCCCGTCGTCGCTTCGCCTCCATCCAAGGCCTGAATGTTCTCGACAAAAAGCCGAGTCAGCGCAAGGAGCTTCCCCATGAGTGAGGATTTGCAGCAAGAAGCCCAGGCTTGGGTTCAGCGTTTGATTCTCCTCAAGGACGATCGGCGGGCCTTGGCGGAACTGCGACTCAGCGGTAGCGACGCGGGGCGGATCCGCGCCCTGCCTTGGCTGGTTTCTCTTGGCGCCGCCGGCTCCGGTCACAAGGAAGAAGTCCGGCGTTGCCTCTGCCTCCTCTTTGCTCGCGGCGTCCAGCCGGCCAGCGCCAGGCTTTCCTTCGCCAGCAGCTGGAGGCGCTACGCCCTCGATCAAGCGGGAGCCTACGCTCTCGATCCTTGCAGCGCCTTCTCGAAACGGATGATGTGGCTGCTCGCCGCCTCGCGACCCCAAGTCACCGAGCGGCTCATCCAGATGGGCTTGCGGATGCGCGGCGACGAGGTCATCGACCTGGTCGGGCTCTACATCGATCTCGTCTGCTGGGGCGAAGCCGTCCAGATCCACTGGGGTAAAAACTATTGGACGCAGGAGGCCCAGTCGTGAGCGACTACTTCACCCATGGACGCATCGCCGTCTCGGCCCTGCCTCGGGCTTTGCCGCGCGACAGCTACGCCTGGCACCAGGCCTTGTGGCGGCTTTTCCCGAATGCGACGCCGCAGCCGCCGTCTCGGCCCTTCCTCTGCCGCTGGCAGGAAAATGGCGAGCATCTCGATCTCTTCCTGCTCTCGTCAGTCGCTCCTTCGCCCCCGGATTGGGGTCCGGGTTTGCGCTGGACCTGCCGCGAGCTGCCGCCGGATTTCCCCGCAGCGCGGAGCTACCGCTTTGCGCTGAGCGCTAATCCCAGCAAGAAACTCCGCTGCGACAGGTCTGGCAAGCTGACCAAAAACGGTCGTCGCGTTGTCCTTGAAACTGCGGAGGAACTGCAATCCTGGCTTCGGCGCAAGCTCGAAGCCAGCGGCTGCCGGCTCGTTAACGCGGTCATTGCCGATGGCAGCTGGCGTTGCGGACGCCGCGACGGCCAAGCCATCAGTCACGGCGCCGTCGAATTCCAAGGCCTTCTGGAAGTCGTCGATGCCCCCTTGTTTCATCATGATTGGCGTCAGGGCTTCGGCTCGGCCAAGGCCTTCGGATTCGGTTTGATGCTGCTCTTCCCACACAACACAACAGGAGAATGATCATGGAGTTCCTCGCCATCCACATGCTCACCAGCTACCCGGTTTCGTGCCTCAACCGCGACGACATGGGCTCCCCCAAAAGCGCCCGGGTGGGCGGCGTCAATCGCGCCCGCATTTCCAGCCAAGCCCAGCGCGCGGTCATCCGGCCCGAGCTCCAGGAGAAATTGCCGGAGTTCTTCGGCGGTATCCGCACGCCGCAGATCGAAAGGCTCCTCGCCGAAGAAGCGATGCGCCAAGGACTCCCGGAGACCGCGGCAAAGACGCTCGCCAAGGAGCTCTTCAAGGAGCTCACCGCCGGCGACAAAAAACTCGCCAAGGCCAAGGCCAAGGGCAAGGGCAAAGGTAAGCGCGCAGCAGCAGAAGACGAAGCGGTGAGGACGGAAGAGAATGAGGAAGAGGATGAGGAGGTAGGGGAGGGGAGCAAGGCACCGAATCTGATGATGTTTTTCTCGCCGGTGGAGATTCAGGACATGGTCACTGCCGCCCGGGAAAAGCAGCCCCTGAAGGATTTCATCAAGAAGTACGACCACTCGCAGGCGATGGCGGCAGCGGCGGACATCGCGCTTTTTGGTCGCTTCCTCGCCAAGGCCAGTGAACTCACCCTCGAAGGCGTCACCTGCTTCACCCATGCGCTGAGCACACATGAGGTCGAAGAGGAGCTCGATTACTTTGCCGCCATCGATGACTGCCGCGCCGTCGCCAACGGCAGCGCCGTCATCCTCGGCACCAATTCCTTCCAGTCCGCCACCTACTACCAGTGTTTCGCGGTCAATCTCGACCTGCTCGCCACGCACCTCAAAGCCCTGAGCAAAAAGCAGCGCCTCGAAGTCCTCGCCTGCTTCCTGCGAGCGGCCCTGACCACCAACCCGAAAGCCCGCCAAGGCGGCATGTTTGCCGCCAATCCGCCCTACTTTGTCCTTGGGGCACATCAAGAAAAGGGCCACCCGGTGCAATTGATGAACGCCTTCGAGTCCCCGGTGCCGCGTAGTCGTGAGGGATTTAATGCCGAGTCGCAGCGCCGCCTGGTGGCCGAGCATGAGAAGATCCAGAGGATCTGGGGACAGAAGGCGCAGGAATTCAAGATCCCCGAGCTGACCCTGCAGCAATTCATCGACGGGCTTCTCGCCCAAGTTTGGAGGGTTGAACATGAGTAACTCAGTTCTCGCCCTGCGCTTGCAAGGGCCGCTGCAGAGCTGGGGGATCGACAGCCGTTTCGACGAGCGCCGCAGCGGCAGCTTTCCCAGCAAAAGCGGCTTGATCGGCCTTGTCGCAGCCGCCATGGGGCTCAAGAAAGGATCGTCCCGGGAAGCCCGTCAGCTGCCTCGTCTGGCCGCTCTCGAACTCCTGGTGGTGCGGGAAACCTTGCCAGAACCCGAGCGGCTCTGGGACTACCACACCGTGCGCAATGTCCGGCGAGCCGAGCCACGAAACACCGATCCCAAATCGAAGGGCAGCGACGCCTATAAGGAGATGGATGTCACCCGCCGCGAGTACCTCTGTGATTGCAGCTTTCTCGCCTTCTTTTCCGGCGAGGAGGAGATTATAGCCGAGGCCGGAGCAGCTCTGGAAAACCCCGTCTTCGGCATCTGGCTCGGACGCAAATGCTGCCTGCCCTCGAGCCCGGTCTTCGCCGGCATCTATCCCGATGAATCCAGCGCCTTGTTCGCAGTCTTGAAAGTGCCCCTAGATGAACGAGCATGGGAACGCGATTGCTCCTCCGGCAACACCGCCGCTTGGCGTCTCGATTTACCGCTTTCCTATGGTCACCCCAATGGCGCCAAACGCAAAATGGCGGCGAGATTTGTCGAAACGCATCATCCAGACTAGACATGAATTCCCCAGCTTTCTGGGGATGGTCCGCGTCCTGCCTCCTCGAAGATGAGTCGATTGCGTTTCCCCAGCTTTCTGGGGATGGTCCGAGTACGGTTGCGCGTGCTTCGCGAGTCTTGTCATTCCCCAGCTTTCTGGGGATGGTCCTGACAAAGCGCCAGTGGTACATGAGCAGATGTTGACGATGAATGAACTCCCCAGCTTTTCTGGGGTCCACCGGGGTCCACCCCTGTTCCCGAAACTCCAATCCCCAGTAAACTCAAGAAGGAGCCTTATATGAACTTCGATCACGATCACATCCTCTTCATCGGCGACACCCATGCCGATCTCACCCGCTTCAAAACCCTGCTGCGCGATCTCCGCCTCACCCGCAGCGGCAGTATCCTCTGCATTCAGGTCGGCGACTTCGGCTACCTCGGTTACGAGGAGCGCCTCACCAACGACGGCCGCGCCGGACGGCTGATGAACGCCCTCGAAAAATACGACATCGACCTGCTCTTCATCGACGGCAATCACGAGGACTTTGTCTGGATGCGTCAGCACTACGGTCTCGACATCCATGCCCCGACCTTCCAAGCCGTGGGGCCGCGCCTGACCTACGCGGGGAGGGGGGCCGAAGCCGAGATCCGCGGCAAAAGCGTCGTCTTCCTCGGCGGCGCCGGGTCCATTGACCGTCCCCTGCGCGTTCCGATGGTGGAGTGGTTCCCCGAGGAAGCGCTTGATCCGGAACTGGACCTGCCTCGACTCACGCGTGAGCGCCCGCCGCTCGACCTCTTGATCTCGCACGACTCGCCGCTCACCGAAGCGGTGAAAGGTGCCCACGCCGTTTTTGCGGCCCGCGCGATTGTCGACATCTCCGCCGAGGCCTACACCGCCAATTGCAACGAACGCTATGTCAGCGTCGTCGAAGCGCTCCAGCCGCGGCAAATCGTTCATGGTCACCAGCACCACAGCTATGTCGAGGACTGGCGCGGCATCCAGGTTTTCGGCCTGATTCATCTTCAGGCGCAGCGTTACGGTCAAGTGACCTTGAGCTGGGAAGAGCTGATGCAAGGCGCTTGGAAAAATCCTGATCAAGCCGGAGAAAAACCATGAAAATCAGCCATCAACTCAAAGACGGCCAAATCTTCTTCACCGGGGATCAGCATTGGTTTCACGATAACATCATCAAATACACCCAGCGGCCCTTCGAGAATGTCGAGGAAATGCACGAAGAACTGATTCTTCGCCACAATGCCGTCGTCGGTAAAAATGATGTCGTCATTCACCTCGGCGATTTCTCCTTTGCGCCGCCAGAAAAGACGCAGAAGATTTTCAAGCGGCTCAACGGCCAGCATCATCTTGTTCTCGGCAATCACGATCATCCCGGCAACGGCGATTTCTTCCGCAGTCGCGGCGATTATCTTGAACTGGTGGTTCACGATGTCGGTGAAAAACAACTGATCATCTGCTGCCACTACGCCTTCCAGGTGTGGAACAAATCCCATCACGGCTCTTGGCATGTCCATGGCCATTCCCACGGCAAACTGCCCGCGCAGGGCAAGCGTCAGGATGTCGGTGTCGACACCCATGATTATTACCCTTATTCCTATCGCCAGTTGAAGGAGATTATGGATCTCCGGGGAATTTCAGAATTTGAATATTCCGAGTAAAATCATGGTAGCTTTGTGGCGGAGTCTGATTAGCTTTGGGATCAGAGATTGCTGCTGATTCACAAAACCCAATGGAGAACGATCATGGCCGAGACCAAGACTACTGATGGCAAGAAAAAAAGCGAAGGCCGTAAGACCACCGCTTCGTTGCGTGAAGCCCTGAACAAACTCAACAGCGTGCAGCTGAAAAACTTCTACGCAGGCCTGAAAAACCTCAAGTCGCACAAGACCGCGATCGACGCCGCCCTGAAAGCGCACGACGGCAAAGCCGCCGCCAAGATTCAGAAGCAGATCGCCAAGCTGCAAAAACAGCTCGACGCTGCCAAGACCAAATAAGTCGGCTCCCAGAGCTGATTGTTGTCAAAAGGCTGACTCGCAGGAGTCAGCCTTTTGACTTGCGTGGCCGTCCGCCGAGGCGACCGGTTTCCCGTTTGATCCGGTTGGCCAAAATCAAGGCCTCGAGGCGCTGTTGTCTTTGCGCTTCGGTCAGCTTGGCTTTGTGACCCGATTGATGCGCCGCCGCGGCCTCCGTCACCATCTTCCAGGTGCGGGCGATTTCTGCCGCTTTCTCTTCTGGGCTGGGGCTTTCACGGATCCGGTAACGCGCCATTTCGAGCTGGCCGATGAGCTTGATCAGCGAGCTTTGCTCAGGGGGAAGGGGAGGGGACTTGGACATCGCAGTTATTCGCAGTTTTTTTGGGGAGCAATTTGCCGTGCGCGTGGGATTTGCCAAGCGGGGGTGTATGCAGCCTCCCAAAAAATCAAGAGGCGCGGCTTCATCCGACGCGAAAAACCCCAAAAATCGAGTAGCTTGCGAACCATGAACACGCCTAAAAAACCCTTCATCGACAGTGCCAGCTCCAGCTTCCGTGCCTTGCGCCAAAGCGGCTCCTACCTGGTCGATAAATCCCTATTCATCCGCGACATCATCGACGCCGAGACATCCATTCTGGTCGCCCGTCCACGCCGCTTCGGCAAGACTACCAACCTGCAGATGGCGCACGAGTTCTTCCGCATCGACCGGCAGGATCAAGCCGAGCTCTTCCAAGGCATGAAGATCCTCGAAGACGAGAATGCGCTTGAGCACATGGGCAGACACCCGGTGATCTTCCTCGATTTGAAGGGATGGAAGCCGAAGTCGCCCGAGGCCCTCCTCGGCAAGATGCGTGAGACGATGGCCACCCTCGTCGATCTTCATCGCGAATGCCTCAACTCTGCCCTGGAGACGGAGGCGTCGCGCCTCCGTCGCGTCATCGCCCAGACCAGCTCCGAGACCGAATTGCAAGAGTCCCTCTACTTGCTTTGCAAAGTGCTCGCGGCCCATCACCAGGCGCTGCCTGTGATCCTCATTGACGAATACGACGCGCCCATCCACCACGCCTTCAGCAAAGGCTTCTACAGTGAGGCCATCGAGCTGATTCGCCCCTGGCTCTCCGATGCCTTCAAGACCAATGACTTCCTCTACAAAGGCGTGCTCACCGGCATTCTGCGCATTTCCAAGGAATCGCTCTTCTCCGGCCTCAACAACATCGAAGCCTACACCACCTTGCGCGGCGGACGCAAAATCTTCCTCGACAAGTTCGGCTTCACCGAGGACGAAGTTGTCGAGCTTCTCCGTGTCTTCGGCAAGGAGGAGCACCTCGAAACCTGCCGTCTCTGGTACAACGGCTATCGATTCGGCTCCCACACCATCTACAACCCGTGGTCGATCACTCACTTCGCCCGCGAGGACAGCGAACCTCAGCCTTGGTGGGTCAACACCTCGCAAGACGCCTTGATCTGGGATCAACTCGCCGAAGCGGGCGATAGCGACCGTCGCGACCTTCTCACCGTCCTCGCCGGCGGACAAGTCCGCATCGAAATCACCGAAGCCACCCAGCTCAACCAGCTGCCCAGCTCCGAGGCGCTCTGGTCCTTGATGGTCTTCTCCGGCTACCTCAAGGCTTGCGAGGCGGAGACGATCCGAGGCCGCACCAGCTACGCCGTCTCCCTACCCAATGTCGAGGTCGTCAGTGCTTTCGAGCGCTTCGTCGATGCCACCTTCAGCAAGGCGAAGATTCGCCATTCCGATCAGCCCTTTGCCCTGCTCGCCGAGGACCGCATCCCGGAGCTCCAAGAAAACCTCACCACTTACTTCAATGGCTGCGCCTCCTACTTCGATCTCGGCAAGATTCCCGAAGCCTTCGTCCACGGCCTCTTCTTCGGCATCTGCGCCCAGCTCCGAGATCAGTTCGTCATCAGCTCCAACCCAGAGACTGGCAAGGGCCGCGCCGACCTCCTGATGATCCCACGGGACCCGACAAGTTCCTTGACCGCCAAGGTGATTGAGTTCAAAATCGCCCAGGGCAAGCAAACTCTCAAAGCAGCGCTCGCCGAGGCCTTCAAGCAGATCGAGGATCGCGACTACACCGCCAAATTGCGGGAAGCACAATGCTCGAAACTGGTCAAGATCGGCATCGCCGTCAAGAACAAAGACATCCTCATTGAGGTCCGCACCCCGGCCCTTGTGCGGGGCTCTCACGAAACGGAATTTTAAGCACGCTAAGGATTTGAGCACAAAGAGCCCAAACCAACACTCGTGTCACCTGTCATTTTCAGAAGACGATTGCACGAAACTCAAGCTGGAAACCTATTGGCGTGCAGGCGTCTTCTGACATTCTGCGGTCAGAAGACCTCTGCACGAAATGTATTTTATTTACGTTCAAGCTGATGCTCTAGCATCGCACTTTCGTCTTAACTGTCACATCAAGATTGATCCAAAGTCAGCAAGATTTTACAATACACCAGAGCGAGTTGCAGTATTTTACATGAACCAATTCACGTAACAAGCAATGAACTCAACCCTTGGAGCCCCACATGCCCCTCAGCCTCACCCTAAAGCCCTTTACCCTCACCACTAGCAAGGAGTTGGTCCTCAATAGCAGCCTCGCCACGCTCACTGGCACCAGCTCCACCACCGGCTATCAAATCGGCTTTGTGTGGCAGGGTGGTGCGCTCAAGCTCAATGGCCTGACCCAAGATCCGGATATTACGAGCTACAAATATTTCTCCTACGACGACTTCAAGGCCGGCAAGATCAAGTTCACAGCAGATGGCAGCGCCACCCCCAATTTCGAGATCTTCCTACAAGATGGTGCCGGTAATGATCTCCTGGCTAAAGCCGTCAGCCCCCAGATCATCTACAAACATGTCAATGTCGCGCCCGTCCTTGCCTTCGACCTCGGCAGCATCGCCGAAGGCCAGCTCAAAGCCGTCACGCTAGACATGATCAGCCTCAGCGATGCCGAGACGCCCGAGAACCAGCTCGGCGAGATCACCCTCAAGGTCGCCAAGATCACCGGCGGCAGCTTCCTCCTCGCTGGCATCGCCGCCAAGGCCTTCACCTACGCCGATGTCCAGCACGGCCTCGTCAGCTTCCAGCACGATGGCAAAGACCTCAAAGACGCCCTCGGCAATCCCGTCGCCCCCGGTCATCTCGCTCCAAGCCGTCGACGCCGCCGTCAAACCCGCCACCAGCAGCGCCGTCAACGCGACGCTTGACTACTCCCGCAGTGATGACGCCCCGGTGATCTCAGTCGTTAAACCGGCTCAGATCAAACTGAGCGTGAAAAATGACGAAGCTGTCCCCGGTCGCGTCGGGCTAAATACCGTGATCAAAATCAGCTCGGAAGACCTCGCCATCAAAGATCTGATCTTCAGCTACGAGGCCAGCGATTGCCGC
>JAYTMY010000164.1:0-8531 GCA_043748535.1 Lentisphaeraceae bacterium | reverse complement strand
GGACACAACTGGGACACAACTGGGACACAACTGGGACACAACTGGGACACAACTGGGACACAACTGGGACACAACTGGGACACAACTGGGACACTGAACTGCGATATCGACGATATCGTGATATCGTGATATCGCGATATCGATCATAAACTCATAATTCTTCAAGATCGCACATGATTTTTTACGCTCTCTTCCTCCTCACCGCCGATGCGGCACCCCTTTCCCCTGAAGCACCGGCGCAGACCGAGCTGCAGGCGCCCCTGCTTGAGCGTCTCTGCCCGCCAGTGGTCGCCCGCTGGAACGGCGAAGAGATGAAGCGCGAAGAATTCCTGCGTCACGCCCGTGGCGACGGCGCCGTCCTCGCGGCGGGCAACAGTGCTCGCGGCATTGCCGCGGCGGCGACTCAATTGATCGACGCGATCCACCAGAAACGAGCCGCCCTGATTTGCGCTTCTCGCGAAGGCCTGAGCCCAAATCTCCTCTCCAGCAAAGCCGAATATCTGCGGCAGGAAGCCCAAGCGGCTCCCGGAGAGTTCGAAACCCAGCTCGCCCTTCATGGACTGAGCCGGGAACAAGCCATCCGCCAAGGCGCCGACACCGCCTGCGTCATGGAGTGGCAAGCCCTTCTCGTCCGCCGCCAGATTCCTGGCGAAGCGGAAGCCCGACTCTACTACCAGCAGCACCTCAAAGAATTCGACAGTGCCGGCGCCATCCGCCTCGGCAAGATCGTCTTCCCTTGCCCAGACGCCACTTCCGAAGCCCTCGCCGCCACGGCCTGCGCCACCGCCGAAAACTCCCTCCGCCAAGGAGAACTCAGCTTCGAGCAAGCCTGCAAAAAATTCGGCGCGGCAGAGCGCAATGTCGCCGATTGCCAAAGCTTCGTACCTCTGGAAAAAACTCGCAAGGAACTGGCTCCCGCCTTCAATCTCCCGGCCGGCCAGCTTCTGCGCCTGCACATCCCCGGCGCCTGGATCCTCCTGCGCATCCACGACAAACGCCCCGCCGGCCCCCTCCCCTTCGATGAAGTCGATGCCGACATCCGCCAAGGCCTCGCTGCCGCCGCCGGTGCCCGCGAAGCCCGCGAAAAATGCCTGAAACTCCTCAAGGAAGGCGAGTATCGCAACTTCTTGCGCCACCCGCAAAACTGAGGAGCCGCTGCGGTAGAAACTCAGCCCTCTGTCATCATCTTCTCGACCATTCCCGCCCAGTCCTGCATCTTCAACGGCCAAGGCTCGCCCAAGGGCACGGTGGAGAGCAGGCAAGGGCCGTCGGCAGCGTCAATCGTCGGCACGCCGTGCGAACCCTTCACCAGGCTGGCATCGAGAGGAATGACGTCGAGCAAGGCACGCAGACCGAACTTGCGTTTGAGCAAGGTCCAGCCGGCTTTGGCCTTGCCGCCGGGGACCAGGAAGAGCTCAACCGGATCGTAGCCGGGCTTCTGGTGAATGTCGACGGTGCGGGCATAATCGGGCGCCTTGGCGTCGTCGAGCCAGAAGTAATAAGTGAACCAGGCGTCGCGATCGGAGAGGAGAATAATCTCGCCGCTGCGTTCGTGTTTGAGGCCAAGACTGGAACGCTCGTCTCCATGGATGGCGCGGGCGACTCCCGGCAGCTTGGCCAGCTCGTCGGCCAAAGAAGCCACCAAAGAAGGGTCCTTGACGTAGACGTGGGCCAATTGGTGGTCGGCGACGGCGAAGGCGTCGGAAGCTCCGGCGTCGAACCAATCTTCGCCGCATTCGATACGGACCTTGAGCAGGCCTTTTTCGCGCAAGTAGCGGTTGATGTGGACCGGACGGCTGACTTCCTGGATGCCGTATTCAGACAGGACCATGACCTCGTAGCCGTGGCGAGCCGCACAAGCGCGGAGCTTGCCGATCTCGGCATCAAGCTCGGTCACATCGGTGGCGATGGCGGGGTCTTTAGGACCGAGTCGCTGCAGATTGTAGTCGAGGTGCGGCAGATAGGTGAGCACCAGTTCGGGCTGGTATTGATCCATCACGTGAATGGTGGAATCGGCGATCCAGCGGGTCGAAGTGATGTCGGTGAGCGGCCCCCAGAATTTGAACAGCGGGAACTTGCCGAGCTTGGCCTCGAGTTCGTCGTTAAGCGTCGCGGGGAAGGCGTAAGAGCCGGGCATTTTGCGGCCATCGGAGCGGTACAGCGGGCGGGGCGTGACGGAGAATTCCGCAGTGGAATACATGTTGTACCACCAGAACATCTTGGCGGTGCGGAAGCCGGGGCGCAGGCGCTTGATCCGATCCCACAACTTGTCGCCATGAACGAGAGAGTTCGACTGCTGCCAGAGCATCACCTTGGCGGTGTCCTTGAAGTACCAGCCGTTGGCGACGATGCCGTGCTCCTGCGGACTGGTGCCAGTGAGCAGGGTGGCCTGGGCGGTGGTGGTCACGGCCGGCAGCGGCGGCACCAGGTCGCGCACATGTTTTGCGGCGAGCGCATTGAGCTCAGGCGTGTGCGGACCGAGGAGGTTTCGGGTCAGGCCGACGGCATTGATGACAAGCAGGCGATTAATCATGGGAGGCCGGGGTTAGCTGTTTTTATGAAGTGATTTGCGAAGTTCATTCACCACAGAGGCACAGAGGGCGCAGAGGAGCGGCAATTCATTTAACAAAGTTTTTTCTCTGTGAACTCTGTGTCTCTGTGGTGAAATCCAGTTTCGAGCTCAAGGCTTCTTGACAAAGAGGTCCTGGGCCTGACTGACCAAAGAGGTCGCCAAATTCGGCGGCAGGCGGGCGAGGATGAGCCAGGGTCCTTGGCGGATCAGAGTCAGGGATTCACCATTGGGAAGAGCCGCTTTCCAGTTGCGGACTTGTTCACCAGAAACCCCGAGATTCAGTCCGAGTTTGGCGGCATCATTCCAGCGCGCCAGAGCGTCTTCGGCAGCTTGGGCATCGGCGAAGCGCAGGGAAATGAGAAGGTCTTCCCAGCCGAGAATGCGGGGACGATGTCCCGACGCGACGGAATCGAAATGAAGGACCGAAGCCTGGAAACCGCTGCCAAAAGTACGCCGCAGCTCCTGCAATTGCGGCAAGGAGACTTGACCCCAACCGGAAGACAACAAGGAAGCAGGTCCGTCTTGGAGACGCAATTGACGCGGATACAGACCTTCAGGCGCCTTCATGGAGGTTTCGCCGACACTTGGCAAGAAGGCATCGCCTTTCGGCCAAGCTTGCACCGGGAAGGAGCCTTGGCGGCAACCCTCGCGGAAGGCCTTCACCGCCATCTCCAGAGCCGCGGGGCTGGTGCCGGTGATGCTAATCATCGCGGGAACTTGAATGGCGCCGCCGGAGAGATTGTGCAGGTGCAGAGCCGGTTGGTTGCTGGCGCAATGAATCGAGCCGAGCTCCAGACCAAGAGGAAAGAATCCTTCACGAGTGAAGATGCGCTCCGGCAAAGGCGATGCAGCCGCTTTGGGGATGAGAGAATTGCTGCCACTGCTGCCGACGGCAATGAGGGTGTAATCGGCGTAGAAACCGGAAAAACGCCTGTAATACTCCTCATCCTTGAGCACGTCGTCGAGAGGCTTGTCTTCCGTGGTCAATTCTGCCGCGATTGAAGTAGCCAGTCGCTGTTCTTCCTGGCTCGCCTTGGCGACAAAAACCACCAGCGTCTTGGAGCCGCGAAGGGCAGCCCAAGGCTCGCTCAAAGTCGGAGGCGGCGCAAGCGGCGGTTCCGGGGCATTTTGGAAGCTGAGGAGGAGAAACGGTAAGGCGAGGAAACGGATCACGATCGACTCCTGATTGAGATTGCGGTCGCCGCAAATATAGCCGTGCATGAGAAGACGGCGCGGATCAGGAATCCAAGTCAAAGGACAGGCAATTCACCACGGAAGACACTGAAGACACGGAAACCACAACTCTTCCTGCCCGGAGCTGAGCACGACGTAAAACCACACCTTGTTTCGTGATCTTCGTGTCTTCGTGGTGAAATTGCCTTCTGCCGTACTCATCCGCCACCGCTGACCCCAAAACAACCTGATTTTGTCGCGGCGGCATTGACCGCAAACATGGCCGCGAGACGGGCGGCGGCGGCATCGTAGGCAAGCGGATCGGACCAGGTGTTGCGAGGCTCCAGAACTTGGCTGTCGACCCCCAGAAGCGCCGACGGAATCTTCAGGCCGAGGGCGGCGGAATCGATCAGCTCCGCCTGATCCAGTTCGCCGGAAAGGATGGCGCTGACCAGACGGCGAGTCAGGGGAATCGGCATTCTTTTGCCGACGCCGCAAGGGCCGCCGCTCCAACCGGTGTTGACCAGCCAGACGCTTGAGCCGTGCTTCTGAATCTTCTCCACCAAAAGCTCGGCATAACGAGTCGGCGGCAGCGTCAGGAAAGGCCCACCGAAACAAGGCGAAAAGGTGGCCTGCGGCTCGGTGACGCCGCGCTCGGTGCCGGCGACTTTGGCGGTGTAGCCGGAGAGGAAGTACTGGCGGATCTGATTCTCCTGCAGTCGCGACACCGGAGGCAGGACGCCGAAGGCATCACAGGTGAGGAAAATGATCTGCTTCGGATGCTGACCCGTCGACACCGGCCCGACGATGTTGGGAATGAAGTCGATGGGGTAGCTGACCCGGGTGTTCTCAGTGCGCGAGGCGTCAGCATAATCCGGTTGAGCGTCGTTTTTCAAGATCACATTTTCCAAAATCGCACCGGGACGGATGGCATGGAAGATGTCCGGCTCCTTCGACTCGTCTAGGTTGATGCATTTGGCGTAGCAGCCGCCTTCGATGTTGAAAATGCCGTCGTCGTCCCAGCCGTGTTCGTCATCGCCGATGAGCAGCCGCTCGGGATCGGCGCTGAGCGTCGTTTTGCCGGTGCCGGAAAGGCCGAAGAAAAGGGCGCAGGAACCGTCTTTGCCGACATTGGCGGAGCAATGCATGGAGAGGACGCCTCGGCGCGGCAGAAGCCAGTTCATGACGGTGAAGACGCCTTTCTTCATCTCGCCGGTGTACCAGGTGCCACCGATCAGGATTTCGCCGGCCTCAAGATCGAGGACGATGAAGGTCGGCGAGCGCAGGCCGAGCTCCTTCCAGTCGTCGACCATCAGCCCGGCGGCGTTGAGAATCTTGAGTTGCGGTGCGAAGGCTGCCAATTCCGCTTCATCGGGACGGATCAGCATGTTGTGCATGAAATGAGCTTGCCAGGGTTTACAGGCGACGGTGCGGACCGCCAGGCGATGGGCCGCTGCGGCGCCCGCAAAGCCATCCTGGACAAAGAGTTCGCGGCCGCTGAGGTGGGCACAGACGCGGCGGCGGAGCTCGGCGGCGAGTTCCGGCGAAATCGCTTGGTTGACTTCCCCCCACCAAGCTTCCGGAACCGCGGCGCCGTGATGGACGATGTATTTATCTTTCGGCGAACGCCCGGTGTATTTGCCGGTATCGACCACCAAGGTGCCGTTGGCGGTGAACTTGTTGTCGGGGTCGAGCTCCTCCAACTGCCGCCAGCTGGCAGCGCCGAGATTGCGATGGCAGCGGCTTGCGGTGATTCCGGGGATCAGTTCCGACATGGTGTCCTCCAATTTTATGACACCACAATATACGACTCATGGACGCGGAAACCTAGGTGACGAGTGAAGAAATTCGTCGTGCAGGGGAGCTTGTGGGATTTCTGAACAAATTCCACCACGGAAAACACGGAAGGCACGGAAAGAAGAACGAAGCTTTTTTGGGGTTTTGTGGGATTGCGGAAGTCGCAGTTCTTCACTGGGTTCGTCGGCATCCTGCCGGCTGCGTTCGCTGTGTTCTGCGTCCCCTGTCCCCTTGGGACATTTATTAAGTCGCGACTCCCGAGATCCTGGCACCAGAAAAACCTCCATCCCTCTTCAGCTCCGACGGGATTTTTTCGATCTTGAGGCAAGATTTGAGGCGCTTCCGTAAGTTAAAGTCAAAACCAAAGGTCTCCCACGATGCCGACTTCCCTGAGTTTCAAAAGTTTTTCCCTGAGCACCGGCCAAGCCTTTAAGATCGACAGCAAGGTCGCCACGATCAGCGGCGCTTCGCTCAGCAACCTCGAAGTCGGCATCATCTGGCTCGGCGGCTCGTTGAATGTGGCAGGGACAGTAAAAACTGCATCGGAAAGCTTCTCCTGGTTTTCCTACAGTGATTTCGCCGCCGGCAAAATCACCTTCACCGCCGATGGCAGCACCATGCCAAACCTGCAGTTCTGGGTGCGGGAAAAGGGCTCCGACTCATTGCCGGAAGCAGGCTCTCGCGGCTTGGTCCCGCCGATCGTCTACAAGCACCTCAATCAGGCACCGAAACTGAGCCGCTTCGACCTCGGCGAAATCAGCGAAGGAACTGAGATCCAGGTCAGCACGAGCATGATTTCAGTCAGCGATCTCGAGACGCCGGTTGACCAACTTGGCAAGATCAGCTTCAAGGTCACCAAGATTACTGGTGGCAGTTTCCTGGTTTACGGTGTCGCCACCAAGACCTTCACCTACGCCGATGTCGCGCACAGCGTTGTCAGCTTCCGCCACGACGGCAAAAATCTCGCTCCGACAATCAGCCTGCAGGCCTTTGACGCCTCAAGCAAGCCCTTGGGCTCGTCGCCGCACAGTGCCGAACTCACCGTCCACACCGTCGACGACGCACCGGTCCTCGCCGTCAAGGCTGCCACCGCCAAGTTGAGCGCCAAGTTGGTCGATGGCACCAGCGTCATCACTCCCGTCCGCATCGCCCTCAAGTCCCTGGTCAGCTTGAGCGATGACGAGACCCCCGCTGCCGGGCTAGCAGCTATCGCTTCACTCACGAAGTCAGCGGCTGCTCTCTGGTCAACAAGGACGGCCTTGTCCAATCGCCGTCGAGCAGCTTCACCTATGCCGAGATGGCAAACCTTTTCATTCAAGTTTCGTCGTATAGCGGCGATGCCTATGTCCGCCTGAAGAGTCCGGATCTGAGCGTCGATCTGCCGGTCTTCATGAACGATCCGCGGCCAGTCGACAGCAACCCGAACGATGGCATCACGGTGAGCAATCAGGCGCCGAGCGAACTTGCCTTCAACCTGCACGACATCTGGCCCGGTCAAACCGTGAGCTTGAGCCGATCCCACTTCTCTTTCGTCGATCGGGATACGCTCAGCAACGGATCGACTCAGCTCGCCAGCGATGCAGGCATCGGCTTTGTCGTCAGCAATGTCAAAGGCTGTGTCTTCCTGATGAATGGCGTCGCCGTCAACCAATTCCGTCTCAGCGATGTCGATGCCGGACGAGTGGAGTTCCAGCACTTGGGTCAAGCTGGTCTCAATCCGAGTTTTTCCCTCGTTGCCAAAGACCGTTTCGGCGCCAGCAGCAAGGCGAAGTTGATTGATGTCGACGCTGCCATAGTCTTTATGAACAAGGCTCCCTTGGTTTTGGTGGAAGGGGCCGACCTGAAGCTCAGCCCTGCCAACCTGCTGATTTCCGCGTCCAAAGCCAAGCTTGATGCTGGCTTGGAGTTCTGGGTGAACGCCGTCAATTGCCAGATCGGCAAGATCAACTCCGACAAGTCCTTCACCGCTCTCGAGACTTTCACTTACGCCGATCTGAAAGCGGGTCAATTGGTGCTGCGCAGCAGCGACAGCGAGAAGATGCCTGAACTGGCGCTTGGCGTCACAGGTAAAAACGGCTATTGGCTGCCGCTCACTTACAAGACTGTCAACGACGCCCCCGAGCTGCCGCAACTCGGCAAGCTGGTGATCAATCTGAATCAGACAATCACACTCGATCGCGACATCTTCGCTTTGGCTCACGATGAGGAACTCGGATCCTTGCTGCGGAATTCTCTGATCGTCACATTAAAGAGCAAGATCGGTCTCAGCTTCAAAATCAATGGCCTGGAAGTCAACTCCTTCTCCCTCGCCGATGTCGACGCCGGACTCGTGCAGGTGACGCGCTCCGCGCAAAACGCTTCCTGGTCAGTGATTCTCACCGACAACGAGGGCTTGTCGATTAAGACCGCCGTCAGCAGCGCCGTCGTCAGCAACGATCCCGCCCACGCCATCGTCTCGATCTCGTCCGAATCCTATGAAAACCAGTGGCTGACGGCTAGTGTCGGCCCGATCACAGACGCCGATGGTCTCGGCCCGCTCAGCTACACTTGGCAAAGCAGCTTAAACGGCTGGGACTGGCAGGATCTGAGTACGTCAAGCAGCAATCAGGATTTGCACTTAGACGATGCTCACGTCGGCAAAAAACTGCGGATGAAGTTCGAGTACACCGACGGTCATGACGTCGTTGAGCGATTCTACACCGGGATGACCGAGACGATTGTCAATGTGAATGATGCGCCGACGGGATCGCTGCACATCCAGGCTATTCCTGTACCCGGCGGCTTTTTACGGGTTGACGAAAACATATACGATGAAGATGGACTCGGGCTGCGGACTTATACTTGGACCGATGCGAATGGCGCCGTGCTCGGGACTGGAAATCAACTGGCCTTGTTACTACTCACGACGCGACTGAGCCCGGCGTGAGCTGGCCGGCCGGTGCATGAGTGGGGATGGAGGAGGAAGAGCCGGAGAGGCGTCACGGAGGAG
>JAYTMY010000163.1:0-8688 GCA_043748535.1 Lentisphaeraceae bacterium | reverse complement strand
CTCCTCCGTGACGCCTCTCCGGCTCTTCCTCCTCCATCCCCACTCATGCACCGGCCGGCCAGCTCACGCCGGGCTCAGTCGCGTCGTGAGTAGTAACGCAGGAAGAAGCCGTTGGCATAGGTGTGGCCCATCTGCCAGGAGCGCTCCGAGCCGTGACTCGAGGTGATGAAGAGGTTGGCCTCGGCAAAGGCGGCGCACATCAACGCCGTGGTGTCGCGCGGGCCGTCGGGACGGCGCTCGATCTTGCCACCCAGGCTTTTCTCGAGCTGCAGGCCGGCCTTGACTTCATCGAATCAGCGGCCTTGCGGGATGCACTCGAGGAGCAGCTCGGTGTTAGCGGCGACCCGGTTCAATTCGAGGACCGGACAAGCCGCCATTTCGACCGCATTGGCAGCGTCGAAGCCGGTGATCACGCCCCAGGTCGAGTCGGTGTAGGGATCGTCGTTGTAGGCGCGGCAGAGGCGGCTGATGTCGGCGATGTATTGCCGCGAGGCTTCGTCGGGACGGGCGACGAAAGCGGTGTAGGCGGGTTGCGCCAGGCGCAATTGCGGCAGGCATTCCTTCGGCTCGGTCTTGTAGCTCAAGACCGCCGCATGGGGATGCCGCTCCTTCAGCTTCGCCAGCACCGGCGCCCACTCGGGCTTGGCCAGGGTCGCCTCCGACACGACGATGCGGTAGGAGGGTTCAGGTGCGGCAGGCTCTTGCGCGACGCAGGAGCTGCTGACAAGTAGGGCGCAGACGATGGCGGCGAAGTGATGAAGCATAGGAACTCCAATTACGAATTACGAATTACGAATGAGCTGCAAGCTAGGGCTGCCTGTGCTGTTCGCTGTTCCCCAGTCGTGTCCCAACTGTGTCCCAACTGTGTCCCAATTGTGTCCCCGTTATCTCCCCGCTCACTTCAATCGCAGCCGCAGGAGCTGCAGGCGGTCCTTGACTTCGGCAACAGGGATCGGGCCGCCCTTGTTGGAGCTGAGTTCGTCAAGGGTGGCGAGGAGACGGCGGGCTTCGGTCAGGACATTCTGATCGGCGAGGCGGGCGATGTCATCGAGGGCGAGCTGCAGGTAGATTTGGGTGGCTTCGGGGCCGAGCTGGTCGGGCGCTTCGACCAAGGCGCGTTCGGCGAAGCCGCGGGCGCGGCCCCAGTCACGTTGCGCTTGCTCCCAGGCGACGGTGGCGCTGCGGCGATCGGCCTGCACCGCTTCATTGTGGCTGCGGGCGGCATCTTGCAACGCGAGGCGGGCGTCGTCGGCAATGCGGCGATCGGCGCGCTCGGTGGTTTTCACCAGGGTCCAGCCGAGGATGGCGGCGGTGATGCCGAGGCAGAGGACGAAGGTGCCGAGGCGGTGGCGGAGGAAGAATTTGAAGAGTTGCTGGTCGACGCCGGAGCCGTAGGCGGTGACTGGCTGGCGAGTGCGCCAGTTGCGGAGATCGCGGAGCAGCTCGCTGGCGTCGTGGTAACGCGAGGAAGGGATCTTTTCGAGGCATTTGACCAGGATGGCCTGCAGCTCGGGGGAGACGCGGCGGCCTTCGCGGTCGCGCTGCGGCGGGGCGAGGCGGAGGTGTTTGATGTTGCCGAGGACTAGCTTGGTGTTGCCGCCGGTGCCTTCGTGGAAGGGGTTGCGGCCGGTGAGGATTTCGTAGAGGACGACGCCGAGAGCGAAGACGTCGCTGCAGCATTCGAGCTGGGCCATACGTCCTTGCGCCTGCTCCGGCGACATGTAGGCGGGGGTGCCGCTGATCTCGCCGGTGATGGTCAGTTCCGGCGCAGCGTCGGGGGCGTCGAGGCGGTTGTCTTCGACCGTCCACTCCTCCGGCGACTCGCCTTGTTTGAGGTCCTTGGCGAGGCCCCAGTCGAGGACCAGGGTGGCACTGTTGTCCTCGATCATGATGTTTTCGGGCTTCAGGTCGCGGTGGATGATGCCGAGGCGGTGGGCGTGGTCCATCACGGCGCAGGCGCGGAAGAAGACTTCGAGCATGCCGTCGATGCTGCGCAGGCGGAGTTCGTCGGGATTGTCAGAAGGGTGTTCGGGGTCGAGCAGATCGCGCAGGGTGCGGCCGTGGATCTTCTGCATGGCGTAGTAGAGCTGGCCGCTCATTTCGCCGACGTCGTGCACTGGCACGACTCCCGGGTGCTGCAGGCGGGCCATGATCCGAGCCTCGTTGAGGAAGCGGCGGAGGGCGCGTTCGGCGACGCGGTATTTCGGCTTCAGGATCTTGACCGCGACCTGGCGTTTCAGATCGGTGTCGTAGGTGTCGTAAATGGTCGAATTGCCGCCCGAGCCGAGCACCGGGCCGAGGTGATAACGAGGGGCGGAATCGCCCAGGGCGAAGACAAGAGAAGGCCCGTCGACTTTCATCTGATACGGCAGGTAAACCGTGTCAGAGTTGTCGGCGGGCTGGGGGCTTGAGCTCACGCTCAGCTTCTTTGGGGGATTATTTCAGCAGGGCTGAGAGGGCGTCGAAGTGCTCTTTCGCCAGGTCGTCGCTGTGGATGCCGAGTTTGCTCTTGGCGAAAAGCTTGACGTGGGTGGTGTTCGGAGTGGTGGCTTGGAGCTCGAAGATCAGGACCTGGCCTTCGGGAAGGATGGCGCGGATGTAGCCTTGTTTCTCGATGGCGGAGCTGAGCTGAGCTTCCGCCGGACCCTGGAGATATTTCAGGACGGTGTTGAAGGTGTCGAAATAGGTGTGGGCAAAGTAGGCTTCTTTCTGGCCCTTGTTGCCGACGTAGGTCGAAGCGCTGGCGGCGGTACCAACGGCGACGGGGATAACGCAGCTGGCGGAGGCCAGGCTGAGGACGCAAAGAGCAGTGAGGCAGGTTCTTTTCATGATGTGGGGCTCCGGAATGGTTTGCGCCGATTATAACGCGGAATTCCGCACTTGAAAGGTTGAAAGGTTGAAAGGTTGAAAGGCAAACGACGGGTGTTCGTCGCGAAGCGACAGGATGTGGCTCGATCGTCCCGATCGAGAAAGGACTCCTTTGCTCGCTTCGCGACAATAAGGCAAAAAAAGCTGCGGCAAGAGTGCCGCAGCTTCAACCCGGTAACTACAGCTTATTTGGCTTTGTAGATGTCGCGGGCGGTGGCGAAGTTCAAGGTCATGAGGGAGTAAGCGGTGACCAGGGTCGGGATGTTTTCCATCCAGCGGCCTTCCGGGTTAACCCAGGAGCCGTCAGCACTTTGGGTGCTGAGGAGCTGACCGATCAGGTCGTTGCGCCAGTTGCGGACGACGCCTTGCGAGTCGGTGATGGTGCTCATGCCGGCTGCGTCGAGGGCTTTGCCCATGGTCTGCAGGTAGTAGAAGTAGCCCATGGCGCCCATGCCGGGGTTGTCCTTGACGGTGTAGTGGTTGGCCACCCAGGTCAATGCGGCCTTGACGCGGGGATCGTCCTTCTGCACTTCGGCGTAGATCATTGACTTCAGGCCGGCATAGGTCATCGAGCCGTAGACACGGAGAGCCTGGGCTTCGCCGACCTTCTTGGTCTTGTCTTCGACTTTGGTGCGGTCAGGGCTGTAAATGAAGCCGCCTTGGTCTTCGGGGAACTCGGCGGCGACAGAGAAGGGGGCGCTGTTGGTGGGGGCATTTTTCTGGCAGCGGGTGACGAACTCAAGAGCGCGGGCCATGGCCTGTTTGGTCGCTTCGACGTCTTCGGGCTTGGCGCCGTCCTTGTCGACCGAGGCGGTTACGAAGAGAGCTTCCATGGCGAATTGGGTGTTCGACAAGTCGGACTTGGTCTTGTCGGAGCCATAGCCGATGCCGCCTTTTTCGATGCCGGTATCGGGGCCGAACTGGGCCTTGGTGATGAAGCGGCGGCCGGCCTGGATGAGTTCCTTGCTGCCGTCGCGGTCGATGGCGTAGAGAGCCATGATGGCGCAGCAGGTCGAGTAGTTGGGGCCGGCTTTGTCGCCAGCGGTGTAGATCGAGCCGTCGGTCTGAGCTTGGGTCTTGAGGAAGGCCAGAGCCTTGGCGAGCTGGTCCTTGTATTGATCCTTGTCCACCGAAGTGGCGACCGCAGTGGCCGACAAGGAGGTCATCGCCACGTGGTCCATCCAAGCGCCGTTGGCGCCTTGTTTCGAGATCAGGAATTTGGCCGAACGGCCCGCCGCAGCGGCAGCTTCGCGAACCAGGGATTCATCGACGCCTTGGGCAACAGCGGCCACGGGCGCGGCGGCTTTTGCGTCTTCAGCAAAAGCCGGAAGACCGAGAAGGCAGAACGAGGCGACGAAGGATTTCAGCATCATGTTGCGAGACTCCTGGTTGGTGGTGGGCTGCTTTAAGGCTATGCCAAGTGACAGAAATGACAATGGCGCGTTTTTGTTAATTTTGCATGAAGATTTCAGGCCTGTCGACATCAGGCATCGACCAGCGCGTGCATCAGGATCGCTCCGGCGGCAGCGACGTTAAGGGAATCGAGGCCCCGGGCCATCGGGATTTTCACCGTCGTGTCGCAGGCGGCCAGCCATGCGTCGCTGAGGCCCGGGCCTTCTTGGCCGAGCACGAGAGCACAGCGCTCGGCCGGACGCCAGTCGCGCGACGAAACCGAGTCGGGACGCAGCGCCGCCGCGGCGATGCTGCTGCCCGGCGCCTGGTCTTGCCATTGCCGCAAAATCGGCAGCGGCAACTCGGCCCGCCACACCGGAATCGCCCAGCAGGTGCCCATCGACACCCGGACGCTGCGCTGATCGAAGACATGCGGGCCTTTGCCGTAAAGGACGCCGTCGACCCCGAGGGTGGCAGCGCTGCGCAGCAGGAGGCCAAGGTTGGTGATGTCGACCAGTTCCGGCAGGACGAGAAGGCGGCGGCAGGTCCAGAGCTGCGACATCGGCGGCGACGGCGGCACCGCGGCGCTCGCCATCAAGCCGCGATGGAAGGGGAAGCCGACCAGCTCGCTGACCCAGTCGCCTGAGGCCGCGACCAAGGGCACTCCCGGCGGCGGATCGAGGCGGGCGAGGGCGGCGGGATCGCCGAGGATCACCTGCAAGCGGATCAAGCCCTGGCGATGCGCCGCGATCGCGCCTTCGACGATGATGCGGCCTTCGCAAAGAAACGAGTCTTCGCCTTGCGGGCCGGGGAAGACGCCGCGGCGGGTCTTGCTGTCGCGAAAGGGCGCGACCAGTTCGGGACAGGATTCGGGATCAAGAAACATGCTTCGCCTCGGCTGATGGATCGCCAAAACTAACCTCGCCTCGGGCCTTGCCTTGCGCCGGGCGCAAAATTAGCTGGGGCGCGAGAGGCAAGAAGCACAGCCGGCGGGACGCCAGCGATCCAGTAGAGGAGCTGCAGTAATTTCGGAATCGCCTTGCAAAGCCCATCGCGATCGACCTACAATGCAGTTACCAACAACAACAACGAGGTCCGCAGATGAATGAGTCCCAAAAACCAAAAGCCGTCGACTGGTCGGCACGAATCGGCCTGAGCACCGCTATTTACAGCGTCAGCGCCGCCTTTGTCCTCTTCGGCATCTACCGCCTGTCGAAAGGCACTTTGAATGGCAGCCTGGTGCTGCCGAAATGCCTCTGCCTCGGCTCGCTCAGCCTCTATGAAACGGCGATGCTCGCCAGCGTCTGCCTGCTCGTCCTCGGACGCGCCCTCAAGGACGAAGCGGTCTGCCTCGTCGTCCTGCTTGGCGTCCTCCTCGGTGCCAACGCCGTGGTCGGGCTGTCGGTGACCGGTTCGCCCGGGGTGGTGATCGGCTTCGGCTCGCTCAGTTTCGGTCTCTGTTTGGGCATCGTCTGGACCCTCAGCCAACGGATCAAGATGGCCCTGTCGAAGCCGGCGATGATCGGCGTCTGCCTGCTGCAGGGCTTGAGTCTCGCCTTGGTGCCGATCCTCAATTGGGCCTTGGACGAGATGATCGAAGTCCCGGGCTGGACCATCAGCTTCCTCGCGGTGGAAATGCTCCTTGCCTTCCTGCTCCTCGCCAAGCTGAAGGAGCTCGATCCGAAATGGATCCCCGCGGCCGAAGAAGTGCCCCTGCTCGAAAGCCGCGGTTTTGGCTGGGCCTGGGTCCTTCTCATCGCCCTCGGAGGCGTCGTGCAGATCTGGCTCCTCTCCTGGATCTACATCAAGAGCGGCAGCCTCTGCGCCTTCGCCCTGGCCATGCTGCTCTTGCTCCTCATCGCTTCCTTGTCGGAACTCTGTCGCCGCCACAAGGATCAAAGCGTCCTCGAAGCCATTGGCATCGGCATCGGCTGTCTCATCCTGGTTTCGCAAAGCTGGGGCCAGAGTTCCGGTGCCGGTCTGATCAATCAGCTTGGCTCCCCCTGGTTGCAATTGCTGCTCTGCGGCGTCCTCTCCGGCCTCACGGCCTGGCGCTGCCGCCTTTACTCCCTCGCCATCTGCTCGCTCGGCTGTCTGATCGGCGCCTTCTGGCTCAGCGGCGGCGCCCAGGCCACCGGCAAGGCCCGGCCTTGGGAGACCGTCTTCTGCGTCCTCGCCGTCGTCGCCTGGGCCGCCACCCTGTGGTTCCGCCGCAGCATCCTCGCCATCGTCGCCATCTTCCTCGCCCTCCTCGCCCTCGGCAATGCCTATCCCTTCCGGACCTTCTGCTATGAGCACAGCTTCAGCGTCCCGGGCGCCCTTATCGGCCTCTACAGCGTCCTCATCTGCCTCACCTGGCTGCGCTGCCGCGATCAGCTCGATGCCAACTGGGCCTGGAGCGGCGTCATCGGCTTGGTCCTATGCAACTGCTGCGGCCCCCTGTGGAGCAACGCCTGGTCGGCCCTGCCATCTCTCACCTGCGTGATTTTCGCCATCCTCTTCTGGCGCCTCGCCAGCCAGAACATCATGGCCGCCGCCCTCGCCGCCTCGCTCTTCGTCCCGCTGATCCGCTCCAATCTGATCGGCGACGGCTGGCTCCTCATCTTCTCCGGTTTCGGCCTCCTGGCCCTCGGCCTCAAGGTCAGCCTGCGGCCGAAAGATCCGGACCCCGAGCCGCCGAGTGCCGCGACTCCGCCCGACAATGGCCCTGAGCAGAACAGTAAAACGCCTGAAACAGAGCCCATCCCTGAAGAATTCGTTCCGCCCTCTTTGATCTCGGCGCAAGATAAGGCCAACCGCATTCTGGAGCAGCGCCATCAACACTCTTCCTCTAGAAATTTGCCCTCGGTGTCCTTCATCGTAGCTGTCGCCGCAGTGATTTTCATCCTCGCCGCCATGCTCCTGCCGGCACTCGGCTCGGTCCGCGAGAAGGCCAACGTCACCAAATGCAAAGGCAGCCTGAAGCAGATCGGCTTGGTGATGCAGAGCTATTTCTCCGACGGCACCTCGACCGCGATGCCGAGCCTGAAAAGCTTTGAGGTCAGCGCCTCCAATGACGGTGGTTTCGGCTTCGACGCCAACATGCTATCCTGTCCCGCGATGCACGACGGTCCCTGCCTCGACTATGTCTGGAATCCGAAACTCAGCGGCAGCAAATATGCTGATTGGAACAACTCGAACTCCGCCTTGATCTGGGATGCCTCGCCGCACCGGGTCAACGGCAAGATCAACGCCGTCTTCGGCGACGGGCATGTCGAGGAGTTGACGCCGGAGCGCTTGCTGGAGCTGACAAAATGAGTGTGGAAAACAATCCCCGAGAACCCAACATCTCACGATTGTGGGCTCTCGCTCTTAGCCTGGCCGGGCTGGGCGCGTTGACGTTTTTTCTAGCAGGGGAACACTTCCTCTGCGCTATTGCCGGCATCGCCTGGATCATCGCACTTTGGCGACGACAGAGCTTCTGGTCTCTGGTTTCCGTATTCGGTCTACTCTGCGCCCTCGGCAGCAATTCTCTTTTCCTGAACTTCTTCTACGATCGTTACATCCCCTTCACTTCTGCCCTCATTGGCATTTACAGCACCCTTATCTGCCTCACTTGGCTGCGCTGCCGCGAAAAACTCGATCCCAACTGGGCTTGGAGCGGCATTTTCGTCACTCTCCCGACCACGTTTTTTGCCTTCGGATTGTTATTCATGCTCATCGGATTGATAGTCGCAGCGATCATGCCGCGAAAATCAGATCATCCTAGAGGCTTATTACCTTCTTCCGCCTTTATCAATTTCACCGTCATCGCCTGCATCGCCCTGATACTTGTGGCCATGCTGTTACCTCCCAGTGGCCAATCCCGAGTAAGCTACCAAAAATCTCAGATCACCAAATGCAAAAACAATCTCAAGCAAATCGGCCTGATGATGCAGAGCTATTACTCCGACGGCACCGCGACCGCCATGCCGATTCTAAAACGCTTCGAAGTCGACTCTCGTAACGACGGCGGCTTCGGCTTCGACGCCAACATGCTGAGCTGTTCGGCAGAGCATAAAGGTCCGTCCCGCGATTTCGTCTGGAACCCAAAAATCAGCGGCACCTTTGCAGAATGGAACAACCCGCACTCGCCTTGGATCTGGGACGCTACGCCGCACCACTACAGCGGCAAAGTCAACGTCCTCTTCGGCGACGGCCATGTCGAGGAGCTGACGCCGGAACGGTTGAAGGAGCTGACGAAATGAGAACCGACGAAAGGGACGCACATCCGGATCAGGGGCCCAAGGGTTTTGGATTGATGACGCATGTGGTGATCGTACTGGGCCTGCTGTTATTAACCTTGATTTTTCGTTACTACTCAGCCCCCCCCTTCCTTACCTAGCCACCCCCTAGCTGCATCCTGATCCGCCCGAGCTACGCTCGGGCTTTTTGTTGCCCGATTGCCGA
>JAYTMY010000162.1:0-5936 GCA_043748535.1 Lentisphaeraceae bacterium | reverse complement strand
CCGGGCGCCGGATTTGAGGCCGTTACGCATCGGGAAGTGGCCGATGGTGTCGCCCCCTTCGTTGCTGCTGACGCGCATGGCCTGGATGTAGTTATTGTTGAAGGTCAGCATGTAGGCGTTGCCGCCTGATGCTTCTTTGTTGTCGCAGTACAGGATCGCAGAGACCTGAAGATTGCCGCGGTGTTCGATGGTGAATTCCATGATGCTGCGTTCCGGCAGTTTCACTTCGCGACCGATGGTACCGTATGAGCCATCGAAATTGAGGCCGTTGTCCTTCACCGACCAACCGTTGCCTTGGCGGCTCCATCCAGTCATGTCGCCGGGTCCGGCATAAAGGCTTTTCACGGCGGCCTGGCCGGCGGAGATCGACTTGACCATCATCCGCTCGATATTGAGCGTGCCGGCATACCAGGTATCGAGGACGACTTTATCGGCGCTGATTTCGGTGACCGTGCCGATCAAGGTATCGCCGTTGGTCAGGTTGACGCGCGTACCGCCACCTTGGCCGCTGCCGGTGCTGCCGAGGTTGATGCTGTTGATGCGTGCAGTCTTGAAGAGGACTGGCTGTTCGGCATCGGCGAGTTGGAAAAGCAGGCCCTTGGCGGGATCGATCGAGAGGATCTGGCCGCTGCTGCGGTCGCCGGTGAGGAAGGACATCTGGTCGTTGCCGCTTTTTGCGATCGGCGCACCGGTTTCGCTGCGAGCCTGTTCGACCGCGATGCCTTCCCGGGTTTTCGAAGGGTCCTGGACCTTGATTTCTGCCCAGAGGCCAAGGGGGAGGAGGGCTGCCGTGAGGAATAAACTGCGCGTCATAAGAGGTACTCCGTTTATCGGTTCAGTGTCTGGGTTTCAGCGTTCGTAGATGGGAAGATAGCGGTAGTTCAAAGCAATGGAAAGCAGTGTGGAGGCGGTACCGAAGGCTTCGCCTTCGCCGGCCTGCCAAGCGCCGTCGGCGCGCTGACGCTGTCGGCAGGTCTCGATGTGCTTGCGATTCCACTCCTTCCAGACCTGATAATCAGACTGGAACAAGGCCTGGGGGACGTAGTAAATGGTGTAATTGTAGTAGTGCTGCTCGGTGTTATCGCGATGCGCTCGTACGTAGTCGAGCGCCTTGCGGAAGACATCGCTGTCTTTGTGTTTGCCGATGGCGTAAACCAAGAGGCCGATGGCCGAACGAGGGGTATTGGAGCCACCAGGACTGGTGTAGCCGAAACCGCCGTCGGGAGACTGGCAACGGGAGTAGTATTCGAGACCCTTGTCGATGGCTGCATCCGGCACATTGATACCGGCATTGCGCGCCGCGTACAGCGCCATCATGCAGCAGCCGGCGGCGGTGGTGTCGGAATCTCGGCCCGAGGGGTCGTAACGCCAGCCGCCGGTGGGGTTATTAGCTTGTGAGGCAAGAATCAACTGAACGGCTTTTTCCAAGGCCGGGCCGATCTTCGGGTCGGCGACCGTGCCATAGGCCTCGGCAAGGGCGAGAGTGCCAAACCCATGGTGATACATCGAGCTCCCGAGATAACCGGTGCGGTCCTGGCCACGCAAGATCGCGGTGACGCCCTTTTTCACTGTTGAGGCGTAGGGGCCGAAGTTGGGGTCCTCGCCATGCGCGAGGATCGACAAGACGCAGAGACCGGTGATGCCGGGGCCGCCTTCGCCACCGCTACCCCAGGTACCATCTGGCGACTGATGGGCGGCAAGCCAGCGGATGCCTTTGTCGTACATCACTTCGACTTCCGGTGGCACCGGATCGCCGAGGATGCCCGAAGGGCGGATTTGAGCTTGCACCGAGTGCGTCAATCCGAGGCTGGCGAGCAGGGCAGTGCAGAAACTGAAGAGGTTACGGCGCATGGATTTTAGGCTCCGCTTTTTTGTAATAGTTTTCAAAGGCTTCGCGATATTCGGCAGGGACATCTTCGATCAGGGCGGCGCTGCCGCTGGCTGCAGGAGTGCGGCGCTCGTTGACGCCGCCACCGACTTCCGCCGGCTTGCCGTTGAGTCCGGTACCACCATTGAAGCCCGACAGGCCGGCCTGCTCGCCGGATTTCTGGCCGCGCTTCATCTGCTCCTGCATCGCCTGGAGCATGGCTTGCATCGCCTCGTCCTGCTCTTCCTTCTGGCCTTTCTGCTTGTCTTTTTTCTCACCCGGCTTCTGAGGCGGCTTCTGCAGCATGCTGGTGATGATTTCGACCACCGTCGCTTCGGGAGTCAGGGCTTGATCAGAGGCATGTTGCTGCAGGTTGCTAGCCGCTTCTTTCATCAGAACGATACAGGCATCAAGCGCCTTGCCGATTTCGGGTTTCGGAGCTTCGCCAGCGAGCTGATCGAGTTCCGTCGCCAGTTTATTCTGCGTCTGGGCGACTTCTTCGGTTTCGGTTTCGTGATCGAGCTTGAGCTTGTTGTCTTCGAGGTAGCGGGTCTCGTTGTAGATCTGCTGCTGCTCGGTCAAGACCCGGAAGAGTTCGATGGCGAACTCATCAGGCGGCTTGGGTTTGCCGCCGCCACCGCCACCCTCTTCGGGCTTGGGCTCGATGATCTTGGCCCAGGCATCAAAAAGCGCCGCCCACTTGAGGTTTTCGGCCGAGCCTTGGCCGGGACGGTTGCCAGAGATCATGTCGGTGATCGCCGCCAAGGCCTCTGAGGTCTTCTTGGATTCCATCTCATCGGCAACCTTGCCGTAATCTTCATTCTTGGTGAGAGAGTGGAAGTAGCGCAGGTCGGAAAGAAGGCGGCTGGCTTCGGTCGCTTGGGCTGATTGTGTTTCGACGGCGGCACGGAAGGTTTTTGCCGCCGCGGGAGGCAGTTTATCCGGTGACAGGCCGATGGTGCTGGCGACTAGGCCGTTGAGCGTGGTCGACAGCGCACGTTCTTCGTTGGCCACTTTGCGGAGTCGTTTGGCGATGCTGGCGAGCTGGGCTTTTTTCTGCTTCTCAGCATTGTTCTTGGCGGCCTCCGCCATCTTCTCGGCGGCTTTTTCCTGCTCTTCAGCAGCTTCTTCAGCGTCCTTCTTCTCGTCTTCTTCCTGATTTTGCGGTTCGCCATCGCTGGGCTTGCCATCTTTGCCATCGCTGGGCTTGCCATCGCTGGGTTTTCCGTCGTTCGGCTTGCCATCGCTGGGCTTGCCGTCCTTAGGCTTCGCGGCATTCTGCGCCGCTTTATCGAGCTTCGAAGCCGCCTTCGACATGTTGTCTTTCGAGGCTTCCTTCAGATTATTGAAGGCCTCTTTCCATTGCAACATGGTGTCTTTCGGGAACTCCTTGTTTTTCGCCGCTTCCGCCATCAGCTCGGCCAGTTCCTTCAGCTCTTTTTCGAGCTCGGATTGGCGGCGTTCTTCGCCTTCTTTGGCATCCTGGAGCTTGCGCTGACCCTCAGGAGTTTTCAAGTCTTCTTTTGACAGCTGTTTACTCATCTCGGCAGCTTCTTTTTCTTTCAAGGACAGGTCTTCGAGACGCGCTTGCATCGCGTCCAGCTGTTCCTTGATCAACTTCGCATGTTCTTCCGGGCTGAGCACGAGGATGACGATCGGGCTGGAACGGGTGGCTTCACGACCCGGCAGGTAGTCCAGAGCGCTGGCACAAACTGCAACGCGATGACCAGCCGGAATCTTCAAGGAGCGGGGACGGAACATGTAGTCAGCCGCCAATTCGCGTTTCTCGGGATCGCCGTCCAGAACATTGGCATGAATCGGCCGGATGATGCCGTTGTCATCGGCAGCAGTGCTCTGGACGCCCATGTCGATGGAGAGGTTTTTCAGGCCGTTGTCGTCGCTGGCCCGGAGCGGCAGACGGATGCTTTCGGACTCGAGCACCGCGATGACGCTGCTCACGTCATGGACCTCGGCCAAGGGCGCCGCATCGGTTACCCAGACGATTCCCAAAGCCTGCCCGCTGCGGGAGGAAATGCCGTGAGTGTCGGTCCAATTCAGCAGTAGCTCAAGATTGATCAGATCTTTCGGCTGCGTGACTTCGGGCGTGAGGAAGCTCTTGCCTTTGATGTCGCACGCCGCTTTGAAGCCACCTTCGACCCCGGCGTGTTTCAGTACGGAACTGGTCTGGCCGGCAAGTCGCAAAGTGCCGCCGGAAATCACTTGCAGGGAACCGCCGTTGATGGCGACCGTACGCGTTCCGTTGCCGCCAAGATAGGCAGGAAGCTTCAGCTGGGCTTCAAGAAGATTCAGCGTCGGGCGGTCGATCTGACGGATGATCATCGTGGCGCGCGCATCGGGCATGGCGCTGAAGTTGATCTTGGCGTCCTTCGACTTGCCACGCAGCTTGATCATCGCCACGCCGTCTACCACTTCGGCAGTCTGCGAGGGTTCATTGTCGTAGGAATAAGTGATCTTGGTGGGGACCACTTTGGCACTCAGATCGAGGCTGATGGTCAAAGGAAAGTCTTCGCCTCGGGCGACATAGAGCTCAGAAGGAAGGTCTTTGAAGCGGGCCAAAGTCTGACGTTCGATGTTGCTGAAGGGCATCAAAGCGCGTTGCACCGAGGACCACAAAGCATTGTGGTCGGCGAGTAAAAAGGCGCCAGTGAAGGCCGCCGCAAAGCTGACCCGTCGGATGGTCCGATTGCGCTCATCGAGAGATACCGCGGCGTCAAAGTCGAGCACTTCGACACTGCTCGCCACTTGAGCGACGGCAGCTTCGCAGAGGCGGGATGAAACGCTAGCCGGACGGGTCGAGGGATCAGCCAGTTCGACCGCACCTTGCAGGCTGTCGCCAAGTTTGGGATAATGGTTCTGCACGATATTGACGATCTCGTTGGGGCCGGATAAAAGGCGAAGACGGCGGCGGACGAAGGAAATCACCGTCCAGACGAGCAGTGAGGTGGCGGCAAGCAGCAGGATTAGCCGCAGCCATTTCGGCGTGTCCATGAAGCGGTCGGAAATCCACACCAGGATGACCAGCGACAGGAAGATGCCGAGCCCGACGAGGATCGAACTGACGCTCAGCAGACCGAGGGCACGATCCTCAGCAGTGCTGAGTTTCGTCGCCAAGGACGCGGGAAGTTTTGAGAACTTGGGTTTCATGGTATTGCTCCGGAGTTCAGATGAGGCCGAGTCGTTTGCGCAAGAGCCAGTAAGCGGCGAAGAGTCCGATGATCAGCAAGCCCCACCAGACTTGGCTGAGCAAGCGCCAACGCAGCTCATCAGGATGGGGCGGCGGCATGGCCGCCAGTTTTGCCAAGGATTTCGCGCCCGCTTCGAGGGGGAGGACTTCGCCGCCACTGATGCGGGCGATGTCTTTCATCACTGCGGGACGGGCAGGAACACCGACCTTCTCCAATTCTGCCCCGGCGACTTCGATCCGCGATTCGTGCGTGATGCCTTTTGACGGGCAGCTCAGAATGACTTTCCATTGACCCGGCTGATCCGGCGTGAATTGCGTCCGATAGACACCCCAAGCACCTTCACTTTCAGGCATTTGCTGCGTCTGCTCGGCGCCACTGGGCGGAACGATGCGAAGCTGCGTTTCAGCCCCTGTGAAAGGGACGCCCCCAGGGCCGAAAAGAGTACCCTGGACATCTACCTGGTCGCCTTGCGAAGGCCGCTCGGGGCTCATGAAGAGGCGGCAATTCTCAGAAGCGGAGGAGTGACGACGCGACGCCATCCAACGCACCACTTGACCCCAGAAACGGTAGTGGTACAGGTCTTCGACGCCGCGGCGCCAGCGCCAGGCCGAGTCGCTGCCGAGGAAGAGCACCTGACCGTTGCCGGCGGGACGGGTGACGAGGAGCGGCGTCTTGTCGGAGGCGTGGACGGCGAGAACTTGGGAGCCGAGCTTGGCCTTGCTCACCGCTGCGCTCCAGTGGAAGCCGGGGAGCGACCTCCACAACGAGGTGTTGCTGCCGCTATCCGCGAGGTAAGTCAGCAAATGATCTTCACCGATGGAGCTCAGACGCAGCATGGAGGGGGTCGAATAAGCGTTGCCGCC
>JAYTMY010000161.1:0-20080 GCA_043748535.1 Lentisphaeraceae bacterium | reverse complement strand
CCTGCGGCATCGGCGACGCCGCCGCGACGAAGCCCGAGCGCAAGCCGGCCAGGCGGCGAAAGTGATTATGTTTTTATTTTCAGAATTTAGGGTCAAAACCCCTTGCCATCGCATTCTGCCTCACCGTCCTCCTGGCCCGATCCTATCTCGATGGTTTGCATGAGCACAAAAGCGGGCTCTGGATTCACGTCAGCCCCGGCACCGGCTTCTGGGGGCCACCGCTGCGCTTGGGCACTCGTTGCGAGATCACCTTGATTCAAGCGTGAAAGCAGATTTCCCCCCTTGCCAGAGCGACAGCCCACGGCATCTTAGGCGCTCATCAGGGCTCATAGCTCAACGGTTAGAGCAGGGGTCTCATAATCCCTTGGTTTCCGGTTCAAATCCGGGTGAGCCCACCACATTTAAGCTGCAACGCGAGGCACTTACGAAAGTAGGTGCCTCGCTTGTTGTCACTCCTTGGCTGAGCTTGTCACCCCTTGACAGGAGCACGGATAGTGGGAAGATTGTGGGAAGAAAAACCAAGGGAAATTCGAGCCCCCTGCAACGGGTCAATTCGCAAATCTTCCCACAATCTTCCCACAACCAAGCACGGAGTCCAGCATGAAAGTACGCAAAGCCGGAGCAGGAGAAGGCACCCTATTCAAGAAGGGTGCTCGCTTCTACTTGCGCGTCACCACCCCCGAGGGTGGCCGCAAAGACATTGCCACGCGCTGCACTTCCGAGAAAGAAGCGCGGGAATGGGCGAAGAACTACGCCAGCCCGGTCTTGCAGGCCAAGCCGGAAGAAGCCATGGAACGAATTCGGCAAATCAAAGCCAGCCGTTCCAGTGTCGACTTCGCCAAGGCTTGGGAAATCTTCGTCAAGACGCCACGCACCCACGAAAGCGGCGATGAACAAGCCAGCCGCAACGCCAGCCAGTGGCAGGACTTCAGCGCTTGGGCCGAAGCACAAGGCTTGTCTCATGTCGCGCAGATCACACCCACCCACGCCGCCGAATATCTTGACGAACTCAGCAGCAGCGGCCGCTTCGCCGAAACCCGCGCAGGCATCGCCCCGGCCGCGCTCTCCAATCGTTCACGCAACAAGTACCACCTCACGCTGAAAGCTGTCTTCGCCGCTTCCATGGATTCGGCAGGCATCAACAAGAATCCCTTCAACCTGCCCAAGAAGGCGAATGATTGCGAAGAGCGCGAAGCCTTCAGCATCGAAGAGCTGCGCACCATCCTAGACGCCACTGAATCGCGCCCCATGCTGCGCCAGCTCGTCACCCTCGCCGTTTGCACCGGATTGCGCACCGGGGATGCCTGCCGACTCACCTGGGATGAAGTCGACTTGCGCGGCTCCATCGCTTGGATTCACAAGAAGACCAGCAAGACCGGGAAGGCGGTTAAGATTCCCGTCATGCCCAAGCTTCGCGCACTTCTCGAAGAACAGCCGCAAGGCCAGCGAGGAGACGCCGTTTTCCCGGAGCTGGCATGCCAGTACGACAAAGACGAAACCCGGCTCTCCAAGAGCTTCGGCGCTTTGCTGGATTCACTCGGCATTGAGCGCAGCCGCCGAATCGAAGACCGCAGCCGCCCCCATGTCTTCAAGGACTTGCACAGCCTCCGCCACACCTTCGTCTATCTCGCCGCCGAATCCGGCATCCCCCTTGCCATCGTGCAAGGCATTGTCGGGCACGCCTCGCCGAAGATGACAGCCCTTTACGCTGACCACGCCACCGACAAGGCCAAAGCTGAAGCGATGAAGAAGCTTCCCGACTTCTTCAGCGCAGCCCCGGAGGAGAAGGAAAACACGGCCGCAGAAGTCATCGAAGCCGAGATTGTCCCACCTGCCGAGGTGAAGGCCAAAGAGGCGGCGGCAATGCTGCGCAAGGCGATCAAGGCCAAGGACTGGGACGCCATCAAGGCGGCGCTCAAGCGGCTTGAGAGTTAACGCAAGCAGGGAGCGACAATTTCCTTGTGCCGCGAAATCACGCCTTGGCGGATTCCTTGTAAGCGCCAGTGTCCCGAGTATCTTTACGGCGTGAAGGATTGATAAAGAAACTTCAAAAGGCCCCAAGATGAACACGCAGACAATGAGTCCCCCGGCCCGCAGCACCGAACAAGCCCAAGCCTTGGTGGCAAAGCTGGCGCATAGCCCGGCCTTTCTTCTTGCCATTCAAGAAGCCATTGAAGAACAGGCCCCCAGTCACGCAGATGCCTTAGACCTGGCCCGCAAGATTTTCCCGCAAGCTCAATCCCTGCAAGTGCGGGGCGAGGCTTTGGATATCGTCATTGCTTGCGGCACGGATGACGAATACCGCCAAGCTGTAGAGCTGGCGCTTGACCATCAAGGCGACTTTGACCGCTTCGGCTTAACCCTTCTCCCCCTGCCCCGCTAATGCTCCTTCCCGTCCAGCAAGTTGCTGCCGACCTCATCAACCATCCGCAGGCAGGCGAGGCCCATTATCGCGCCGCCGTCTCGCGCCAGTATTACGCCCTCTTCATCTTAGCGCGGGACAAGCTCGGCATCGATCAACGGGAAGAAGTTCACCAAGCCGTTGCGGAAGCCCTTACGGAGCGCAACCAAAAGGCGGGCATGTACCTGTCGCAGTTGCGGCAACTGAGAAATCGCGCCGATTATGTCTTCCCCAGTGGCGACACTTGGAAACGGGCCGCAACCGTTCACCAATCGCTTGCCGAAAGCATGGCCAAGACCATCGAGGCCCTCAAATGAGCCGCCGCCGCGCGCTCCCCAAGTAAACAATCACTAACATTTTGAGCATGAAAAATGGCCAAGCCGCAAAGCCTCCACCTCTTGCGACTGACGTAAAAGGAGGAGGCCATGGCTCACTCAATGCACATTGATATCAGAGGTCACGAAATTGGCGGTGGTGAAGGTGCCTGTGTAGCCGGTGACATTGAGGATCAGATCGCCGCTGTCGATGCTGTTGTAGGAATTGTTCATCAAGAGATAAGTCTCTTGCGTCGTGGTATTGAGCAGGAGATTGGCTGAAGAACCGGAATATCCCGTGACTTTGGCATTCTCAATGAACTGGCTGTAGGTGGAGCCCGTAAACTGGTAGGAAGATACAGATTGAATAGGCAGGTTGGGGACGAGGATGCGGTCATCTGCGGCAGTGAAGTCGGTAATGGTAGCGAGAGGGTCGGTGAGGCCTCCATATCCATACCGCTCCGGGAAAACGAAGATGTCACGGCCAACTCCGCCCGTGAGGATATCTAGTCCGCTGAAGCCAGTTCGGATGACGTCATCACCGGCACCGCCGTTGATGGTGTCCATTCCTAAATTCGATCCCATGAGGTAGTCATTGCCGGCACTACCGCGAATTTTGACGCTGTCATAAGCCCAACCATTTAATTCGATGCTCGCCGTCATTTTGCTGGCATCGAGCTCTTGATAGAAGCCGGGAGCAAGACTGATCTTACCTGAGCCTGAAAGATTGATCGTCTTCAAATGCGCAAGCGCGGCTCCGCTAATACTGAGGGAGGCAACCTCGTTCGCGGTGATATTCATGGTGTCAATCGTGTAACTGGATCGATTGCCCAGTGCATCCTCACCCAATCCGAAGTTTATTGAGGCATGGCTGGAGACGTCGAGATTAAATTCGTCATTCACATGATTGAGCTGTTTGGCGCTGATGCTGAGATTCAGTGAGCCGCTGTCGATGACAACCTTTCGAACATCACGGGCCTCAGAGATATTGGCATCTCCATGGTGAACTCGGATCTCTTTTATATCGGGCATTCGATCCAAGCTTAGATATGGACTGTTCCGAGTATTAAAGGGACTGGAAGTGATTTCAAGCGCTTCAACTGAAGAAGCGAATGGAGTGATCACGAAATAGGATTGTTCCAAGTCGCGATTGACTTCGTAATAGAGCGTATCCTGCCCCTTGCCTCCGTAGATGCGATCGGAGTTATTGAGCCAAGATCCGTAAGCGAAGAAGCTGTCGTCACCATCACCGCCAACGACTCCCTCAGGCCCTTCCTTGAGCGAGATGTTGAGTCCTTGGACGCTGGCGGGCGGTGGCGTGGTGGGCGCATCAAGATTGACGCTGCCTTTGGCGATGACGGAGGTCTTGCTGCTGGGGTCGGAGACGGCGAGGGTGTAGGAAGCGCTGGTCGCCCCAGTCTTTTGGACACTGATCAAGCCGTCGCCGACTTCTTGGTAGCTGAAGCCGGTGATGGCAGCGCTTTGGCCGCTGCGGTGGAACTCAAGACCGGCGGAGCTCTTGACGGTGAATTGAAAGGTGCCATTGAGCGAGAGTGGGGTTTCTTCGTCGGCGACATCGAAGAGTCCCGTGTCGAGCACTTGGCTGGAAGCCGTGCCGAGGTCGAGTTCCGAGAGGCTGAGAGTAGGCAGATCATTGACCGTCTTGAAGAGGAAGGGCAAATGAATCTGATCAAGGACCGTCTCGCCCGAGAGGAGGCTGAGGTCAAGGCTAGGGCCGGACTGGGTTCCGTCGTGGATGATCGTGACCTGTCCGGCCTTGAGTTGGGCGATGGTGAAGCTGTCGGCTTCGACGCCGGTGACTTTGACCGCAAGGTTTTGCGAGCCATCGATCCGGCAGACGAGGGCGTCGACAGCATTGGCGGCCAAGCTCAGGGCTTGGGCGTTGACTGGCAGCATGGCGGCGGTGAGTTTGAGAGTGGCGCCTTCAGTGATGCTGATCTGGCCACCGGCAAGGGCGTGGATTGCGACAGTTCCGGATCCTTGGGAGGCATCGAAGTAGACCTTGGATGCATTGGCCAGAGTGGCGGCGGCGGCTTTGCCGTCGCTGTCGACCGCTTGCAGGCTGAAGCTCGGCTTGAGGCCCTTGCCGTCGTGGCGGAAGAGCACCGAGCTTGCTTCGACATCATCGAGGCTGAAGCTCTTGGCAATCTTGCCATTGAGGTAGAAAGCCCCGCCACTGACTTTGGCGACCTTGAGATTGATGTTGGCCGCATCCGGCGTTTCTGTGTCGCTGACCAAGATCATCGAGCGGTCAAGAACGATGGTGCCGCCGTTCTTAAGGCTGAGGGCTTCCGAGCCGAGGCCGAGACTGGCCGTGACTGGGGCCTGGTTGACCATCTTGAAAGAAACAGGGGCCGGAAATTCGTCGGAACGGCTGGATCCGCTGAGTGCGGCAATGGCGAATGTCGGCATCGTCGCGCCGTCAGCAACGAAGGTGATCTTGCCGAGTTTGAGATCGGCCAAGGAGCATCTTGCCGTGACGCCGAGAGCACTGCCGCCCGAATAGAGGAGACCGCCGGAAACGCTGACATTGAGCGCATCGACCGTGGGATCGAGGGTGAAGAGTCCGGCGGCGAGCTTGAACGGGCTTCCTTGGACAATGGCGAAGGGCTTGATGGCGGTCAGTAGCGGCATAGGGTCTCCTTTTGTAATTTTAGGTTCCCATAGGCTAAGTCCATAATGGACATTATCAATGGTTAGTGGAGGCGAGAGCCCCTACAGATCCCTCAATGTGCCGGATAAGCAGCCGAAGCGTGTTTCCAAAGTAAACAATCGCATACAATTTGAGCACGGATTCCCACGGATGAAGGCGGATGACTGGGGGAAGGAACGCCGATTGCCCCCGCTGCGGTCGCGGCGCTCTCGTAGCTACCCCCAAGGCTAGAGCTTACTTTGATGCTAATCCCTGGCAATGAATCTGATCCAACAAACCCAATGCAAATGATTCAACATAAAATACTGAATTTCAAGAGATTGCGACATTCCAGTTTCTATTAGAGAGTTATAAACACCCCGGACAGCCCGGACAGTCTTGTCAAGTCCCGAAGTCCAGCTATCTTGCCCGGACAACCCTAGGACCACCATGAGTCACATAAAGATTTATCAGCAACCCAGCCAAGCTAGACTTCAATTGCTCGGACTAGCTTCCATCAAGGAAAAATTTCAGAGCGAACAAATGAGCCAGTGCGACGACTCGCTTGTGATCTATGCGAGGGTGAGAAAATGAGACGACTCTTAGCAATTTTTATTCTTGTTAGCATTTTTGCTTGCAGATCGCACTTTGTATCAGTTCGCTCCGAGCCTGATTTTAAGGCTTCTGATTATTCAGGATTTATTGTTAAGTGCGCTGATAATTTGACTGTCTACGGGGTTGATTCTGAGATAACAGAGATCATCTCTTCAGCTAATTTTAAACAGGTGGGAAAGAAAGCGGCTGAAGCGATGACGGACAAGGAGAGAGGGAGGTTGGTTGAGGTAATGATCATGGCTCCTGTTACTTTGGCCACTACGGGATTTGCAAATGGATTTGGAGGTGGGTTCGGGGCTGGTGGCGCGTTTGGTGGAATGTACTCCGCAGAAGAGAAACCCAAGATGTCACAATTCACTTTCATCATTAAGGATTATATATCAGAAAAAAGCATCGTTACTATTTCCACTGGTGCAAAAGGATATCTGAATAATGAGAAGCACAGAAGAAATGCGCTTGTTTTATTTAAGGCAACAATCAAGGATTTCTTTAGTCGGGGTCCTGAAAAAGAGATCAGTAATCAAGATGTGACGCAGCCATGATCGCCATGATCTTCCACGCCATCGAGCGTCATCGATACTTCAGGCCTTCGCGCTGGTCGCCGCCGGAGAAATCCCACCGCCCTTGCCGACATCCGCAGCACCCTTGAAGAACGCTTGAGTCAAAATAACCAATAACCCCAACTCAAGCCCTCCTGCAACCATCAGCCAGCCCCTGCCAGTCTCCCGGCAGGGGCTTTCTCATCTAGAAATCATCTGCTTCCTGCCATCGAACACCACGCCAGACAGGCTCACGCTTTCCGCCGCACTGCCCCCTCCAAGGCCAGCCGCAGCCAGCAAGGCCCGGTCAGCGCGCTTCGCGGCCACTGACTCGCTCCATGCCTTGAAGGCCGGCAGAAGACCGCTTCTTGCCAGTGATTCTTGGGTCGTGGCTTTCCACATATTTCCTTTGGTTGCAAGGTGCTTGATGGCATCAACGACTTATGGCTTTTTTGGGCCTCGGATGACTTTTTGCCATTCGTCGAACAAGCCGAGATGTAGCCGATGGTCTCGGCGACACAGACAGGGATCAGTTCAAAAACAGGCCAGCCAGTCCCAGCGCCCAAGAGCTCCAACGGCCCCCGCTGCGGTCGCTTCGCTCCCTTGCTGCCCCAAGGAGAGAAGAAAAAATAATAAGAGCGCGCGTAAGAGCTTTGATGCAAGTCATTGCAAAAGGCCGTCTTTTCCAAAAAACCCTATAGAGAGTTCCCGCACCGGAAAAAGTTGGGGAAAGTTGGGGAAATCACGGCTTATCAAAGCAGGCACTAACCGAGACAGCACCAGCGGCCGCCTAATGATATGGAGAGATAAAATCGACACGAAGAACCCGCAAGGCGTCAACCTTACGGGCTCCGGCCGAGGCAATCAGAAGGCTTCGCCACCGTCATCGATAGGGAAGCCATTATTGCCAACTTCTAAGGGTTCGGGGTCGATCATCGGCAAGACGCCGTCAACCTCAATCAGATAGAAGTGCCGCTCCTTCCCGTCCTTCATCTCAGCGCAGCGGATTAACGCGGCTCGCTCAGCGACAAGTCGATCAGAGCCGAGGCGCGTAAAAGCGCGCTTTAAGTCCATCCCAAGCTGTCGCATGGCTCTTTCCCTTGTACTGCCTTCCGTCATGGCCTCAGCGCTTAGCTTGAGCTTACCGAGAGTCAGATCAAGATCAATCGCGATTTCGATCACATCGCCGAAGTGCAGCCGACCCCGCAGGCCCCTCTCGACAGCCGCCAGCAGAATCTTCCGCAGCCATACCAAGCCCTCTTCCGTCATCATCATCTTGGCGTCGTCATGGCCTTCTTGGACACTCACGCAGCCAAAGATATTGACCGCCAGCCAGTCAGTGACTCGCGCCCAATCCTTAAAGGCATCATCGCGGCGGCAGGAACTGCGAGGCATCCCGAGCCGATGCCACTCACGCAGCACAGCAAAGACCGCGCCCAGGTACTGCCCTTGATTGACTTCGACATGGGCTAAAATGTCGCGGCCACCGTCAAGGACCTTGAATTCAAAACCCTTGGGCCTCTTGCGAATGCGGACGATGTTGGAACGGTTAGCCATGTCCCGCGTGATCTCGCCTTCATTCGAGGTGAAGGAAAGCCAGTGCAGGGCTGGATTGATTGCCATCTCCGGAGAGAAGGCAGGCCGTGCACCGTAGCTGAATTCCGTGCAAAAAGTCTCCATCCAAGGGAAGTCAAATCGACCTCGCCAGTTATCGAACTGGATGCCGAAGCACCCACGCACAAGACAGGCGTCAAACGATTCTTTCACCGAACCCACGCCGTCCTTGCCCTTCTGCGTCACGGTCGCCAGCTTGACCCCGTAAACAGCCGCCACTAGGCGCGTCCTAAAGCCCTTGCCCGACTGGGAGGCGTCAGCCTGCGTTATGTCCATCGGAACACGGTTTAAGCCCAGTAAATTCGAGTTGATCAGAGCCGGGGAGAAGAGGCTGGCAACGGCTCGCGCACGGTCGCCCGGAGTCGCGAAATCGAAGTCGCTCAGCATCTCCTCAATCAGAGCCACGGCGGCGGCAAGATCCATCACGACAGGCTTAGAGCCCTTAGCGTAGACTCCGGACGGCTCATCATGCCCCACGATTTCGCGCAGGTCATCGCCATCTTGCCGAAGATACGGGAACGGCGTCACGGTCGAAATCAGCGGCAGGCGAAACACAGGGGAAGCCGCGATCAATTCCGCCGATTCCTTGCCGCAGAAAGTCTTTACTGGGCCATCCTCAGCCATCTTGACAAGGCTGGCCACGGTCTCGAACTCACCAGCAAGGGCAATACGGTCGATCACTCGCAACTCTTCGCCCTCAAGCTCGACTATGCGGCGACTTGAAGCCCCGATCATTTTTTGATGGAAGTATCGCCCCGATTCCCCCATTAGCCGCGACAGATTGCCAGCGGCTTCATTGATCCCAGTTTGCTTGTTTTGAGGCACATAGACGCACGGCAAGGCCGCTTGCCGATGCGAACGAGTCGAAGACCTTGAAGGCCTTGACCCCGAAGGAGAAGGAAGGGAAGGATGCAGCGCCGCCGCCGTCACCTCAGCAAGCAAGTCTTGAGCTTTCATCGGCTCACCTGCCGGGCTTGGCAATCAGATTCCAGCACAGCCGCGACTTTTTCCAGTGTCGCAAGCTCACCTTCCCAACCCTCGCGAGGAAGAAAGACAGCCCGGGAATCGACCAGAGACAGTAGGGAATCAGCCCCGCCGACCTCTTCGAGGTAGTCCCACGCATCCTTCTTACTGCCACAGGCAAATCCGAGGGTCAATAAGGCGATCCCACGCACATTTCCACCCTTGGCGGCTCGGACTTCGCAAAGCTGCCGCACATTGTGCGTAGCCTTCTTCCAGCCCTCATTATCGGCATCCACAATGACGACAAGGAAAGCGTCAAGGGTCACAAGCTCCGCCGCCTCATTAGGCTTGAGTCGTCCCGCATCATGCCCACATGTCGCCATGAGCCCGGCCGCTTGCAGCCGCAGCACCGCTTTTTCACCTTCATTGATGAAGACCACGCCACCCGATGAAATCGAGGCGAAGCTGTACCAGTTGAACGGCTGCAGCGGCGGCAGGTTCTTGGGCTTCAGCTCCCAGGTCTTGCCCCCGTCTCCGGTGTAGTGCTGGACAAATGACTTGGGCTTGCACTTCGAGCCGGGCGGCACCGAGCGCTTGAGCCGTTGCTTGCGCCACACGCAGACCCCGCGCGGCAGATCACCGACAGGGACGGAAGCGGAATAGAAGTAGTCTGCCACGAACTCCAACGGCCCACAAGCAGCTTCAGCGGCGGCGTCATCTGCGGCCTGTTTTGCGCGTTCCGCAGCCTTGGCAACAGGATCAAGACTTCTTTCCTCCTTAGGGGAAATTGAGCGCTTGGCATAGCTTGAAGACGCACCCGCAGGCGAGGCGGCACCATTTGACGGCGGCACCCCGAAGTATGCGCCGAAGCTATCGCACAGCTCCGGGAAGCTGCCGACATGCCCCGACAAGAGGCCAAAGGCGTCAAGAGCGTTGACCGTTTGAGCGCAGGCGAAGCAGTGAAGCGCCGCGCCCTTGGGCGTGAGGTGCATTGAGGGACTTGAGTCCGTGTGTGCAGGAAGAATGCACCGGATGAAGCCTTCGGCATTCGGCTTGATGCCGAGCTTATCAAGCACTTCGGCCGCAGACACCCTAAGCAAGTCCCGCTTCTCCCAGCGTGGCAACAAGGCCCCGGAGGAGGAAGGAGGTTTAGACCCCGGCGGCGGCGGTTGATTGGCTGGCTTGGGGGCTTGGCGCACGCGCTCACTATCGGGACGGCGACAGGGACGCGCGGCCACGGTTTCGAGCATGTCATTAAGCTTGGCGGTATCGAGGATTTCACGGTTCATTTATCGACCTCACGAAGAAGAGCTTGGATTTTACGCTTGATCAATCAGAGCGATGCCGCCTTGCCCAGTGCTTCGAGCTTGGCGACTTCACACTCCAAGTTCAATTGCCGCAGACTCTCGACAGCCTCACTAAGGCGGGGACGGCGGTACGACTTGCGGCGGGATTTGGTGGGGCTATCTTCTCTTGTAGCCGAGAAGGCACCCCCGGAACCCGTACCAACTGCAATTGGTGCGGATTCTTTTTTCTTGGTTGGCTTGTTCATGGTCTTAGACTCCAAAGCTGTGATGATTACGGTTTAGGGACATGCGGAGCTTGCGGACTTGGTTCCGCCGCTTGGTCTTATTCGTCCATACGGCAGACTCGAATTGAATCTCGCGAATCTCGGCTCGCACCTTGGCATTTCGGGCAAGTAACCAAGCTTCGGCTTCCTCCGGCCCGGCCCCCGCTTCTAACTCATCAGCACGGCAGCACAATTGCCGATGGATGAACTTGTGGCCGAACTCACAGAGCTTGACATGCCCCGGCGACAGCCACGGCTCCCGCGCTATTTCCTCATCAAGCCTATGACAGCCTGCGAGGTTGACGAAGTATTGCCAGACTTGGTCTTGTTCGGCAACTGCACGCGCGGCGGCGCTGCTCAATTTCGGCGGCGCATGGAAGGCGTAAAACGCTCTCATCTCCGCCAGTGTCGGTTCATTATCCATTAGGCACCCCGGGCCTTGGCGATGAACGCGGCCACATCCTCAGCGCAGACGCCAACCGCACCGGGCGAAAGTTGGACTTTGCGAAGCTTGCCTTGGCGCATCCACAGGCGCACGGTGACAATGGCAATACCTAGGGCGGCGGCTGCGGCGGCGGGACGCATCACACGCAGAGGAGGAGCTTCGACAGCGGCGGCGGCCGGAGCGGCGGCGAAGTACGCCCTCAACGCGGCTTCGAGCTCTTCGAATGACAACGGACGCAAGACCGTAGTGCCATCTTCTCCGTGCACTGAGATTTGAGCAAAGGCCAGCGACAAGGCAAGCATCTGCTTTTCGGTTTCGCTTGGTTTTTTGAGGAATTTGATTGCCGTGGGGCGGCGGGTGCGGGTGGACATGTTGGACTCTCTCTCTTTGGGGTTTCGGTGTTATTGCCTACCAACTCGGATCAAGTTCGGCAGGTGATCTACCTTGCTATTGTAGATTACGAATCACATGGCATGATCAGGGTCAATCATTATCATCTAAGGGGTACAGTGTGAGTCAGTCAACAAAATCACCCAGAGGCGCTGGCCGACTTTATCTCCGTGGCCGGGTCTACTGGCATCGTCTTCGGGTCAATGGCGTCGATCAATGCCAATCGACGAAATGCAAAACACTTGAAGACGCCGAACGATGGTGCCAATCTCAGAGTCAAGTCAGCCATCAGCTCACAGACTTAGAGGTCGTTGCGCTGAATGAATGGATGAAGCAGCGCAAAATCGGCTGCGTGAAGGCTGCGCGAATCATCGGCTGCACTCCGATGACCATCCAGCGCTGGCGCAAGGGCGGATCGATTTACTGCTCGCAACGCCGCCGGCTTTTATTCGTCCTCACGCCCAAGAGACATGTGCATGTTGCCGGGGAATCCCACAGTGACAATATCGAAGTCAAACTTGGAGCTCTGCTGTTGAAGGCGACGGCGAGTGCCAAAAAAAGCGGAATAGACATCGTTGGGGTCGATTTCAATCATGACATGATGCTCATTCGCACCGCGATCGGCAAAGCAACGCTCAGCGATGAAGCTGAAGCGCCCGAGACGAAAAAAGCCTACTACGAAATGATCGAGCAAGCCATCCATGACACCGTGGCGTTCAAGCTTGAGCTGAGACTGGATAAAGTGCGGAGACTGAGCATGAGCGAGGAAGAGCTCAAGGACGAGGACAATGAATCGATTGAAGGCTACATCGACAGAAACCGCAGCGACATCATTGCATCCATCAGATTCATCAAGACCGCCTACATTGCCTATTTTGGCGACATCAGAGGTGATCTTGATGACGAGGACAAACTCTTGGCGTTAGTCCTCGCTGCCTCTGGTTTTAGAAGGCCGAATAAGCTCATCGAGGATTATGCCAAGACCCACGCCAGATACCCACCTTTAGATGATCCTCCTTGTTCGCGCCAAGTCATCGGCGCCGTCAGTTACTTCGTGGCTCGCAGACCCCAAACACAACACACACTCAAAGTCCCCGTGCACAGAGCACCGATGCACGCCAAAGAATCGCGCAATGATGGACGAAGACCTACAGCGCTGAGCGCGCTGAGTCCAAGGCCGAGTTTTCTGGATTGATGCCGCCACCGCATCGGCCCAGCTATGCCCCAGCTATGCCCCAGCTATAGCCCGGGCATTAGCCCAGCTATAGCCCGGGTATAATTCAGCTATTGTCCAGCCCTGCCCCCCACCGCCGCATTCCGTGACCAACTGCTTAGCAATCAGCTGCTTTTGTGCTCAAATCACCCCCGAAGCTCCAACTGATACGGGAATTGATACGGCTCCGTGCCTTTCAGTCGCCAAAACCGCCATCCCGGCGTCACTCACCCAGCTTGCGCAGGCACTTACCGAAGCGCTCATTGGCTCGCTTCAGCGCCTCTTGCAGCGGCATCCGGGGCTTGGAGGCAGGTGCAGCCGAAGCCGAGGTGTTAGACGGCTTGGCAGAGGCGGCGGCGGGTTTGGCACTTGGGCGCATAAGGAATCTCCGGAACAATCTTCAAGCTTCCGAGTCATCCCGGAAGGGCTTCAAATCAAGAGGACGCGAGGCGGCACTTTCCGCACGGATCTTGCGGCGGATCAAATCACGAATCGGGCGCGAGCCTTCCGGCAGCGGCTTACCTTCATTGTCTCGCACTTGCTCGACAAGGCGGCGATAAGCTGCATGGCTGAGAGTCGGCGTGAGTTCAATCGGCTTGGCCATGTGGATTGGTTCCTTGGAAGAGCTTGATAGACCTATAGCGAGTGAGCGGCACAAACATGGCGATGCTGACTTGATCGATATGCGGCCGCTTCCCGATGTAGTGAAATCCCAGTTTCTTGTAAAAGCCCTCCGCAAGATCAATGCTGGTAGGGTAGACTTTCATAATGCGGCATCCCGTCTTGTTGTTGACGGACGCAAACGAGCTCAGCCATTCCGCCAACATGGCACTGCCGAAGCCCCGGAATCTTAACTCTTCACGAACACCAATGAAAGCAAGCAGCACAGCCGGATAATCAACTCCGGAAAAAGCCTTGTCGGAAACGGCGGCCGGAATGCTGGAATTGGAGAAGCTGACAAAGCCCAAGGGCTCGCCGCTGACCGGATGGAACTTGATCCAAGTCTGCCGCAGAAGTTCATACTTGTCATTCAAGGCGCGGCGCTGGATGAAGTCATCCACAGGGCCGCCATGATCAAAACGCAGTTGACGCAATCGAGGCCAATTATCAGCATCGAGGCTGAGATAATCACTCGGGATTGACACGCCGCCCCGCCTTGCGTTGCGTTGTCGGCTTGACCAATTGCGCCGCCTCGGCAAAGAGCTCGTTCCAAGGGCGCAAGGCCACCTGAGGCGCGGGCTTACGCGACTCACGCGCCAAGGCCCGCTTGAAATACTTGTGTTCATCCGGCGTCAGGATGTGCACCCTCTCGGCAATATTCAGCTTCATCTCATTCCCCTTGACTGTTCCTCGGACAAGATACGCCAAACTGCCGCCGCCGCCAACTATCACGCCTTGGCAAGCCCTAAAATTCCTTGTGTCGGAAAACGCGACAAATGCACCTGTAGTGGGAATTTAAGTGGGAAGATTGAGAAATTTAAGCATAAAATTAAGGGTCTCATAATCCCTTGGTTTCCGGTTCAAATCCGGGTGAGCCCACCACTTAAAAAGAACAAAGCGAGGCGGTTACGAAAGTAAACGCCTCGCTTGTTGCCACCTCTTCCTGGCCGTCAAATCTTGCGACCGACTTGGAAAGGAGTTAGATCGATTTCCGCCATTTGGCCTGTGATCACTTGGGCGGCAAGACGGCCGGAAATGGCGCCGAGGGTCAGGCCTTCCATGTTGTGGCCGGCGTTGATGAAGAGATTGGAACTGGCCGGGGCCCAGCCGATGAAGGGCAGGCCGTCGGGAGTCATCGGACGCCAGCCCCACCACTTCTCCTGCACCGGTTCAGCGGTGGCGTCGAGCAGGTAACGCTGGGCCGTGCGCACGATGTAGCCGATGCGCTTGTCGTTGAAACTGGTGTCGTAGCCGGCGAACTCCATCGTCGAGCCGAGTCGGTAACCCGTCTTGAACGGAGTCACCGCCACCTTGTCTTCGTTGAAGATCATCGGCAGAACCGGGCCCTTTTTCGGCTGCGGCATGGTGATCGAATAGCCTTTGCCCGGCTGGATGTCGAGACGCGCCCCGACGGTTTCTTCCAGCTTCGGCGCCCAAGCGCCGGTGGCGAGGACAAAGGTGTCGCCTTGGATCGATTGGCCATTGACGGTTTCGACCGCGACGATCTTGCCGCCTTCGCGACGGAGGCTGGCGACCTCGGTGTTGTCGAGCACCTTGACGCCACGGGTCACCAGGGCGGCGGCGAGTTGCTGCATCAGGAGATCGGGTCGCAGATGGGTGTCTTCTTCGCAGACCCAGGCGCCGACGCTGGAGCCGGGTTTGATCCCGGGTTCCAAGGTGAGCAGCTGTTTCTCGTCGAGCATTTTCCAATGCTGGCCGAAGTCACGGGTCAGCTCTTCCGCTTCACCGCGAAGGCCGTCGAGCCCTTTCTGGGTGCGGTAGATGAAGAGGCCGCCTTTGCGCTCGAATTCGGGATCGATTTTCTCCTCGGCGAAGAACTCGGTCCAGCTCGATTCCGCCTTGGCGAGAAGCGTGTATTTCGCTAGAGCCGCCTGCTTGGCATCTTTGTCGTTGCAGCGCAGGGTGAAGCGGGTGAGGAAGCCCCAAAGACGCGGATTCCAGCGCAAGGGCATGGCCACGGGAGCATCCTTGCTGAGCATCAGCTTCATCACCTTGGTGACGGCGCCGGGCACGGCCAGAGGATAGATGTGGCTGGGACAGATGAGACCGCAGTTACCCCACGAGCATTCCTTGCCGAGACTGCTTTTTTCGATGAGAGTGACCTCAACGCCGCGACGACGAAGTTCCAAAGCCGTGGTCATGCCGATGACGCCGCCGCCGATGATGATGGTGTGCATGTGGAAAACCGAGTTGTAAGGGTTGAATGGGTTTTAAGCGTTGTAAGGGCTACAGCCGCAACTGAGTCACTGAGTCTGAAGTCACTGCGTCCTGCTGATTCAGATGCCGTGCTTAAATTCGTCCGCGTCTTCGCAGATGACGCGGAGATCGCCATTGACGTAGGCGGTGCCGGTGATGATCGGAGTGATCTTGCCAGCGGAAGCGACTTTGAAGGAGGCCTCAAAAACCGAGCCGATCACCGACTGCTGGCGCCAGATCTTGCCCGGCAACAACTTGCCCGAGGCGGCGAGGCAGGCGACCTTGGCGCTGGTGCCGGTGCCGCAGGGGCTGCGGTCATATTGAGCGCCCGGGCAGAGGACGAAGGAACGCGAATCGGCGACTTCGGTGGAAGTCGGCGGGCCGAAGAGTTCGATGTGGTCGACCCGTCCAGCGTTGTATTCCAAGGGCCCTTTCAGATCGGAATCATCGATCGCTTTTTGAATCGCCAAGGAAGCCTGGAGCAAGGCCGGAATCTGCGCCGCTTCGACGCTGAGACCATGGTCGCTGACCAGGAAGAACCAGTTGCCGGCCCAGGCGAGATCGCCATGTACAGTGCGCCCGAGTTCCGGCACAAACAGAGGCATGGCGGATTGTTGCAGGAAGCTCGGGACGTTTTCCAAAGTGACGCGACGGCCACCCTCGTGAATCGTGGCGCTGACCACACCGACCGGAGTCTCGATGCGGATGACGGGCTTGACCCTGCCGAGCCAGGCGAGCGAAGCGCCTAGGCCGATGGTGCCGTGTCCGCACATGCCGAGATAGCCGACGTTGTTGAAGAAAATGATGCCAACATCGCAGCTTGTGTCGAGCGGTTCCACCACGCAGGCGCCGACCATCACTTCCGAGCCGCGCGGCTCGGTGCACAAGCTGCGGCGAACCCAGTCGTGCTTCTCTTCCAAGATGGCCATGCGTTGCCGCACGCTTAAGCCCGCCTTGGCGGAATAGACTTCGGCGGGCAGACCCTCAACGACAAGACGGGTGGGCTCGCCACCGGTGTGGGAATCAATGACTCTCATGATTTGGCTCCTGTTTCGATCGAAACCAAGCTACATCATTTACAATTGTACGCAATATCAAACAAAAGAAAATTCCCTTGGAGGGGCTTACTTGGCTCGCTTCTCGTTCCATTTACGCCTTTCATCGATGCCCTTCTTCGAGGGGCTGAGCGCGGCGTCATGAATCATTCCCTTCCAAGCGGTTTTGGTGTTTTTTGGCTCCATGCCGAACGCAACGGTCTTAAGCGTTTGCCAAGCTTTCAGATCCCCAGCTATGGGCTTGGAGTCACTTTTGCTGTTCAGGCTCCATGTGGATTTACCTTGTGCAACCTCGAGTCGCAGTTTGTTTGTCTGGTTGATTTTGATCTCACCCAAATCGAAGCAGGATGCCCCGGCAGAAGTCAAAATACAAAGACCAACTCGCTTGCCTTTTTGAATCAATGAAAAGTACGGCTTGCTGTCATCTGTGAAGCAGACGATAGTTTTATCGTACAGCTCGGCCGTTGGCTTGAAATCTAGAGAGAAAATAAAGGTATTCCTCTTGGTGATGTCGCTAGGTGGGGCGGATAGCTTATCCATTTGAATCGGACCAGTGATGATGCCTCCGCCGGGGAAATCCATCGGGCCTTTCGGAGGCAGTTTGGCATCGCCATCAGTTCTTAGTCCGCGGCGGAAAAACTGGCCGCGAGCGTCTGAAAAGCCAAAGCAATTGAGCTTGAAAGTGGGATCTGCCTCCGCCTCATTCGCCGCTTCCGCTCCAGCCGTCAATGCCGCCGCATCCGTTGCCGGCACGGCGGCGTCCGGGGCCTTCTTATCGTGCAGCAAGAGGAAGGCGAGGATGATGAAAAGGAGGCTCAGCAGGAGTACGAGGATGATGATCTGACGGCGATAGGGGGACAAGGGGTGCGGCATCGGCATTTCCCGGGTCCGGGCGGGAGCTTGCGGCACCGGAGCGGGGGTCGGCATCGGCGTGGTCGGACGATGAGGCCGGCGCTGATGTTTTAACATCGCCTTCTGGCACTCGGCGAGATCATGATTCAAATCGGCAAAACTGGTGTGACGATCTTTGACGTCAAAAGCCATCAATTTCATGATCATCGCTGAGGTCGCAGGAGAGAGATCGTGGGCGACCTCGATCGGCGGCGGCGGCGGATTGTTTATCTTGCGCGACAGAATAGCGATCAGATTGGGGCCGGAGAAAGGCATGCGGCCGGTGACGAGGTGATAAAGCGTGGCGCCGAGAGCATAAAGGTCAGAACGGAAGTCGATGTCGCGGCTGCCTTGGGCCTGTTCCGGGCTCATGTAGAAGGGCGTTCCGACCACGAAGCCGCTTTGCGTCAAACCGCCGTCGTCGCCGAGATTCTTGGCGATGCCGAAGTCCATCAGCTTGATCTCGCCGGTGCCGTCGATCATGACGTTGGCCGGCTTGATGTCGCGGTGCAGCATGCGGCATTCTTCCCAGGCGTAGCAGAGAGCGTCCGAGAGCTTGCTGGCGATCTTCAGAATGTCGGTCTCGGAGATGCGCTTCTCCTTACGCAGGCGGTCCTCCAAGGTCATGCCATCGATATAACCCATTGCCAGGTAATGGCAGTTCTCGAACACTCCGGCGGCGTAGGCCGGGACGATGTTGACGTGATTGAGGCGGGCCAAGGTCTGAGCTTCGTGCAGGAAACGATCGACTTCGGTCTTGCTGATGGTCGCATCGTATTTCATGATCTTCAGCGCGATGGGACGGTTCATGCTGACCTGGCGGGCCATATAAACTTCACCCATGGCGCCAGCGCCGAGCCATTGTTCGACCTGGAATCCGCCGATCACCTTGCCATAGCCGAATTGCGGCGTCGGCAGATTGAGCACGGCGTTGCAAGCAGGGCAATACACCTGCTTGCCGATGAGGTCGTCCTCAGCGGAAATTTTGGCGAAACAGTTCTTGCAACGAAGCTTGATAACCATTGGTGATCCCTAAAAACTGCAGCTAAGTTAGCCCCTCACGCCGGGAACTAAAGAGCTCAAGAAATAAAATGCTTCACTCAAATGACAAATCCGCCCATCTCAGCTTTTTCGGTGCCGAAAAGGAATCGCTGCGCTGCCGTGCCGATGGCCGACTCGCCACGACGCGGCACCCGGAAACCATGGGCAATCCCCTCCTCTGCCCGTGGTTGACCACCGACTTTCTTGAAGCCCAGATTGAAATCATCACTACGCCGCAAAACTCCGCCGCCGCCCTGCATCGCGAACTCGGACGCCTGACCGATGAAGCCCGGAGATTGCTACCCGCGGACGAGTTCCTTTGGCCCTCCTCAGCTCCTTGTATTCTCGGCGCCGATGCGGAGTTGATCCTCGCCCGCTACGGTGAAAACGGCGACGGGCCGCGACGCGAAGTCTATCGGCACGGGCTGAAAATCCGCGGTGGCGCCCGGCGGCAAGCGCTCTGCGGTCTCCACCTGAACTGGTCCCCGGGGCCGGCTTTGACCCGTAATCTCCCGCCCGAAGAAATCAGTCGCCGCCTCGTCCTCGCCGCCGCCATCCTCAGCCGCGATTCCTGGCTCCTCGTCTGGCTGGGCGGCGCCAGCCCTTGCGCCCACCGCAGCTTCCTCGGCCAAGACGAGGAAGGCCCCGATTTCTTCGCCCCGGATTCCTGCAGCCTCCGCCTCGGACCCCATGGCTACCGCCTCGAGGAACAGGATGCCATTGTCCTCGATTACTCCTCGCCGCAAGCCTGGGGACGCTCCCTGCAAGCCGCCGTCGACACCCCCCATCCCCGCCCGGAATTGCGGCAGACGCAAGATCAGAATGGACGCCGCATCCAGATTGCCGGCGGGCTGCTTCAAACTGAAGCCGAGCTCTACTCCCCGGTCCGTCCCAAGGCCCTGCCGAAAGCCGGCGAAAGCCTCCTCCACGCCTTTGCCCAAGGCCGCTGCGAATGGCTGGAATTGCGCGTCCCGGATCTCAATCCCTTCTTCCCCGAAGGCTGCTCCCTCGACTTCCTCGAGACCGCTGAACTGCTCTTTTTCCTCGCTTGGTTCGAGTCGGAAACGGCGGAGGATGTGATTTGCACCCTGGCCGAGATCAGCGCCCCGGCCCGCCTCATCGCGACCCAAGGACGCCGCCAAGCGCCGGATCTCAGGCCGATCCAAAGCCGCCTGCTGCGCCTACTCCCTCGCCTGCCGGAAGCGCAGCAGCGAAGAAGCCTCGTCCTCCTGCAGCAGCTGAGTGAAATCGCTGAGGGACGGCAAGCCGTCCTCAGCGCCGTCATCGAAGAAGCTTGTCGCGCCGAAGGCTTTGTCGCCTTCCATCTACGCCATGCCCGGGGATCGATATCGCCGCAGAGATGAACCTAAAAACCAATGTCGAATTTGTTTGAGCTCCATTGCAGCTTGACCCCAAAGGGGTTTCAGATTTTAGCCCAGGGTTGAGCCGCATCGGCGACACCCTGGTTTGGAATGAGTTATGATTTCTGACCCTGAAGG
>JAYTMY010000160.1:0-3324 GCA_043748535.1 Lentisphaeraceae bacterium | reverse complement strand
GGTCGAGAATGGCAGCCATGGGGATTCCTCAGGAAACGGTGGCGGTGAGTGAAAGGGTTCCGAATTCGTAGGTTTCGGCGAGCAGGTTCCAGATGCCGGAGCCGCCTGATTCCATCGAAACCGTGCCCGGCCGGATGCGCCGGTCGTCTTCCACCAGCAGGATGATCTTTTGAATCAAGAGCTGGCGGCGCTCCCGGCTCCGCTCCGCAATCATCGGTGGCAGGTAGCCGCTCTCCCGGATGGCGTGTCGGATGTCCTGGGCGATGCAATCGCGGTCAGTCACCAGTTGCGGCAGGCCGTCAGCATCAAGCGTCAGGTCGTCGTGGGTGATCAGCAGGTCGGAGTAGATGGCCATCAGCTAAACCCCAGCTGCAGGTGCGCCATCTCTTCGAGGAAGGCTCGGTTCGGCGGGGCCGAGGTGTGGATGGTGACGCCGCCCATGTTATTGATCTTGGTGTTGCTGCTCACCGAGTTCTTCAGGCCGCCGGCGGGGAGCGTTGCCTTTGCGGGACTCGCAGGAGGGATCGGCTTGGCGATTTCCGCAAGGCTTTCCGTCCTGTTGGTGAAGGTGAAGCTCTTCAGGTCGCCGAAGCCGGGGATGCTGCCGAGCTTTTGGATCATGCCTTCCAGCCAGGCCAAGACGCCGTCGCCCTTCTTGAGGAGCCAGTCGAAGGCACCGGCAAAGCCAGTGACCACCCCGTTCCACAATGCCTTCAGGCCGCCGAAGACTTCCTGGATGACGAACCAGAGTAGCTGGAAGCCCTCGATCAGGTGTTTGCCGATGGAGGTCTGGGCCATGTAGCTCCAGAAAGCCGTGGTCACCGCCCACCAAAGCTTGAAGATGCCGATGATCACGGTGACGGCCGTCTTGATGACGAAAAGGGAGAGCAACAGGGGGGCAAAGGTGATCAGGAAGAAGCGGCCGAGGGCGCTATCCATGAGCCACGCCTTAAGCTTTCCCCAGTTTGCGATCAGCGCAACGATCGCTGCGATCAGCGCCATCACGCCGAGCACCACCAGGCCCACCGGGTTGGCTGCCATCGCCGCGTTCATCGCCCACTGCACCGCCGTGTAAGCCGATCCGGCAGCCGCCCAGGCCACCATCACCACTTGCGCGATGCCTGCGCCGATCGCAAAAGCCGAAACCGCCGCGGTGATGCCGATGACGGCGAGGGTGACGACGCCAAGAACCGTGCCAAGGGTCTTGTGCTGCCCCAGCCAGACCGAAGTCGCGCCGATGATCTCGCTCAGCTTGGCCACCATCGGCGACAAGATCGGCGCGATCAATTGGCCGAACTGGATCCGGGCCACCGAGACGCTTCCGCCCAGGGAGTCCCAGACGTCCGTCATGTCGGCCGCCATCTTCTTGGTGGCGTCCATGCCGGAGATTCCGGCGATGGCTTCGATGTTGTTTTTCAGCGTCCCGGTGTTGCCGATCATGCCTTTGATTGCCGCCACGGCTTCATCGGAACCGAAGGCCTTCTTCAGCGCATCACTTTCCGCCACCGTGTCGATGTCGCCGAACTTGCCCTTGAGCTTTTCGAGGATCTCGACCATCGGCAGCATCTTGCCTTGGCTGTCGACGAACTTCAGGCCGAGCGCGTCCTGCGCTTGGCCGACGCCGGCGAGGAAGGATTTGTACTTGGTGGCCGCCTCAGAGCCGCTCATCGTCGCCTGCAGGCTGCCGAGAATCGCCATCTGTTCACTGATCTGGATCCCGTGCGATTGCGCCGAAGCGCCCAAGGCCGAGAAGGCCTGCGACATGCCGGCACCGTCGGTCTTGAACATGTTTGCGGCCGCCGCAGTCTGGCCGGTGAGCATCTCCACCCACTGCGCCTTGCCCATCTTGGCCGCGTCTTTTTCGAAGATCCCGTACATGGTGCCCATGTAGCTGGTGATCGTCGCCGCGTCCGCCTTTGTGCCCTTGGCCAGGATGTTCGAGGCCTCGGTGAACTTCGCGAGCTCGCCATTGCTCAGGCCGCTGATTGCGGACTGGATGTCGTAGCCGGACTTGATGAAGTCCGCCGCCACCCCGCCATAAGTGCGGGTGAAGCTGAGGGCGGCGTCTTCCAGCTTTTGCAGCTCTTCAGCGGGCACGCCGAGCGATTTCACCTCGCCCATCGCCTTCGAGACTTCCCGCGCCGGGGCGATGATGCCGTAGAGAGTGGCGCCAGAGCCTGCCAGGCCCATGGCGCCTTGAGTGATCGAAGAGAAGCCGGCCTTCGCCTGGTCCTGCATCTTCTTCATCGTGCCGATGACGCCACGAGCTGGGCCGCTGACCTGGTCGATCAGCGAAGCCATGAACTTCAGTTTCTCGGTGGTGCTCATCGTTTAATCCTCATTATTCCAAGCCAGGTTTATCCCGGCGGCGACGACTTGTTTCATTCCTTCCCAGTGGAGCTCCTCGAGGTACATCGCCTCCGCCACCGTCTGCTCGCTCACCGGCTCCTTGGGGAACCATTTGCGGCAGAGGACGCGGCGGCGGCTGAGCTCGTTTTGCCTTAATCCGGCGAGGAGCTCGTCGACTTTTTTAACGAGATTTCCACTTTGGGGCGGAACTCTTGAATCACCAGGCCGGCGAGCTCAGTGGCGTGGCCATCCTCGATCAGCTCCAGCAGCTGTTCTTTTTGCTCGGCCTTGACCGTGCGGCGGAGGAGATTCTTGGCCGGGCCGGAAATGCCCTTGCCGTTGGTGAGCTCATTCTGGAAATCTTCGTATTCCTTCAGGGTGACGGCGAATTCAAGTTCAATTTCGCCGACGCTGAGGACGATCTTCTTGGGTGCTTTGCTCATGGCTGATTACTTCCCGTCTTGGGGTTTGATGTAGGGGACGCCGTCGATGTTGATGAAGTCCGGCGAGGTGACTTCGAAGGGGACGGCCCGGGTCGACTTGTCCGAGCTGGATTTGTCGACATCGAGGAGCTTGGAGAGCTTGATCTTGCAGCCGAAGGCTTCGACCTTGGTTTCGTCGTCACCGCTTTTGGCGTAGGCGACGATGTCGAAGGGCTCCAGGGCCTGCCAGGATCCGGCGGACTGCGCGGCCGCCTTGAGCTTCTTGAATTCGCTCAGGTCGATATCGAGTTCGCCTTTGGCCGAGACTTCGCCGAGGACCCAGCCGTCCGGCCGGCCGTTCTTCTTGGCGGCTTGCTGACCGTCCTCGATGTCGAGCGACATTTTGTCGACGTGGATGTCGGTGTCGCCGAGGGTGATCGAGAAGGACAGGGAGTTGATGCGTTGCTTGCCCATGATTAAGCGACTCCTCGGTTGAGATCAAGGGCGAGATAGACCGTGATCTTCTTGGGGTTGTTGTAGGGGGCGGCGGTGA
>JAYTMY010000159.1:0-11960 GCA_043748535.1 Lentisphaeraceae bacterium | reverse complement strand
CCCGCCCTGCCCGAAGACGGCAAGTTCGGCTGGGAGAAATAACTAAGTAAAAATTTATTCTAGAAAGATAAAGGCCGCCCGGTAAAATGGGCGGCCTGGGCTTTATTTGGGGGGATTACACAGGAGAAATGAAATGAACACCCCCAACTGGGCCAAGACCCTCCCCGATGGACGCCCGGGTATCGGCGGGCTTGAGCAGCCGTACGACGAAGGGCTTGTCACCGCCACGCCGCTCCTTGCCTGACTGAGAACAGTCCCCTCCTTCGCGGCACAGGAACAAAAAACGCAGATTTTTTTCGAGCTTCAATTGCATGCGACACGATTTTGTCGCAGTTATGGAACTAACCTCGTGGAAAGAGATACAAGACACGATTTCGATACCCTGAATTTCTCTAAAGTCAAATGACGCTTAAATCCAAAGGAGACGCATGAATTACGCAGCATTCTTCAGCCAGATTCCCCCCCAGAAGAAAGCCCACCCCTGGCAGGAAACCCTCGGCAATGATCCTCAATGTCGCAATCGTCTCATCCGCATCCCCACTGGATTCGGCAAGACACTCGGCATCCTGCAAAGCTGGATTTATCATCGCCTGATTCGTAACGACGACACTTGGCCGCGTCGCCTCATCTGGTGCCTACCGATGCGCGTCCTCGTCGAACAGACCGAGGCCGAAGTGCTCAAAGCACTAGGCTCACACCTCTGGAATGGCCAGGGTGATCATGCCGGCAAAGTGGGTGTCCACACTCTCATGGGCGGCAGCGAGGCGGGAGACTGGCATCTTTATCCGGAAGAATGCGCCGTTCTCATCGGCACTCAGGACATGTTGCTTTCCCGCGCCCTCAATCGCGGCTACGCCGCCCCGCGCGCTCGCTGGCCGATGGAGTTTGGCCTTCTCAATCAAGATGCTCTTTGGGTGATGGACGAAGTGCAGTTGATGGATGTCGGCCTTGCGACTTCCGCACAACTCCAGCAATTCCGCCAAGAAGATCAAGCGAAGTCGCTACGACCTTGCTACACATGGTGGATGAGCGCCACATTGCAACCGCAGTGGTTGGAATCGGTCGACACGAAAGAGCTGGTTCAGCAAATTCCGACCCTTGATATCCCGGCACCTCTTCGTGAGGGCGGCTTATGGGAAGTCACCAAGCCCTGTCAAGTCAAGTCGGCCAGCGAGCTCAAGGATATCGCCACCTGGGCCAAGTTGATCTGGGATAGCCACCATGCCTCGGTAGCAGGTGAGCACGGGCGGATCACCCTGGCCGTGGCCAACACGGTCAAAACCGCTTGCGAGCTCCGCGAGGAAGTCGAGAAACTCGCCAAGCCGAAAAAAGGCGAGGAGAGCAAGGTCGAGCGCCGCCTCGTTCATAGTCGATTCCGCCCCTTGGAACGGCAACAGTGGCGCGAAGAGTTCTTGCGCCGTGAAGCTTGCACCTCAAGCACCGATCGCATCATCATCGCCACACAGGTCGTCGAAGCCGGGGTCGATATATCCGCCACAACGCTGATCACCGAAATGGCCCCCTGGCCCTCACTTGTCCAGCGCTTTGGTCGTGCGGCACGGTATGGCGGTTCTGCCCAAGTCATCGTTGTTAATCGCGAAGCCAAAGACGATAAAGCCGCAGCCCCCTACGACAAGGATGAGCTGGATGCCGCCGCCGAGGCCCTCGCCAAGCTCACGGATGTCTCGCCCAAGAGCCTTGAGACTTTCGAGGCTGGCCTAGATCACGACACGCGCGCCAAGCTCTATCCATACGACCCGATGCATCTACTTTTGCGCCGTGAAATCGAGGAGCTTTTTGACACCTCTCCCGACCTCTCCGGCGGCGACATCGACATCAGCCGCTTCATTCGCTCCGGTGAAGAGCGCGATGTCCTGGTTTTCTGGCGCGATGTCGCCGACAAAGAAACACCCGCCGACAACCTGAGTCCGGATCGTGCCGAGCTTTGTCACGTCCCCTTCCTCGCCGCCCGCAAATGGCTGGAGAAAAAAAAACGTGATGCCTGGGTCTGGGACTACCTCGACGGCGCGTGGAAACCCTGTGAAGCCAAGAAAGACATCTATCCCGGCCAGACCCTCCTCGTCCGCGCCAGCTTCGGTGGATATCGCAAGGATTCGGGTTGGACGGGCCAAGGCAAGGACAAGGGCTTCCCTTTGCATTCGAGCCTCAGCGACGCACTGCGCCTTGCGGATGCCGCCGAGAACCAGGAAGAGCTTAGCGCCTTCCCGTGGAAAACCGTGCGTACTCACGGCAAGGAAGTCGCGGCGGCCGCCCAGAGCATCGCCACGGCCCTTGACCTGCCTCCGGCCATCCTTTCCCTGCTCGAAGTTTCCGGTCGCTGGCACGATGCCGGCAAGGTTCATCCCGCCTTCCAGGTGTCGATCAAGGCTGACGCTCCGGGCAAGCCTGCGATTCGCGAGTTGGCCAAGGCCCCCAAAGATGCCTGGGAGAAGGGGAGCAAGCTCTATCGTGTTTCCGCGCAAGACCATCGCCCGGGCTTCCGCCACGAACTCGCCAGCGCCATGGCTCTCTTCGGCATCTTGCAGCGCCACCAACCTTTGCATCCGGCTTTGCTGGGGGAACACCAAGAGCTACTGGAATTACTCGGCCATGCGCTTCCCGCAACTCCCGCCGACAGCCAGCCCAACTCTGCCGAGAAAGAGCTCCTTGCCCTCTCCAAAGAGGACTTCAACCTACTTGCCTACCTCGTCTGCTCCCACCACGGCAAGGTCCGCGCTTCCTGGCACTCCAGCCCGATGGATCAAGACTATCGCGATCGCGATGGCAATGGACTGCCGATTCGCGGCGTCCGCAACGGCGAGCACCTACCCAGCTTCGACTTTGAGGATCGCAGCGGTCACACTTGCCGCATCCAGGAAGTCGCTCTCAGCCACGCCCCTGCCGCGCTCGGTCTGTCGCCGCTGACCGGTGCGAGTTGGACCGAGCGAGTCCTAGATCTGCTCCGTCAACATGGACCATTCGCCCTTGCCTACCTCGAGGCCTTGATCCGTGCCGCCGACATCCGCGCCTCGAAACTCGATACCTCAGACCCGCTACTGGAGTGCAAGCCATGAATTACGACAGCCTCCTCTCCCAGCTCGCCACCCTGCACCAAGAATCCCTCGGCCGCGCCGTCAGCGCCGTCAACCAAGCGCTTGTCCTGCGCAACTGGGCCATGGGCGCCTACATCGTCGAATTCGAGCAGAAAGGCGAAGCTCGCGCCGCCTACGCAGCTAAGCTCCTGACTCGTCTCAGCAAAGACCTGGCGGAACGCGGATTGAGCGGCGTGAGCCGGCCCGAACTGATCCGCTGCCGCCTCTTTTTCCATCTCTACCCTCAGCTCGATGGTCGAATTCGTTCGTCACTGCCGAACATATTGCTTAACAATCTGGAGGAAAGCTCCTTGGAGATTTGCTCGCCAGTGGCGAGCAAATCATCCCCTACGCCTCTTTCCTCCGCCACAATCTTGCAATTGAGCTGGACCCACCTCTGCGAATTCATCAAGCTTGACGACCCCTGGAAGCGAGCTTTCTACGAAAACGAATGCCTCAAGGGCAAATGGTCGGATTCTGGACAAGATGGCACCTCATCTGAACCCCAACGGGGTTGCCCTCCTCCAGCCCGGGGTTGCGCCGAGGAACGAGGCGCTACCCCGGGAGATGCAACGCGCCATCCGCAAACCCCAACGGGGTTTCGGCTGTGCTCATTGACGCGCAAAAAAAACCGAACACGCCGCAATCCCGTTGGGATTGGAAATCAATCGCCCGATACCCGGGGTAGGCGATGTGCCAACCCCGGGCTGGAGGCCGCAATCCCGTTGGGATTAAACATCAAACCACACCAAAACCGTGCTGAAATCATGATGAAGCAAACCTCTGCTGCCTCAATCCCTCTCCACCGTCTATGTGCATTGGGTGTTCTCGACCAGCAGCTCTTCGTCTCCCGCTACCTCGTCGCTCTTCCTAAACAGGAGGTGCTCCAGCACCTGCTGGAAAACGACCGGGAACAACTTTCCCAAGATTCAGGAGATCAAACATGAGCCTACACCTGCACAAACTCGCCGGCTGTGCTCCGGCACCTCTGGCCCACTACCTCAAGGCTCTCGGCATCCTCCGCCTCGTCGCCGAACAGAAAGACTCCGCCGCCCGCGGCTTCTGGAAAAACGAAGCCTTCCACTTAGTAACCAAGCTCAACGAGGAGGAACTGGAGAAGTTCTTCCTGGAGGAGTATCAGCCGACGCCGATGATTGCACCTTGGAATGGTGGCTCTGGATTCTATCCGAAAGACAACAAGGACGGCTTTCAAAAAATTATCTCCTCAAGCGCAACTCGCTTGGCTCCATACAAGATGGCGCTAACAATCGGCAGCCACAGCATCGGCAAATGGGAAGAGGCCCCTGAGAAAAAAGAGAAAGAAAAATTCATTGCGTCGCTGTCGCGGAACTGGCGTGGTGGCCTTAAGCAATGGATAACCACGGCCTTGATCATAGATGGCCAAGATAAGCCGCAATATCCATCCCTGCTAGGCACAGGCGGGAACGACGGTCGCCTTGACTTCACCAATAATTTCATGCAGCGATTCGCAGAAGTTTTTGATCTCTCCAACGACAATGTCACTGCCACAGCAATTGGTCGAGTGTCTCTCACTCTCGCTCTTTGGGGCGAGGCCAAGCAAGGTTTGCAAGCAAACAAGGCAGTAGGCCAGTTCCTCCCCGGCGGTGCTGGCGGTGCCAACAGCACAACTGGCAGTGACGGCAAAAGCCAGCTCAATCCCTTCGACTTCATACTCATGATGGAAGGCTGCATCCTTCTGGCGTCCCAAGCCACGAAACAGCTCGATGGTCGATCTTCCGCGAAAGCCGCTGCGCCCTTCGCTACCCACGCTGCCACCACAGGCTATATCTCGACCTCAATTAAAGAAAAAGATGCCCGAGGTGAACAATGGATGCCGCTGTGGACGCAAGCTACGAGCCTGCACGACCTGCAACATCTGCTGTCTGAGGGCCGAGTACAAAAACAACAATTTTCCGCCTCCCGCCCGATTGATTTCGCTCGGGCTATAGCTCGCCTCGGTGTAGCGAAAGGAATTGACTCCTTCCAACGCTTCGGCTATCTGGAAAGAAACGGCCAAGCCAACCTCGCCATCCCTCTCGGCCGCTGGCGAGTCACGGCCCAGCCGAACCAAGAACTTCTCAACGATCTTGACAGCTTTACTTGGCTCGATCGACTGCAACGATGCGCCCGCGATGACAAAGCCCCGGCGAGTTTCGCCGCAATTCACCACCGCTTGGAAGAGGCCGTTATGGGAGTTTGCCGCGCTGGGCAGCAAGCGGATCGTTGGCAAGTGCTTCTTGTTGCCATCGGTGAGATGGAAGGATTGCTGGTGCGCAGCGGCAGCGACACCGCGAAACATAGGCAGCGCCCCATCCCGCCTTTAAGCGCGGGCTGGGTGAAGGCTGCCGATGACGGCTCCGCCGAGTTCCGCCTCGCTCTGAGCTTGTCACTGCAGGCCGAGGATTCCTGGGGCAGGAATGGCATCCGCCGCCACTGGATGCCTCTTGATAAATTCGGCCGCAACTTCGCCAAAGGCGAAAACGGCTTGGCGAAAGACCCTGCCGTGGTCTGCCAAGGCCTAGATCCCGAACGCGATCTTTTGGCCTTGCTGGAGCGACGCCTCATCGAAGGAAGCAAGGACGATGCCACGCGCCTGCCTTTGGTCGCCGCCCAAGGCACAGCAGCTCGGCTCGGCGACCTTTCGGCCCTGCTCAAGGGAGAGCTGGATCTCGACAAGATCCTCAGCCTGGCCCGCCCTCTGATGGCCCTCGATCGCCGCGACCGGAACTTGACTTCGTCATTGCGTCAAGTGAGCCGCGCCACTGCAAGAGCGTCCATTGATCCTCTCTACGCCCTCTTCCGCCTCGCCGCCTTGCCCTGGGATCTGCCCAGTGGCAGCGGCCAAATCGCCATCCGCTGCGATCCTGCCACCATCCGCCGTCTGGCCGCAGGGGATCTTGCGTCCGCCGCAGACAGCGCCCTGCGCCGCCTCAAGGCCTCGGGGCTTTTCCCGGTCATCCGCCACGCCAGTGGCGATGCAACCCTCGCCCGCCGCCTCGCTCTCGCCCTCGCCTTCCCCATCGCCCCGAAAACCGCTGAACAACTCGCCCTCGCTTTGACCAAAAACACCACAAGCCAAGAAGGATAATCCTCATGAAAATCGACCTCGCCAAACTCGCCAACGCCAGCAAGCTGCTCTTCAGCATCCCCCTCAAACCCCTGCAAGGCTCACGCTTCCAGCCCACCGGCTTCCCGGGGCTCGGCGCCGCCACTTTCCAAACCGCAGGCAATGTCAACCTCCTCGTCGAAAGTCACCAGTCGATGGCTAACCGCCTCGAATCGGTCGCTTGGGATGAAGTGGTCAAAGCTCCCAAGGCCGATCTCGCAGGACTCAGCTATGTCCGTGTCGAACGCCAAAAAAAATACCTCACCAGTTCGATGACCGAGGCGCACCGCCTCAACAGCCCCTATATTCTTAATGGATCTGACAGAACGTTCTTTGACGAGTTTTTAAATCGTCTCAAAGAAGAGCTGGGCTCGGCTCTTATCTCAGACAATGAAGGAAATGTAAATCATCATAAACTTTGCAAAGTCGTATTTGAATTCGATGTATCCTCCCTCATTCACGGTCTTTTCCTGTCGAATAAAGTCTCTCATGCTCCCAAGAAAAAGCCTGAGTCGATATCCGGTGGCCGTCTTCGAATCGCCCGCGCCCTTTCCGCCTTCATCGAAGCCTCCGGCGTCAAACAAGCCATTTCCGGCGGCGTCAAGAATGACCAAGTCAACCCCTCCGGCAGCACCAAGGAAGGATTCGGCAATGTCCCCTTCTCCCGCGAGGAATACACCGCGGATAGCATCACCCTCTTCGTCAATCTCGACCTCGCCCAGATCCGCGGCTACGGATTGGATGAAAAAGCCACTCAGATGCTGATCCTCCTGGCGCTCTACAAAATCCGCGCCCTCGTCGATGGCGATCTACGCCTCCGTACCGCCTGCGACTTTGAAGTCGTCAGCTCCGAGATCAAAGCCAGCAAGCCGACTGATTTCGTCCTGCCCACGTTGAGCGTCATTGTTGCCGAACTGAAAGCCGCCATCGCCGCCTGCAAGGATCAAATGAAGGTGACGACTGTCGCCTTCAACGACGAACTGAAGAAGGGCAGTGACAAAGAAGAAAAATCCGCCTCTGACGAACAAGACGGCAACGACTAAAGGAGCTTCGCCATGTTGCGGATTCAATTCCAGTTCCCAGGCGGGCGCTACCACGCCACGCCTTGGGGCAACCATGTCAACGAAGGTCTGGTCGAGTGGCCGCCCAGCCCCTGGCGTCTCTGCCGGGCGCTGATCGCCACCGCCTTCAGCAAAGCCTCTCTGCCGGACCCGGTTCCGGCGGATCACCCGATGCGCCGCCTCATCGCTGCGCTGGCAGAACAGTCACCTGCCTACTTCCTTCCCGCCGCCAGCGGCACCCACAGCCGCCATTACATGCCACTTGGCGTACTCGACAAAGGCCGCGAAAAAACCACACTGGTCCTCGATACCTGCGCTGTTCTCGAAGACTCGCTGTTGGTCAATTGGCCGGTGGAACTCGACGGAGAATGCCGCACGCTCCTCGCCGAGCTCTTGGAGAAGATGAGCTATCTCGGGCGCGCCGAAAGTTGGGTCGAGGCCCAACTTCACCCCGAAGAAACTCCGTGGCCGGAGATGAACTGCCGCCTCGACGATGGTTCCGCTCTCGGGCGCGGATGGGAGCAAGTCCCTCTCCTCGCTCCGCAGCGAGAAGCGAATTGCGCCTCTTGGTTCGAAGAGCAAAGTGCAGAAGCCTTGAAAGACTTGCCTTTGCCGGAAAGCGGAAAAAGGCCTGCCGCGAAATTGCTGAAAGATCGAGCCAAAGCGATAGAAGCTTTCCCCGCCGACCTCTTCACCTGCCTGACTCGCGATACGGCCTGGCTGCAAAGCCATGGCTGGAGCCAGCCGCCGGGCAGCCGAAAAATCCTCTATCGCCGCCGTTCGAATTGCCTCGAAACCGCCCGCCCAGCAGTCAAGGCCCGGGGGCAGTGCCTTTCGTCTGTCGAAGCCATGGTGCTGTCGCTTTCCTCCGAGCACAAGCGCGATGTGCTGCCTCTCTTTAGCCGCTGCCTGCCACAAGCTGAGCTACTGCACCGAGCATTGATCTCTCGCGCTGGAAATGGCAGCCGCTTCAAATGCCCCGGGATACTCGGGAAAGACCAGGAAGGAAACCGGCTAGAAGGTCATGGACACCTCCATCTCCTGCCCCTGTCGCTCGACTTCCCCGGTCGCCTGGACCACTTCCTCCTCTGGGCCAAAGACGGCCTCAATGCCCAGGCGCAGCATGCCATTGAGTCGGTGACCCAACTCTCGACCAAGGGTCAGGATGCACCGCTCTTCGTCCGCGTCGTCGGCAAAGGAAGTCTAGCCGAAGTCACGGCTCTGGTTGATTTGCGTCGCCCTGTCCTCGCGCCCTCTCGGTTTTGGATCAGCCAGACACCCTTCGTGCCGCCGCGCTTTCTCAAGAAAAACGGCAGCAACTCCCTCGAAGGTCAGATCTTGGCTGAATTGGCGTCGCGAGGCTTACCGCCGGCTCAAATCACGCTGGTGGACAAGGAGGACTGCGCCCAACGCAAATTCCACCAATTCGTCCGCCGCCGTCGCGATGAAACCAAGGCACCGCCGCAAGACCTAGGGTTCGGCCTCCAACTGGAATTCCAACAGCCAATCAGCGGCCCGATCTCCCTCGGCTACGGCAGCCACTTCGGCCTCGGACTCTTCCAGTCCGAGCTTGAGAATCTGCCATCCCCCGTCGAACTGGATCTCTGAACCATGGCCCAGGAAACCGACATCGAACTTCTCCCCTTGCGCATGCTTAACGAGTATGCGTATTGCCCGCGGCTCTTTCACCTCATGCAGGTCGAAGGCCGCTGGGAGGACAACGCCTACACCCTCGACGGCAAGTTCGTCCACCGCCGTGTCGATGCATTCGACCAGGTCTTGCCTCATGCGGAAACCGCCAAGGAAAAAGCGGAGGCCGCAAAAGGCGACGAGCCGCCGATCATCGTCCGCAGTGTCCCCTTGGCCTGCGACGAACTCGGCATCACTGGCAAGCTCGACCTCGCCTCCTGCGACCCCGAAGGCGGCGAGGCGATCCCGGTCGAAACCAAGCGCGGCAAGGTGCCGCAAAACGCCGAACAGTCGTACGAGCCGGAACGGGTCCAGCTCATGGCGCAAGGGCTGCTCCTCCGCCGTCAAGGCTACAAATCACAGCACGGCTACCTCTATTTCGCCGCCTCTCGGCGACGCGTCCGCATCGACTTCTCCCCCGAGCTCGAAGCCCGCACCCTGGAGTTGATCGTGCTCGCACGGGCCGCCTTGCAAGCTCAGAAGATCCCCGATCCGCTCGACGATTCGCCTAAGTGCTGGGGCTGCTCGCTCAATGCCATCTGCCTGCCGGATGAAACCCTGGCGCTTCGCCAAGTGCCGGAAGATCCCGTCGCCCCGACAGTCCGCCGCCTCTACCCGCCGCGCGAAGACGCCACGCCCTTCTATGTTCAGGAACAAGGAGCCAAAGTCGGCAAAAGCGGCGAAGTCCTCGTCGTCGAGAAATCAGGGGAGAAACTCGGACAGGCACGCCTCAAGGATGTCTCCCAGCTTTGTCTGATGGGAAATGTCCAGATCTCGACCCAGACCATCCATCTCCTCTGCGAAGCGGGGATTCCGGTGGTTTACCTCTCCACCGGCGGCTGGTTCTACGGCATCTCGCAAGGCCTCGGCCTGAAGAACGCCTTCGACCGCGCTGCCCAGTTCCAAGTCTGCCAGGACGACGCCCGCTGCCTCCTCCTCGCCAAAGAATTGGTCAGCTCCAAGGTGAACAACCAGCGCGCCTTCCTGATGCGCAACGCCGTCCCCAGAACCGCTGCCGTCGAGGCCAGCCTTGAGGAGATGGCGGCTGTGCAAAGACCGATCGACCGTTGCGACTCCGCCTCCAGCCTCCTCGGCCTCGAAGGCACGGCGGCGGCCGCCTACTTCCGCTCTTTCGCAGCCCTGCTCAAACCTCGTGATGGCGACATCGCTTGGGATTTCAATGACCGCAACCGCCGCCCGCCTCGCGACCCGGTCAACGCCTTGCTCTCATTCACCTACGCCTTGCTCACCAAAGAATGCACCACCGCATTGCAAGCCGAAGGACTTGATCCCTGGTGGGGCTTCTACCACCGCCCAAAACACGGCAAGCCCGCCCTCGCCCTCGACCTGATGGAGCCCTTCCGTCCTACCATTGCGGACTCCGCAGTGATCTCCGCCATCAACACCGGCATGCTCGGTTTGGCCGACTTCGAACGCGGCGCAGGTGCCTGCGTCATGAAACCCGAAGCCCGCAAGGCGATCATCCGCGCCTACGAATCCCGTCTCGACCAACTGGTCACCCTGCCCGCCTTCGATTACCGCTGCTCCTGGCGAGCCGCCATCCGCCTGCAAGCCCGCTTGCTCGCCAGATATTTCCGCGGCGATATCCCCCGCTGGGAATGCCCTCGCATCCGCTAACCAGGAGCCCGCCATGCGCCGCCGTTACCTCTTCACTTACGATGTCGCCGATGACAAACGCCGAGACCAAATCTTCCAGGCGCTCAAGGACAACGGCGACCACACTCAATACTCAGTCTTCCTCTGCGAACTCAACGACAAGGAATTCATCCAGCTCAATTCCCGCCTCCAAGCCGTCGTCCACGACCGCGAAGACCAGATCCTCATTCTCGATCTCGGCAAGGAAGATGGTGACATCACCACCAAACTCCGCAGTCTCGGCAAGGTCTACACTCCCATAGTCCGCGCCAAGGTGATCTAAGGCCCGAGACCTTCTGTGATTGAGCTCTCTGCAATCGCCCCTCGAACAATCTGATATCCAAATACTTGAGACCTGGGCACAGGCCTGACATGGGGAAAAACCCAAGCGCTCCAAATGACCTCTCGCGATCCTTGACACAAACCGCTGGTGTATTAATCTCTTTCGGCCCTCGGGCCTTCCGCAGGTTCATTCCTGCGGCCCCATTGAAGCGCGGCGGTGCATTCGCGGTACTGGTCGAGGGTGATCCCTTCCGCAGGTTCATTCCTGCGGCCCCATTGAAGCCGGTTCGCGTCCCTTGGTTCAAGGCACTCAGGTTGACCTTCCGCAGGTTCATTCCTGCGGCCCCATTGAAGCCAGCGCAGGAGCTCATCAGGAAGCCATGAAACAGCCTCCTTCCGCAGGTTCATTCCTGCGGCCCCATTGAAGCGAGGAAGGTGAATGGGCAGCGCCCGTAAGAGCTGAAGCCTTCCGCAGGTTCATTCCTGCGGCCCCATTGAAGCGGTCAAGAGTGACTCTTGGAGCGCTCCGGCATGGTCCCCTTCCGCAGGTTCATTCCTGCGGCCCCATTGAAGCAGGACCGCCGACGATGGACGCAGCCCCGCCGCGTCCCCTTCCGCAGGTTCATTCCTGCGGCCCCATTGAAGCAACAGCGGCCATTAGATGCGCTCCTCGATTAAGATGCCCTTCCGCAGGTTCATTCCTGCGGCCCCATTGAAGCTCCGGCACGGGTTGCCCGGTGCCTTGCGAGAGGGCGCCCCTTCCGCAGGTTCATTCCTGCGGCCCCATTGAAGCTGGGTAGCGCTTCCAGACGCCGCCTTGTGGCGAGAACCCTTCCGCAGGTTCATTCCTGCGGCCCCATTGAAGCGAAAAGTCGGTAATGGACGCCATGACGAACGCCGGACCTTCCGCAGGTTCATTCCTGCGGCCCCATTGAAGCCGCTCCGCCCCACGCACTCCCGGTCCACCCGCTACCGCCTTCCGCAGGTTCATTCCTGCGGCCCCATTGAAGCACCGACTACCTGCGTGCCACCTACCCCGCGCTCGCCCTTCCG
>JAYTMY010000158.1:0-2689 GCA_043748535.1 Lentisphaeraceae bacterium | reverse complement strand
AAAAAATCGGCAATCGGGCAACAAAAAGCCCGAGCGTAGCTCGGGCGGATCAGGATGCAGCTAGGGGGTGGCTAGGTAAGGAAGGGGGGGGGCTGAGTAGTAACAAAAGTTTTTTCCGATACCTACAGCGACCGCTGCGACTTCTTCGGCATCGCTTGCGGGAATATTGTTTCGCGCCCACTCAGCGGCCGAATTCTCTTCTCTGATCCAGCCATCGGCTGGAGTGGGAGCAGTGCCATGCAACCTTTTGTGGGGACATCGGGTGAAGGCAGTAAGACAGCTAGTCCTGCCGTGATTCATGCCTGGATTTGGCCCGATGAAGCCGAGGTCTGCAGTCTTCCGACCCTCGGTTTTAGCACTCTTCATGAACAGCTAGTTTCCGGAGAAGCCCCATTTTTACCGGGCGCGATTGGTCTCGGTTGCCCTGCCGTTGCGCATGGCAGCGTCCGATGCCATCAGCTTCGCGTCCGGCGCGTTTCCCTCCCAGCGACACCCCCGGTCGAAGCCACAGCCCGCATTGATTATTGGACCCGACGATTCGCTCAGATGCCGACTGATGACAAGATGCTAAAACGGATAGAAAGTCACTTGGATGCCGGTCAAGCAGATGCCGCCCTTAAACTGGCGGCTGGTCTTCCGACCGGTTTGCCGCCAGGAATTGACGAACTGGCGGTCATCGCGGCCAAGATCAATTTCAACTGTGCAATCAACGCCGAATGGAAAGCCCGAGCCCGCGCTGATCTTGGCCAATGGCCCGAGGCGATCCGAGAGATGCGCCAGTCGCTGGTGATGACTGCCGATGACGACGCGCTGGAAGCCGGTCGTCGCCGCATGCAACTGGCCATCAACCTTGCGAGAAATCCGGCCAGCACCGCGGAGAACTTGAAGGAAGCATCAGAGACAGTCACTTTTGCCTTGCGGCAAAGCTCGCCGATCCTCCGCCTGCATGCTTGGCGGGCCCAAGCCTGGTTGCACCGGCGCGCCGGCCGAAAAGACGCTGCCATTGAAGCCTTGCAATGCGCCGAGATGCTCGCGGCCGAACAGGCGCCCGAACTCAAGGCCAAACTGAAGAAGGAAGGCGATGAACAGGGTAAGTGAGGCTTTGAAGAACAGTCGATCGCTCAGCTCAAGCGGCCGATCAATTGGCCGACTTTGAGGCGCTGGCCGGGCTGGCAGACGGGCTCGGGCAAAAAGGCGTCGCGGGGGAAGATCATGACCACGGTGGAACCCATGGCGAAGAGACCGAGTTCGTCGCCTTTGCGCACCGGAACGGGCTGGGAATAGGTCTCGGCTTTCATCGCTTCGCCGCGGTTCGATTCAGTCGGAGTGTGAGTGCATCGGATCTTACCGACGATGGTGGCGCCGACCTTGACGATGGCGCTCGGGGTGCCGGCGTGATCAAGGTAGCTGGTGAGGCGTTCGTTGACACAAAAGAGCTGGTCGACCCCTTCCACCGATTTGAGGTTGACCGGCCAGAGGTAGCCGGGCAGGTAGCGGTAGCCGGTGACCTTGCCGTCGGCGTAGTGGTGCATGCGGTGGTAGTCGGTCGGGGCGAGGTAGACGGTCATGAACCAGCCGCCTTGGAAGCGGGCGGCTTCCTGGCTGTCGCCAAGCAGGCCTTCGAGGGTGTATTCGCGGCCTTTGGCCTGCACCAGTTTGCCGTCGCGGATAGGGCCGCATTGGGCAACGGCGCCGTCGACCGGGGAGACCACGGCCTTGGCGTCGTCTTGACCGGCGATCGGGCGTTTGCCGGACTTCAGATGACGGGTGAAGAAGGCGTTGAGGGTGGGGTATTCCTCGATCGGCTTGCCGGCTTCTTCGAGGGAGATCTTGTAGCGCTTGGCGAAGCCGGGGATGAAGGGCTTGGAGATCCGGGTGTCGGCGAGGCAGCCGACGAAGCGGGAGAGGAGATTTTTCGGCACGATTTTCAGGAAGGTCAGCATCATGGGGAAAGGCTCCGGAATTATGGAATCGCCCAGTGTAGCGCCGAAAGCGGCTGTGGCGAGGGAGGGGATGCCTGGATTCAAGATTCAAAATTCCAGATGAGCTCGAGAATCATGAGTTCTCCTCCTTGGGGTCAGCGCCCAAATAACTCCTCATGCATAGCTCAGGAAGCAGAAGCGATTTCTGAGCTCCAATGGCCATCCCAGCAAGGCGCTGAATCCGCAGTTTCGCGCGGCTCGACCACTTGACGCCAAGCACGATCAAAGGTTAACTCGCTAAAAATTCGTTTCATCACGTGACCCCAAGCAGAATCTTGTCGTCGTTTTGTTGTTGTCGCCACTCAGACCAAACTCGGGTCAGGATCTGCCGCATCCCCCGCCGCTGAGCTTCCGCCGGAAGGGTGGCGAAAGACGCCTTCCTTGCCTCTTGCTTATAACAAAATTTCGCGTGATCCCGACTTTAAAAATTGGATTTTTTATTCAATGCCGATGCAGGGGTGTCTCAAAAATATCGTTTATCTCTATCTGGCAAAGAAACCTTGTTCGCGGCTTAGAGTCCTAACTGAAAATCCCCTCAGGACCCACACCGCATGAAAATACTGTTTTTACTTGTCCTTTTCCCGACTCTGGCCTTCGCCGAGTCTGATTTTGCAGAGGTGGAACCCCTCCTGCAGAAGTACTGCTATGAATGCCATGGGACAAAGAAGAGCAAGGGCGGAATTAATCTCGAAAAGAGCAAATCAAAG
>JAYTMY010000157.1:0-6784 GCA_043748535.1 Lentisphaeraceae bacterium | reverse complement strand
GTCGACGATCGCCGATTTGATCTCACGGCCGACGATTTCCTGCACCGTGGTGACGAGTGAGCCGGTGTTGATGCCGATGGCTTCGCCGGGCTCGAGGTAGACCTTCAGGCCGTATTTGTCCTGGAAGAATTTGATTGTCTTGATCAGCAGCTCGATGTCGTAATCCGGCTGGGTGATGTGGTGGCCGCCGCCGAAGTTGACCCACTTCATGTTTTTCAGGTATTTGCCGAAGCGGGCGTCGAAGGCCATGGCGGTGCGCCAGAGGGCGTCGGAGCCTTTTTGGCACAGGGTGTGGAAGTGCAGGCCGGTGACGCCGTCGAGCGACTGCCCTTCGAACTCTTCGAGTCGGATGCCGAGGCGCGAGCCGGGGGCGCAGGGGTTGTAGACCTCGACCTCGGTCTCGGAGTGTTCCGGGTTGCAGCGCAGGCCGACTTCGATGCGGCGGCCGCAATTCTGGATGGCGGGCAGGTATTTGTGGAATTGGCGGAAGGAGTTGAAGACGATGTGATCGGTGATCGGCAGCAGTTCTTCGATATCGGCATCGGAGAAGGCGGGGGCGAAGGTGTGGACTTCGCCTTTGAATTCTTCCTTGGCGAGGCGGGCTTCCCAGACGCCCGAGGCGCAGCAGCCTTTCAGGTGCTGGCGGACCAGCGGGAAGGTGCACCAGTTGGCAAAGCCTTTCAGGGCGAGAAGAATGGTGGCGCCGCTGCGGGCCTGGACCTCACTGAGGATCTTGAGGTTGCGTTCCAGTGCCTGCAGATCGATGACGAAGGCCGGGCTCGGCACTTGCTCGATCGGCAGATTGGTCAGGTAGGGGCGCTTCGAAAAGATGTCCTGATAGTAGTCCATGGTCGTTCCTGCGGGTTTTTGTTGTCTCGCACCCTAATCGCCCGGAAGGGAAATCCTAGGACTTCGGCCCAAGCTAACTGGGACACAGTTGGGACACGGTTGGGACACGGTTGGGACACAGTTGGGGAAGCTCTTGAATGACGAGTTCAAGTCAGCGGCGGAAGCCCAGTTCCCAGCTCAACCAAAGGGGATTCAATCCGGCGAGGGGGGCGCGCATGATTGCCAATTCAGCTTCATGGCCATGGATTTCGAAGCGCTCGAGATTGGAGATCTGCAGAGCCTCTTGGATGATGTCGCCGACATGCTCGATGTGGGCAAGAGCGGCGGCGCCATCGGCGTAGGCTTCGCGGCAGAAAGCCAAGTCGCCGTCAAAGCAAAAGCCATAGTAGAGGCAGCCGGCTTCGCTGGAGGTCCGGGCGACAAACTTCTCGCAGATCTGCTTGAACTCGCCGATTTTTCCGGCGTGAATACGGAAGTAGGGAACGATGCTGACGCACGTGTCGATCTGGCTCATTTGAAAATTCTCCCATTGAATGTTGGCCGCCGGGATGAGCGTGTGCATCATCTGACCGAGGCAGCGAAAACAGTGTAGAGATTTTCTTCGGATAGACCAGCCCGTGGCGAGTGAATTAGCGCAGAATTCTGTCAGGAGCGGAAGCGTCGCCACAGTGCCGCGATGGAGACGAGGGCGCCGAGGAGAAGGACGGAGAGATGGGCTTGCGGCATGTCCCAGTGATTGCCGAGGATGAAGGCGGGGATGACTGCGGCGAGGGAGATGAGGGGCGCCAGCCAGAAACGCGGAGCGAAATCCCGGCTGAAACGGCGGGCGGCGAGAGCCGGTAGGATGAGGCAGCCGAAGGTGTAGAGAACGCCGGCGTTGACCAGGGAGACGCCGATCATCAGGCCGGCAAAAAAGGCGAAAGTGGCTTCGAGGCGACGCACCGGCAATCCTTGCGCCAAGGCTTGACTGCGATCGGCGAGGATGAGGCAGAGGGGGCGACGCCAGCAGAAGCAGAAGCTCAAACAGAAGGCGACGAGCAGCAGATGGCAAAGCATTTCGCGATGGCTGCTGCCGAGAACGGTGGAGGCAAGGACGGCGGCGATCTGATTGGTCGCCTCCGGACTGCGGCTTAGGCAGAGAGCGGTTCCCGCCGCGCCGACGAGGTAGATCCAGCCGGTGACCCCTTCGGGATGGCGTCGGCCGGATTCGCTGCAAAAAGCCCACAAACAACAAGGCAGGGCGGCGAGGCAGGCGAGAAGCATCGGCAGCCAGCGCAGTTCGAGGCAGTCGGCGCAGCCGCCGGCGATGCCGAGGGCGCCCGCCGCCGCGACGCCGAAGGTCGCCGCCTGGGTGCAGGCGACGCCGATGAAAATCTGGGCGCGGGCCACCAGGCCGACGCCGATCAGAGCCAGGCCGAGGGCGAGCAGCCAGGCCGAGAGATAGGTGTCGCGGAATAGATCCCAGCTGTCCACGAAGGAGCGGAGCATTTCAGTCATGGATCGCCTCTTCCTTGCCGACGACGAGACGGCGCCAGGCCGCATCGGGATAGTCCTTGTGGTGATGGCTGACCAAGGCGATGCTGATCCCTTGCTGGCGCAGGCCTTCGATCAGGAGGCGGAGCCTGCCGCGGGCTTCGGCGTCGAGACCGGCCTCCGGTTCATCGAGGAGGAGGAGTTCGGGCTGGCGGACGAGGGCTCGCGCCAGCAGGACTCGGCGCATTTGGCCGCCGGAAAGCTGATGGCAGTCGCGCTTGGCCAGATCCAGTGCATCGACTTGCGCCAAGGCGGCCTCGGTCCGGCTGCGGATTTCCTTGGACGAGGACAGTCCCGCGAGTCCGAGGCCGACGAATTCGGCGACGCTGCTCGGGGTGTCGGCATCCCAGGTCGATTGTTGCGGCACAAAGGCGCTGCGGCTGAGGTCGAGGCGGCATCGTCCGGCCAGCGGCGCGACTTGTCCGGCGAGAGTTTTCAGGAGGGTGCTTTTGCCGCAGCCGTTGCCGCCGAGGATGAGCCAGGATTCGCCGCGACAGAGAGTCCAGTCCAAAGGTCCGAAGACCGGCTGACGGTAGCCGATCACGAGCCCGGAGCTTTCCACTAGAATGTCACTCATGATCGCGAGGTTTCCGAGTTGTTTGAGGCGGAGAAGCTAGCGCTGTGCTCCGCAATTTCTTCCTCTGGCTCTGTTGCTGGGTTGCTCGACCCCTTGCGGGTCGCACATGGTAGCCCAGTGGTCGAGCCGCATCGGCGCAGACCCTGGGTTTGTGTTTCCCGCATCTCTCCGACCCGCATCGGGTCGCACAGCGTTGGTCAGAACTCTGTGCGACCCACAAGGGGTCGGAGCTCATTTTTAACCTTTCCCCAGGGTCGAGGCGACCCTGGGCTACCATGTGCGACCCGCAAGGGGTCGAAGGAAAAAAAGCATTTCGAAATCGAAATCAAGACGAAATTCATCGGCGCCAGTTCCTGTCCAGATGAAATGCAAGGAGGAATTGCGGAGTGGAGAGCTAGCTTCGGCTTGTCTTTCCGCCTCGCGCCTTGGCTTCATTTCGCCAGGACTTTGGCCAGGGACTCGAGATTGTGCTTGAGGCTGCCGAGGTAGCTGTCGCAGCCTGGGCGGCCACCGCATTGGTGGCACATGGAGACAGCCGGGATGCCGGCTTTTTCAGTGACCAGCCGGGTGATCTTCTCGGGGAAGTAGGGGCCGACGAGCAGAGCTTTGGCCTTGCCGCCTTGATAAGCTTCGATCAGCTTCTGGAGGTGACCGGTGCTAGGGGGAACTCCGGGCTCCGATTCGAGGCTGTCGACAATTTTTAAGCCGAAGCGTTCAGTGAGGTAGAGGTAGTCGTTGTGATCGACGAGGAGGGCTGATCCTTCCGCTTTGGCGAAGGTGCCGATCCAGCCGCCGATGGCCGGATCTTGACGGAGCTCAGCATCGCGGTTTGCCAGCAGAATGAGGGCGAGAGCCTCATCACCGCGGGCGGCGCCAAGTTTTTCGCCGATCATGGCGACCAGAATCTCATGGCGCCAAGTTTTGAAGTTGGCGTCAAACACCGCTTTTTGCGTCGGGCGCAATTCCCCGAGGCGCTTGCGAATTCCCTCGGCGACGCGGAGGCCGTTGACGGGATCGAGCAGGTAGTGCGGATTGCCGATGCCGTGAACATGTCCTTGGCGAGTGATCCCGGCTTTGCCGTCTTGTTTGACTTCGATCAGGCTGGAGGCATCGAGGCAGCCGGGTTTACCGGTTTGTACCGAGGCGTTGCGGCAATTTTCCTGCAGCACCGGCAGCCAGCCGATCTCGAGTTCGAGACCGTTCTGGATGAGCAAGTCGGCTTTTCGGAGCTCGACGGTGAAAGAGGGCTTGGCCTGGATGAAATGCGGGTTTTGCGGCCCTTTGACGAAGCTCATGACGCTCACCTCTTTGCCACCGATCGACTGGGCCAAGTCGGCCAAGTCGGGGGTGGTGGCGCAGATGCGAAGCGGCTTGTCGTCTTCAGCATGAAGCAGCAAGCTGCTGGCGATAAAGAGGAAACTAAGAAGTTTTTTCATGATTTTTCTCGATTAAAAGCGGTGAGCGGGGTGAGAGCCAAGCATCATGTCGAAGCCGAGCCAGACGGAATGGGCAGTGGAGTCGAGGTGCGAAGCTTTGTCGTAATTGTACTGGAGGCGGAGGCGGGTCTGCTCGTTGAAGTGGTAGTCGAGGAGCGGGCTGACGCGGAGGCGATTGTCGCGCGAGGGGTCGTCGTTACGATCATACGCGATGGCTTCTTCGAAGCTGTCGCCGCTGCCGCGAAGAATTTCGCCGCGGAGGCCGAGGCCCCAGCTGTTGTTGATGCTGTGGACCACTTGCGAGTAAGCACCCCAGTCGCGGAGAGTTTCGGCGTCGAGGCTGATGGGGTCGCCATTTTCGTCTTCACCAGAGAAGCCGTCACCTTGGTAGTGGCGCTGCATGATTTCCGATTGCCAGACCCAGGCAGGGCGCTGCAGACCTTCGCCTTCCCATTTCATCACCAGGTCGACGCCACTGAGGGCGGTCAAGCCGCCGCTGTGGTTGCGGCCGAAGGCGCCGGAGAGGCCGAGTTGGGTTTCGGCGTTGAGGGCGTCGAGGTGGCCGCCGTTGACCCAGCGGAGAGAGAGAAGGGTGTCGCTGAGATCGCGGGTTTCGTGCGAGTTGTAGGGGTAGCCGCCGACGCCTTCCTCGAAGGGATGTTCACCGTGTTCCTCTTCTTCATGGACATGGCCGGCGCCGCGGAAGCTGGGGCTGTGGTCGCCGCCGCTGTTTTGCAGGCCGATGATGACTTCGCTGTACCAGTCGAGCGGGGCGAGCCAGGAGAGCTGAGCTCCGACGGCGCGCATGCCGTCGGCACCGAGGAGGCGGCTCCCGACGAGGCTCTGGTCGATGAAGTCCCAGTTGTGCATATGGCGGCTGTTGGCGTAGCCGAACTCGGTGAGGTAGTAGCCGATTTTGAGCTGCAGATCGGCGGGCATTTCACGGGTTTTGACATAGGCTTCTTCGAGTTCGACTTCGTCTTCGAGGAAGACAATGTTGGCCTGGGCGTCGAAGAGTCCGGCGAGAGTGCCGCCGATGCCGAGTTCGACGCCTTGCAGAGTGAAACCGCGGCGCTTTGGGTCGTGGCCGCCGGCATTGAGATCCTCGAGCTGGCTGTCGGTGGCAGTGGAGACACCGCCGACGATGCTGGTGCTGAGGGAGAAACGCAGGCCTTCGGCGGCTTTTTTGAGATCGCCGAGGGGGCCGTTACCGGAAAGAGAAAGACGCTTGGCTTCGCCGCGATGGTACTGCGACACCGCTTCTGCGGTCTCCGCTTGTTTGGTCTCCATATCTTTGACCTGGCCGCGGAGTTCCTTGACGGCGCTGTCGCGTTGTTCAAGTTGGCTTTGCATTTGTTTCATTTGCGCTTCCATCCGTTCGAGGCGGGCTTCGGCGGATTCCTGGGCGCTGGCACTGAGGCCGATGAGGAGGAGGGTCAGAAAGGCGGGTTTGAGGGTCATTCTCGGCGACTCCACTTGAGTTGGGGTTTTCAGGGTTTTGGCTTTGCGAAATGGGGCGAGGGAAAGGGTGGCGGAGGACTGGAGCCCGATTCTGGCGGTGCGGGCCTTTCGTGGTCCTTGCGAAAGAAAGAAGGGGCGGACATACAGGTCCGCCCCCGAGAGAGAACAACTAGAAGGGTTTCACTTGATCATGCGTTCTTTTCCGGGCATTTCAGGGTTTTGAAGTTGGCTTCGGTGATGAAGCGGGTGAGATTGCTGCCTTCGGCTTGGCCCTTCACTGCGTAGCGAGTGGTGGCTTTGCCGGTGGCGCTTTCTTGGTGGTACTTGACCTTCCAGCAGGCCGAGACCGGCAGCTCAATCGTGCTGCGTTTCTTGACGGAGTAAAAACTGACTTTCGACATGTCCGTGGGGCTCCTTTCTGGTTGCTTTGGGTGGCGCACTGTAATGATAGTGTATTCTCATTACTGTTTGAGTCAAGAGTGGGGATGCGATTTTTTATAGAGATTTCGCTGAGCAGAAAAGCCGGATGGAGAACTCGAGTCGAGCGGTGTCGAGCGAGTCAGGAATTGCGATGAAAAACCCCAGTCTCCCGCTAGCGGCCGGATGTGGCGGCATGGCGTTGATCCTTATTAGATGGCCACAGCCGTGTCAGCTCATGCACTTCTACAAGTACAGCTGCAACACTGCAGATCTGGATCCATGTCGATCCCGTTAAGGAACCTTGTTCGCCGCTTAGGGTCCTAACTGAAAATTCACTCAGGACCCGCACGGCATGAACATGCTGCTCTTACTTGTCCTTTTCCCGACTCTGGCCTTCGACGAGTCTGACTTTGCAGAGGTGGAACCCCTCCTGCAGAAGTACTGCTATGAATGCCATGGGACAAAGAAGAGCAAGGGCGGAATTAATCTCGAAAAGAGCAAATCAAAG
>JAYTMY010000156.1:0-19972 GCA_043748535.1 Lentisphaeraceae bacterium | reverse complement strand
CGCTGCAGGTAGTAGAGGAAGGGTCCCCAGCGTCGGCTGTCGCTGGCGGCGGCGGCGCGGGTCAAGCCTTCGAACATCTCGGGGATGACGTCTTCGCGTCCGTAGGTGAAGACGGCGGCGATGCGGTGCAATTGGCCGCGGCGGAGTTCCGAGAAGGTGGCTGCGAGGAATTCGGCGACGCCGGTAGGAGCCAAAAGGCGGCGGGCCGCTTGTTCCGGCGCTTCACCGGCTTCGGCGGCAGCGAGCAGGCCTTGGAAGGCTTGCGTCGGAGCTTCGGCGGCCAGCATCGATTCGAGATAGAGCTCGAGGTGCGAAGTGTGGCCGCCGTCGGGGTGGACGTCGCTCTCTTCGCCGAGAACGATTTCATTGACTAGGCGGCGGATTTCGCGGTCGCCGCGCGGCACCCAGGGAATGCTGCAACAGGTGCAGGCGAGCTGCAGCGATTTCAGGATCGACATGAAGTCCCAGACACAGTGAACGTGAGTGGCCATGAAGATTTTCAGGCGTTCCGGACTGTTGACGGCGGCGTAGATCGGGTGGCGGGTCAGTTGCTGGCGCAGCGGGGCGAGCTCGGCGTCGAATTCAATATCCATGATGTCTCCATTTTTTTGTGGCAGGAAGCTACGCCGGAAGCGAAGGGGCGCAATGGAGGAGGGGGGACACAACTGGGACACAACTGGGACACAACTGGGACACAACTGGGACACAACTGGGACACAACTGGGACACAACTGGGACACAACGGGGACACAACTGGGACACAACTGGGACACAACTGGGACACAAAGCGGAGGACTGAAATCCTGCCGATGAGCACTTCCTGAGAGTGCGAAAGGGCTTTATCTTGTAGGTATTCAGCATTTTCGGAGAACGATATGAAGCGCTACTGGGTACGCTTGGCTTGTGGACTCGGCGTCCTCGCGTCGATCGTTGTCTTTGGTACTTTGTTTCGCAGTGATTGGCCTTTGGCGACATCTCGATCGGGAGTTTTCCCGGCTGAATGCCAAGGATTGAAGAGCATCTTGCAACAGCCAGATAAACTCTAATGACCCTCTTCCTCACCATTCTCTGCGACCTCTACCTGCCTCTGTTGGTGGCGCTGTCGCTCTGGCCTTTGCGGCAGCCGCAAGGGTGGCCACGTCTGCGCGCTGGATTGCTGTTTTTGGCGATGGGGATTACGCTGATGGCGATCGACCGGATGCTTGGAATCTGGGCTTATTGGGGCGGGGATTACAGCACGCATACGGCGGTGGCGGCGGCTTTGACGCTCCATCTTTGGGGCGGGGAGCTGAAGAGGCGCGTCCTGCTGAGCGTCGGGATCGGCCTTTATCTTAGCTTGATGAATGCCCTCGGCTATCACACTTGGGCCGACATGTTCAGCACCCTGGCGGCTTTGGCGCCGGGCTTCTGGTTGATTCGGCGACACTGTGTGTCTTCCGGTTGAATCTTCTTCGACATCTCTTAGCTTGCCGGGTGTAAAACCCTAGGAATCCCCTCTTATGCTTTGTATCGTCGACTACGGCGCCGGCAATCTGTGCAGCGTTGAGCTTGCCTTCCGTCGCCTCGGCATTCCCTGTCAAGTCAGTGCCGATCCCGCCGACCTGGCGCGCGCCAGCCGCATCGTCTTCCCTGGCGTCGGTGCCGCCGGCAGTGCCATGCGCGAGCTGCTGTCCCGCAATCTCGCCGACGCCATTCGTCAGGCCGCGGCCGAGAAACCTTTCCTCGGCATCTGCCTCGGCACCCAGATCATCCTCGATTCCTCCGAAGAAGATGGCGGCGTCAATTGCCTCGGCATCGTCCCCGGTGCCTGCCCGCGCTTCCGCTTCCCCGCCGAAGTGCGCGCCACCGTGCCGCACATGGGCTGGAACGCCGTGACTCGCCGTCGTGATCACGCCATTTTCACCGACATCCCGCAGGATGCCAACTTCTACTTCGTCCACTCGTATTTCCCGCAGCCGAAGCTCGCCAGCGATGTCCTCGCCGACACCGAACACGGCGGCCTCAGCTTCTGCTCGGCGATTTGCCTCGGCCAGCTCGTCGCGACCCAGTTCCACCCCGAGAAGTCGGGCCGCTTCGGACTGCAATTGCTCGCCAACTTCGCCAACTGGAATGGCCACTGAGATGACCCGCCCACCTGCCCAGCTCTTGCACACCAAGAACGAGACCGATCGCGCTGGCGCCATCCTAGCTGCTGGCGACAGCTCGCTGCCCGGCTTCGCTGCGGCCTGCGCCGTGGCTTGCGACTGGCGCAACGCCCACGCCTATCCGCTCAATTACTTGCAGATCACTCTGCGCCGCCATGTCCAGGCGATTGACGCCAAGGCACTGGTGTCGCAACGGCTCAAGCGCCTCGCCTCGATCCGCCGCAAGCTTGAGCGCTTCCCGCAGATGCAGCTTTCGCGCATCCAGGATCTCGGTGGCTGCCGCGCCATCGTCGCTGACTGCCGAAAGGTGCGGCAGCTGCAGCAACGTCTGTTGAAAAGCCGCTGGAAGCACGAATTGGTGAAGGTCCATGATTATCTCGCCGCGCCGAAAGCCTCGGGCTATCGCGGCATCCACCTAGTCTACCGCTATCGCAGCGACCAAGTGCCCGCCCTCAACGGCCTGCTGATCGAGATCCAGCTTCGCAGCCGTCTCCAGCACGCCTGGGCCACAGCGGTGGAAACCATCGGCATTCTGCTCAACCAATCCCTCAAATCCAGCCAGGGCGAGGCGGAATGGCTGAAGTTCTTCACTCTGGTCAGCTCAGCCTTCGCCCGGCGCGAAGGTGAGACAGCGATCCCTGGCACCCCCGAGGGCGAGATTCTCCACGCCGAAATCCGCCGCAGCGCCGCCGCCCTCGATGTCGTCGCCAAGCTCTCCCATTTCAATCAACTTCTGCGCATCTCCCAGGAGGAGACCGCCAAACAGAAGAAGATCGAAACCCTGGTCCTTTACTTGGATACCGCCATCAACGCCCTCGCCGTGTGGAAATTTGGACCCGAAGAGGCCGAGGCTGCACGCACGCGATATTCGGAGATGGAAAAATCCATCGGCGACAACCCGCGCCAAGATGTCGTCCTGGTCAGTGTCAGCTCCCTCCAGAAACTGCGCGAAGCCTACCCAAACTACTTTCTTGACACCAAACACTTCGTTCACGAACTCAACAAAATCATCGGCGAGTCCTGAATCATGCTTAACAAACGCGTCATCGTCTGCCTGGATGTCCGCAACGGCAAGGTCACCAAAGGAATCAAATTCGAAGGCAATGTCGACATCGGCGACCCGGTCGAAATGGGCCGGGCCTACGCCGAATCGGGCGTTGACGAACTGGTCTTCTACGACATCACCGCTTCCGCCGAAGGCCGCCCGATCGATCTGGAAATGGTCCGTCGCGTCGCTGCCGAAGTCTTCATTCCCTTCTCTGTCGGCGGTGGCATCCGCGACGAGATCGACATGCGTGCCGTGCTTCTGGCTGGCGCCGAAAAGGTGTCGGTCAACTCGCTCGCCGTGCGCAAGCCGCAAATCATCAGTGCTGGCGCCGAGATCTACGGACGCCAGTGCGTCGTGCTCGGCATGGATGTGCGCCGGACGCAGGATCCCGCCTTCCCCTCGGGCTTGCAAGTGGTGGTCAAGGGCGGCCGCGAACCGACCTCGTTTGACGCCGTCGACTGGGCCCGCCGCGCCGAAGATCTCGGGGCTGGTGAGATCTGCGTCAACTCGATCGACGCCGACGGCACCAAGGAAGGTTACGATCTGCTCGCCACCCGCTTGATTGCCGATGCGGTGGAAATTCCGGTGATTGCTTCCGGCGGCGCCGGCACTCCCGCCCACCTGGCCGCCGTCCTCAAGGAAACCCGCGCCGAAGCGGCTTTGGTTGCCTCGATGGTTCACTACGGCACCTACAGCATCCCGCAAATCAAAGAGGAATTGCGGCGCCATCAGGTCGCAGTTCGGATGGACTGGTAAAACCAAACGGCCCGGAGAGATCCGGGCCGTTTTGGCTCGATCCTCGTGGCGGTCAATCTTTGAACAAACGCGCCAGAGTCATCTTCAGATTGTCGATCTTTAGCGGCTTTTCCAGGAAGCCGCTCATTCCAGCTTCGAGACATTCCTTGACGTCGAGGGCGCTGCCGTTGGCGGTGAGGGCGCAGATCGGCACCGAAGCGGTGCGGGGATTGGCCTTCAGGCGACGGGCGGTTTCCAAACCATCAAGTCCCGGCAGACAGAGATCCATGAAGATGAGGTCGGGCTTGACTTCGGCGAGGTGCAGCGCGCTTTCGCCGGAAGCTGCGTGTAAGCAGCTGCAGCCGAGGGATTCGAGCATGCGGGTGGCGAGCAAGGCGTTCATTCGGTTGTCTTCGACGACCACGACCAAAAGTTGATGCGGACGATCAGGGGTGGCGGTGACGACTACAGAAGGCTCGCGCCCGTCGGATTTCATTGGCAGACTGATGCTGATGCGGCAACCGCAACCAGCTTCGCTAGCGATCTCGATGGTGCCGGCGAGGCGGCGGATGAGGCGATGCGCCATGAGATTACCAAGGCCTTGGCGTCCGGCGCGTTTCAAGTCGCTGCTGCCGAGCAGGACGCCGGTGATTTCAGGCGACAGGCCGATGCCGGTGTCGATGATGTCAATGCGGGCTGCGCCATCCCGGTACGCGGTCTTCATCACGACGGCGCCATCTGTCGTGGCGGAGAAGGCCTGTTCGAGGAGGTGGCTGAGGATGCGACGGATCTTGTTCCGGTCGCCATGCAGCAGCTCATCGCCGCCTTCGCCGCTCATCACCATAAATTTGATTTTCGATGATTTCCGACGGGCTTCGCTGGAAAAGATCGAGTGCAGGTCGGAGCAGAGGCTGTCGAGATAGAAGGATTCCGGCGCGGGGGCGGAATTGAAATCGTCGAAATCCAACACCTCGACGATGCGGTGGAAGATTTCCTCGAGATCCTTGCTGGACTCGACGATCGGCTCGAGTTGCTCTAACAGGCGTTGATCCTGGGTGCTGTCGCGCAGCATCGAGCTGAAGCCCAGGATTGAGTTCAGCGGTGTCCGCATTTCTTGAATGAAGCCGTGAATAAGGGCTTTTCGACCTTCATCAAAAACCTTGGCTTCTTTATCGTCAAGAGGCTGCAGCAAAGCGACAAAACTCTTGCACCCCTTGGCATCGAGAAATTCGCTGACCGCGATTTCGACTTTTATCTCCGAGCCATCGGCGCGGCGGATCATGACTTGACGCTTGAGGTCGAGAATGTGGCTGACGCCGCTGTTGAGGTAGCGATGGAGGTAATCATCATGCTGCTTGGCGAAGACCGCCGGCATCAGCATCTTGACATTGCGGCCGAGAACTTCTCCGGCGGGATGCAGAAAAAGCTCCTCCGCCGCCGGGTTGTAGATCATGACCAATCCCGCAGTGTCAATCACGATCACCGCATCACGGCAATGCTGAAGCAAACTGGCGCTGAACATGGAGATTCCTTGTCTTCTATCTGCACCAAGGTAATCTGTAATCCTTGACAAAGCAAACTTTCGCCGAGTTTATAATTCAGATCGGGGAGACTTAAAATCATGATTGGCAATCCCTTCATCCGCCTCGGTGCCGCCGGGCTTCATGGCGAGATCGGCGGCGGCCTCAATCCGCGCAACGCTCTCGGCTACTGTTCTGCCCTCGCCACCTGGCTCGACGGCGGTCCAGTGGTGATCGCTAGCGACACCCGCTTCTCCTCGCCGATGTTGCGCAGCTGCGCCATTGCGGCTTTCAGCGGGGCTGGACTTGATGTCCTCGATGCCGGAGTCTGCACTTCCGCAGCCGCGAGCTTCCTGGTCCGTCGGCTCGGGGCCGCAGGCGGCCTGGTGATCGGCGCCGGGCACCACGGCAAGGGCTGGAATGCCTTGCAGCCGCTCGGCCCCGGTGGCTGCCCGCTCGGGGCCGCCCAGACACAGGAACTGCTCGACATCTATCACGCCCGCCGCTATCGCCTCGCGCCTTGGGATAAACTGGGACGCGTCAGCGACATCGCCGCCGCCGACAGCGAGGCTTATATCGATGCTCTGGTCGCCGATCTCGATGTCGAGGCGATCCGCGCCGCCAATCTGAAAGTCGTGGTTGATCTCTGCAACGGCGCTGCCACTAGCGCCTGCCGTCAGCTCTTTCAAAGATTTGGGATCGACTGGATTCCGCTCAACGATGAGGCCAGCGGCCACCTCCCGCATGAGCCCGAGCCGCGCCCCCGCGCCGCTTACCAGGCCCGCTCGCTGCTCAGCGTCCTCAAGGCGGACATCGGCTTTATCCTCGACTCCGCCGGCAACCGTGTCTCCCTCGTCGCGTCCGATGGCGAAACCTTGTCGGAAGAACTCACCTTGCCCCTGGTCGCTGCCGCTCTTTTGCGGCGGCCGCGAAAATCCACGACCCGCCCGGTGGTGGTCACCAACATCTGCACCACCCGCAGCCTCGACCTGGTCTGTGCCGCCGGTGGCGCAGAGCTGGTGAAGACCGCAGTCGGTTTCTCTCCTGTGCTGGAAACTGCGGTCGATCGCAACGCGCTTCTCGCCGGTGACGGCGTCGGCGCGGTCGCCTATCCCGGCACCGCGCCGCATTTTGACGCGCTGCACTCTCTCGGCATCATTCTCGAGGCACTGGCCTATGAGAAATGCAGCTCCGCCGAGCTCATCGCCCGTTTGCCGCGCTTCGCCATCGTCAAGACTACCCTGCCCTGCGATCCGTCGCGGGCCTACGTCATCTTGCGCTCTTTGCGCGACGCTTTCCCGGATGCCAAAAGTGTCGACAACACGGACGGTCTTCGCCTCGATTGGGACGATGGCTGGATTCATCTTCGCGCTTCCGAGACCGAGCCGGTGGTCCGCTTGATTTCGGAGTGGCCGACCCTTGAGGAAGCCCGCGACCGGGCGGAAAAGCTTCGCCGTCTGGTGGCTCGCAGTTTTGCTCCGAGCTGACGACAAGAGAGTGGATCGAAACTTGCGTTTGAGGCAGGGAATCCCCCGACAACCGAGGAGTTTCATATGGTCACGATCTTAGCCTTGTCGCTGATGGCTATCGACAGTGTTTCGAATTCCGACATTTCGAAACCATGGGGCTTGGTTGATCCGCCGCCGCTCATTGGCAAGGAATTGCTTGTGGACGAAGCTGCGTTGGCGCCGCTCGACACAGAAAAACCCAAGGGTTTTTTCGAATGGCAATCGAGCAACGTCCAGTTGCTCCAAGGGCACAATTACAAACTCGGCGAGAGCGATCGCAGCATCCTCAGCCTTGAGCACGCCCACGGCTGGGCTTATGGCAATAACTTTGCCTTTCTCGATATCACCAAACCCGAGGGTGAACAGCAGCGCTATTACGGCGAATTCGCGCCTCGCCTCAGCCTCGGGCGGCTCACCGATACCTCCCTCGCCTGGGGGCCGGTGAAAGACCTCTATCTCGTCGGCAATCTCGAGTGGGGCACGGGTATCGATCCCCGCTATCTCGGCGGCGCCGGCGTGGAGCTGGATGTCCCAGGTTTCCGCTTTCTCCGGCTTGAGGCGATGCTGCGCGACGACTCCGACAAAGATGGCCAGACCTGGCAGCTGACGACGGTGTGGAATTTGCCCTTTAAAATCGCGGCGCAGTCCTTCGTTTTTGAAGGCTTTCTCGACTGGGCTGGGCCGGAAGGTGGTGGCTCACATAACTTGGTGGCGGCGCCGCGACTGCTCTATGATCTGGGGGAGAACTGGGGGTGCCCCGGCACCTGCCACATCGGCGTCGAATATCAGCTCTGGTACAATAAATACGGCATTGAGGGGGTCAACGAGCACGTGCCCCAGTTGATGCTCAAATACAGCTTCTGAAAGCAAAAACTCCCGCCGGTCCGGCGGGAGTTTTGTTGAGACTTATTTCTTCTTCTTTTTCTTGCCGAAGAGGTCGATGATCTGCTCGACATCGCTCTTTTCCTGAACCGGCTCTTCCTTCTTGACCGGAGGCGGCTCGTCTTTCGGAACTGGTGCGGGCTCGGGAGCGGGTGCCGGTGCGGGTGCTGGAGCTGGTTTCTTCTTTTTCTTGCCGAAGAGGTCGATGATCTGCTCGACATCGCTTTTTTCCTCAGCCGGCTCTTCCTTCTTGGCGGGCGTGACTTCATCAGTCTTGGCGGCAGGGTTGACCTCTTCGCCAGCGGGCTTGGTCGCTTTCCCAGCTTGTTTGCGAGCCGCTTTGCGGGCTGAAACATCGCTCCAGCTCTGGTAAATCACCTTACCCAGCGAATCCAGCGAATCGCTGTTGATCTGGCTGATCAATTGATCCATCGGCAAAGAGGCGTCGTAATTGTGCTTGAAGACAAAGGGCGTGATGAGATGGCGCATGCCGGTTTTTTCCGACAGGGCAAAGACGTCGTCGAGGTTGAACTTATCGAGTTTATCCATGCCTTTTTTGATGTCGTCATTACCGAAAAGAGAGCCGATTTGGCCAGCTGCACGGGCGACATCGAGGGCCGTGTTCATTTTTGCCGATGAGCGGTAACCGGGATTCGGGGTGATGTCGATCAGCCATTGATTGTTTTGCGCGACCACCGTGCCGCGGGTGTCGTACATGATCGACTTGCCTTTGAGGCCGAGCTGATTGATGGTCATCGTCCCCTCGTTGAAGCTGATGTCGAAGCCACCGCTCTCAAAGACCATGTGGGCGGGATCAAGGTCGGTCAGCATTTCCACGGCGAAATCAACACCGGTGAACTTCAGTTTCGGGATGAGGGTCGGCAGATTGGTGTATCCGACCAGTTCGAGCGGCTCGATCAAGCTGCCTTTGAGGTCGCCTTTCATGGAGTTGAGAAGTTCGTAGGGGGTCTTGCCGGAACCCGAGAGGGCGCTGGTCTGGGTGATATCGAAAACCCCGCGGATACTCGTCTTCTTGCCGTGGTTAATGAAGCTGTTGGCGATGCCGAAATCGAGGGGGCCGTCGAGCTTGAGGTCTTTGAAGCTCATCACCTCGCCGAGGGTGATCAGGCCACTGGCGCTGAGGGGACGCTTGGTGCCGGCGTGGGTGTAGCGGATGAGGTGGATGTCATGCCCCTTGGTTTCGAGATCGAGTTCGAGCTTTTCGAGTTTGATGTCGGGCATGCCGGCGATGCTCGCGGTGAAGCGGAAAGGCGGCAGATCCTTGGCCGGAGCGGCGGGACCGGGAAGCGGTGCCGGAGTGGATTCTGGCGCCGGAGTGGCGGGGCCCTCGGCCGAAGTCTTTTTGACCTGCAGGTCCATCAGAGGGCGGAGATTGAAGGTCTCGGGCATAACAAGCTTGACCACCGAGGTGGTTTTGAACGATGGGTCGAGTCGGCCATTGACCTTGAAGACCAGGGCTTTCACGGTTTCGGCGAGGCTGATCTTGCCATCGCAGCGGACCAGATCGATGACGCCGTTGCTCAGGACATTAGCCTTGAAGTCGATGCGGCCATCGAGGTCGAGGGGCTTGACTGCGGGGTTGCTGATTTTGACATGGCCAGGGGCGAAGTAGCCTTCGGCGCTGGCGCTGCCGGCTTGGCCGCTGAAGCTGACCTCGAGGTTCATCGATTCCAGACCGTTGAAGCGGGTGCCAGGGGCAACTTCACCTTGCAGTCGATCGACTTTGACCAGAATCTTGCCGGCGGCGGCGAGGGACTGCGTCAGCTCATCATTGTCCTTGCCTGCGGCAGTGATGTTGATGCCGTTGAGCTGGATCACGCCGGCGAGATCGAGTTCCTTGCCGATGGCCTTGAGTCCGGCTTGGGCGAGCGACAGGTCGATGCTGCCATCCGCCTTCAAATTGAGGCTCTTGCGGGCCCCTTTGTGGAGCAGGGCCGAGATCTTGAAAGGCTTGCCTTCGCTGGCGAAGGAGAAGTTCTGCAAGTTCACTTCGTCGCCATTGAGAGCTGCGTCGAGAGCGATCTGTTCGAGTCCTTGGCGCTTGTAGAGGATGCGGGGTGCTTTGAAGGTGAAGGCGCAGTTGAGCGGCTTGGCCGGCTCGTTGACGGCGACGCTGGTGGCCGGAGCGGCGGCTTTTGCGGGAGCTTGGGCGAGCGTGTCTTTCTTCTCGGTTTGCGGCGGCAGCATCGATTGCATCAGTTCGACCCAGGGGGCGAGTTCGAGCTCGGCGGGGAACTCGACGTCGACGCGGTTGCCGGCGGCGGCGAGATCGCCGACATTGACATCGGCCTTGGCGCTGATCAACAAGGGCGTGATTTCGCTGCTCGGGGTGAAGGAGAGTTTGAAGGCGTCGAGGAAGAAGTGTTTTTCGGCGACATTGAAGCGAGCGGTGAAGTCTGAGCTGGTGTTGGCGAAGACGCGGTCTTCCCCTTGCGGGTTGCGGACGATGAGGCGTTTGCTGGCGAAGCCGCCGTGGATGCCGGCGACGCCGTTTTTCACCGCGATACTGAGTTTCGGCAGGCTGAAGTTGAGGTTGGCGAAGCGCGGCTTCTGGAGGTTTTCGGTGGGCAGGAAATTGCGAACTACCGGTTGCACCGCGAGGTTTTCGAGAAGGAAATCGGCGCTGACTTTATCGGTCTTGAAGCCTGAGCTGTGGAAGGCGTCGGCGGGGATTTCGGCGCTGCCTTTGAGGCGGCAGGAGAAGAGCGAATCGAGGCCTTGGCGGGTTTCGACGCCGAGGATGAGCTGCTTCAGCGAGATGGCGCCGAGGCCGCTGCGGCTGGCATCGACGAACAGGAAGTGGCTGAGGGTGACGGCGGGCAGATCGGTCTTCATCACGGTGCAGCGCTTGGTGACCAAGACGCCTTTAAACGTGGCGTCGCTGGTCTTGCTGTCGAAAGTGGCGCCGGCATCTTCAAGCGCGAGGTTGAAGTTTTCGATGGCGATCTCATTGCGGATCTTCGCCGGCAGCAAGTTGGTCAAGGCGTGTTCAAGCTGGAATTTATCGATGTCGAGATCGACCAGGCCGGCGGCATTCTTGGTGGCGTGGGCGCTGAATTTGAAGATCGGCTGACCGGCGAGTGTGCCCTCTGAGCTGATCAGAGGGGCATCGAGACTGAGATCCGGCGACAAGCTCGCTTTCAGCTCGGCGCGGAGGCTCAGATCCTTGACACTTTCGCCAGCGGCGATGAAGCTGAGGCCGAGGAAGCTGCTTTTCAGCGAAGTTTCGATCTTGCCGTCAGCCGCGGCCGCAATGACCGCGAGAAGGGTGACCCGGCCGGTTTTCAGCGAGAAGTCCTTGCTCTCGGCCAGCGGGGCGACGAGGCCAAGGTCGAAATTCTTGACTTCCAGGGCGATGCGGGCGCCGTCGCCAGTGAGGCGGCCGCTGGCCAGATCGAGGCCGCAGGGCTTGGGCATGTCGAGGTTGACGAGTTCTTGATTGCCGACGCTGACTGAGGCGCCGAGGGTGCGGAGCTCAAGAGATTTGGCAGCCTGGTTGAAGGATAAGTCGTGGTTGAAGTGGACGCTGGCAGCGGAGGCTTGCAGACGACCGGCTTTACCGATGACGACGGGGAGATTATCGAGGACGAATTCGCCTTTTGCCTGAAGGGGAGCGGCGCCAGCGAGGACGATTTTGCCAGTGTAGGAGATGTCGGTCTCGCCGAAGCCTGCCGGAGCGCCGACATCTTGCAGCGATTTCTGCCACATCTGCCAGCCTTTCGAGGACGAGACGAAGGGAGCGGCGAGGCCGAGGAGCGAGGCGCCGACTTTGCGGATTTCGCAACGGATTTCGCCTTCTTTCTTGACCGTGTCGAGCGAGCCGGCGAGAAGCAGGCTGGCGCCGGAGACGCCGCGCAGTTCTTCCTTGAAGAGGAGGCCGTCCTTGCCGAGGTCAAGCTTGCCGTCCTTGAAGTCGACGCCGCCGGTACAGACGAAGCGACGACCCGTCAGGTCGGGCATGCCTTTGCCAGTGGTGCTCATACCGCTGAGCTCACCTTCGATCTTGATGCCGATCGGCTTCAAGTCGGCGCTCAGGCCGCCGTTGATCTTCAGGCCGCATTTTTCCAGTTTCAGGCCGAGACCTTGGCCGTCGCTGCTGAGGGCGGCGGCGATGGCGAGATGGAAGTCCTGGCCGGGGCTGAGGAGGGGCAGGTCGAGGCTGAAATCTTTCACCGTCAGGCTGCTGCCGGCTTGGCCATTGGCGCCATCGCGGGTGATGGTGAGTTTGCAGCGGTCGAGCTTGACGGCCTTGATGCAGAAATTCGGGGGTGACGAGGGGGCGCTATCTTTCTTGGGCGCGTCGTCGTTTTTGGCCTTGTCGTCGGCTGCGGCTTGGGGTTTCGGGAGGTTTTTCGGCTTGCCTTCGGCGTCGAGAGCGATGAAAATCTCAGCTTGCGACAAGGTAACTTCGTTGACTTCGAGGCGCTTCGACAGGAGAGGCATCAGATTCCAGCTCAGTTTGACCTTGTCGGCGGTGAGCAGTTTGCTCTCGCCTTCGCCGATCGTCAGCTGATCCAGCTGCAGGCCGGAAGTGGGGGCCCAGTCGACGCCGCCGGCGCGCACTGGAGTGCCGAGAGCGGTGGAGGCGCGTTCCAGCACTTGGCTGCGGAAGAAGGAATCCGAGGCGGCCCAGGCGAGAAGGCCCCCGACGACGAGGATGCCGCCTGCGGCACCGAACAACAAGATCTTGACTGGTTTCTTCATGAGGAACTCCGGGTGTGATAAAAGCCCGGGAAAATACAGCGTTCCGACAAGAGTGCATCCCCCCTCGTGGTCAGCTTCTAGCAGAAGTTGCCAGGCGAGGGAGGCCAGGATTCCGCGTTTCAGCTGAGCAGATCTTTCACCACCCGAGCTGATTTGACGCCGGTGAGCTTGACGTCGAGACCCTGGAAGCGGTAGCTGAGGCGATGGTGGTCGAGGCCGAGCTGATGGAGCATGGTGGCGTGCAGATCGCGGACGTTGACGATGTTGTCGACTGCGTGGTAGCCGAGTTCGTCGGTGGCGCCGTAGCTGATGCCGGGCTTGAAGCCGCCGCCAGCTAGGAACATCGAATAGCCCTTGATGTGGTGGTCGCGGCCGTCACCTTGGGCCATGGGAGTGCGGCCGAATTCACCGCCCCAGACGATCAGGGTGTCGTCGAGCATGCCGCGGCGCTTCAGGTCGCGGATCAGGGCGGCGGTGGGCTTGTCGGTCTTGGCGCAGCTTTCGGTCATGCCGCTTTTCAGGCCGCCGTGGAAGTCCCAGCCGCGGTGGTAGAGGTGGATGAAACGGACGCCGCGTTCGGCGAGGCGACGGGCGAGCAGGCAGTTGCTGGCGAAGCTGCCGTCGCCGGGCTTGGCGCCGTATTCTTCCAGAGTGGCGGCCGATTCGCCGGACAGGTCGGTGAGCTCGGGCACGCTCATCTGCATGCGGAAGGCGAGCTCGTATTGCTCGATGCGGGTCTCGAGCTCGGCGTCGTGGACTTTTGCCTGGCGCATGCGGTTGATCTCGCCGAGTGCCTGCATCGCCTCGGCCTGGTCCTGGCGGCTGATGCCGTCGGGGTTGTCGACGTAGTGGACGGGGGCGCCTTTGCCCTGGAATTCGACCCCCTGGCAGCGGCCGGGGAGAAAGCCGGCGCTCCACTGGCGGTTGGCGATCGGTTGCACCCCTTGGTCGCTCTTGCTGGTGAGGACGACGAAGGAGGGCAGGTTGGCGTTGGCGGTGCCCAGGCCGTAGGTGGTCCAGGCGCCCATGCTGGGGCGGCCGGGCAAGATGGTGCCGCAGTTGAGGAAGGTGTGGGCCGGGTCGTGGTTGATCTGTTCGGTGACCATGGAGCGGACGACGGTGATGTCATCGGCGAGGGAGGCGATGTGGGGGAGGAAGTCACTGATTTCGGTGCCGCTTTTGCCGTAGCGTTTGAAGCCGGTCTGGGGTCCGAAGCAGGTGAGGGCCTTGCCCTGGAGCTGGGCGATGGGCTGGCCCTTGGTGAACTCGGGCGGCATCGGCTTGCCGTGGAGTTTCGCCAGCATCGGCTTGTAGTCGAAGGTCTCGAGGTGGCTGGGGCCGCCGGCCATACACAGGAAGATGACGCGTTTCGCCTTGGCGGGGAAATGCGGCTTGAGCTGGCCTGGCGGGAGAGCCGCCTCGGCGCCGAAGAGTTCGCCGGCACCCAGACTGCCGAGAGCGGCGAGGCCGAGGCCCATCGAAGCGTGACCGAGGAAGTGGCGACGGGAAAATGGGTTGGAGTGATTCATCGGTTCAGTCCCTGGTGATGGTTTCATGGAGGTTGAGGGCGACCCTGGCGACCTGGGTGAAGGCGGCGAGCTCGGCCGGGGGGAGGCTCTTGTCGAGCGGGGCCTGGCCGACGGCGAGGAGTTTGGCGGCGGCATCGGGGTGGGCGGCGAAGCTGGTGCGGGCGCTAGCGAGGAGCTTGAGCAAGGCCTTCACCTCGGCCTCGTCGGCGGGGCGGGAGAGACAGCGCCGGAGGATGTAGCGGCAGCGGCTGGAGTCGTCGGCGGGAGCGGTTTTGAGGCTCATTTCGGCGAGGCAACGGGCGGCTTCGGTGAAGCTCGGGTCGTTGAGTGCGGTGAGGGCGCCGAGAGGGGTGTTGGTGACGCCGCGGCGGGGGCAGGAGTCCTCGCGGCTGGGGGCGTCGAAGGCTTTCAGCATGGGGTGGACGAACATGCGCTGCCAGTGGACGTAGACGCCGCGTTTCCACTGCTTGAGATCCTTGTCCGCGCGGTAGGTGCGGTCGGGGAACTGCAGGTGCTGGTAATAGCCTTCGGGCTGAAAGGGACGGCAGGTGGCGCCGCCGATGTCGCTGACCAGCAGGCCGCTGGCGGCGAGGGCGGTGTCGCGGATGTGCTCGGCGGGCAGGCGCCAGCGGCCTTGGCGGGCGAAGAGCAGGTTGTTGGGGTCTTTTTCAAGCACCGCCGGCGCGGCGACCGAGCTCATCCGGTAGGCGCGGCTGGTGACCAGCAGGCGGATGAACTTGCGGTTGTCCCAGCCGCCGGCGACGAAGTCGAGAGCGAGGCGGTCGAGCAGCTCGGGGTGGTTGCAGATCTCGCCCTGGCCACCGAGGTCGTCGATCGAGGCGCAGAGGCCCTGGCCGTAGAAGAGATACCAGAGGCGGTTGGCCCAGACGCGGGCGGTGATCTCGCCGCAGCCACCCAATGCGTCGGGCGTGGTCAGCCAGCGGCCGAAGTCGAGGCGGTTGGCGCGGCGGTCCTTGATGCCGAGCTTGGCGAAGGAACCGAGGAACTTGGGGACTTCGGGCGTCATCACCGGGCCGCTGTCGTCCATCCAGTTGCCGCGGGGGAGGAAGCGGACTTCGCGGGGGGCGGAGGCCTTGCTGATCATGACGCTGCGCGGCTTGATCGCGGCGATACGGGCTTCCTCGGGCGAGGCGGTGTGATCCATGGCTTTGCCTGCCAGAGTGAAGGTCGAATCTTTGTTGGCGGCGATCTCGCCTTGCACCTTTTTCCACCGGGTGGCGTATTCCACCGCGTCATCGGAAGCGATGAGAGCGCGGAAGTCCTGATCGCCGACATGGACGGTGTAATCGCCGCTCTGGAAGGAATAGGCGTCATTGCGGCCGAAGATCTTGATCTCGTCGATGTCGGTCTCCGCACCCAGATCGAGCTGGACCCAGTTGTGCTTGCCCGGTTTGGCGACGAAGGCGCCGCCAAGGCCGCCGGGGGCTTTGTCTTGCGGGACGGTGATGCCGTCGCGGACTTTTTCTGGATCGTTGATCGCTTGGTACAAATCGCTGGAGCCGCTGACCTTGGTTGCCGGGAGCAAGGCGAGGTTTGTGCCCTGGCGCATCACTTGGATTTCGGCGATCGAGAAATGTTCGCTGGCGTTATTCTGGCGCAGCAGGACGTAGCGGCCGCGGGCGATGCCGCTGATGGCGGCTGCGGGCGGACGAGGCGGCAAGGCGGCGAGCTGCGCCTGCAGAGCAGCGCGGCGCTGGCGGTCGAGGGGCGAGAGCAGGATCATCTCCGGCTCACGCAGGGTGATTTCGCGGTTGTTTTCGGGGCGATATTGGTTCTTCAGGTGGGCTAGATCGTCGATGTCGGCGAAGACCGAGCCGAGGGCGTAGAAGTCCTTGGCGGCATAGGGGTCGTATTTGTGGTCGTGGCACTGGCAGCAGCCCATCGAGGCGCCCATGAAGGCGAGGGAGGTGTTGCGGACGCGGTCGGCCATGTAGATGGCGGTGTATTCCTTCGGCTGGGCGCCACCTTCGTGGGTGGTCATGATCAGGCGGTTGTAGCAGCTGGCGATGAGTGCGTCGTTGTGGTCCTCTTCGTTGAGGCCGTCGATCAGGTCGCCACCGAGCTGCCACTGGACGAAGCGGTCGTGCGGCATGTTCTTGATGAAGGAATCGATCACCCAGTCGCGGTAGGGTGCGGCTTTGTGCTCCTGGTCGCCGTGCAGGCCGACGGTATCGGAATAGCGCACCAGGTCGAGCCAGTAGGTGGCCATGCGCTCGCCGTGATGAGGGCTGGCGAGGAGCTGGTCGACCAGCTTCTCATAGGCATCGGGGCTTTTGTCGGTGAGGAAGGCGTCCATCTGAGCCGGACTCGGCGGCAGGCCGAGAAGGTCCTGGTAGAGGCGGCGGCAGAGGGTGGCGCGATCGGCTTCGGGAGCGGGCTTGAGACCCTCCTGCTGCAGACGCTCGAGCAGGTAGTTGTCGGGGAAGGAGAGCGGCCAGCCCTTATTTTTGACCTTGGGGATCGGGCTGGTGCGGGGCTGTTCATAGGCCCAGTGTTTTTCGTATTTGGCGCCCTCAGCCACCCATTGCGTCAGCAGCGCCTTCTGTTCCGGCGTCAGGGTTTTATGGCTGTCGTCCGGGGGCATCGGATCGTCGGCGTCATGAATTCTCTCGATCAGAAGGCTTTTGTCCGGCTGGCCTGGGATGATCGCCGGCGGGTCATCCTTGCGCGGGCTGGTGGCGTGGGCGAAGTCCATCAGAGACAATTTGCCTTCCGCCTTGTTGAGGTCGGAGCCATGGCAGCCGAAACATTTGTCGGCGAGGATCGGCCGGATGTCGTGGTTGTAGGAGAGCTTTTTCGGTTCGGTTTTGACATTGGAACAGGCGGCGATGATCAAGGCGCCGAGCAGAGAGCTCAAGCCGGTGGCCGCTTTGAGAATAGTCATTTTTTGCATGGTGGAATTTCCTTGGATTGACGAAACGTCGAATAAGAAGCTCCATGCAGCGACAAGTTCCCGTGGGTTCAAACAGGATAAGTTTGTGCCTCTCTTGGATTAATCACCAGGCTTGGGAGTGAGGGAACGAGGGAGTTGGGGAGTGAACTCTTACGACCTGTGCAACTCCAGATTCGGCTTGCCCTGCTCGTCACGACGCGACGAACGACGAACGACTCAGCGCCTGATTTGCACAGGTCGAAACTAGTTGTGCCCTGGTTATTTCCCTGCTCCCTGCCATTTCGCGAGCTGGCGCTCGATGGCAGCGGCATCGAACTTGGCCGGCTTGGCATCATCGTGGTTGCGGTCGAGATCGGCGAAGCTGAGCTTGCGGCTGGGGACGCCGGTGGCCGGGACTTCGATCTTGGCCAGCCAGGCGGCGGCGTTGAGGATCAGGGTGCGCTGCTGCGGCATGCCCCAGTTCCAGTGCACATGGCCACCGGTGAAGCCAAAGCCGCGGCCGCCGCCGGGTCGCTCCAGCGCCCACATCAGGGTCTCCTCCTGACCCATGCGCTCCAGCACTTCCGGATAGGGACCGGCTGGCGCGGTGTAGGGACCCTTGCGGACGGCGTCGGAGGGCGTGGCGCGAAGCAGTGGCTTGGCATCGGGAGAGAAGCGCAGGTTCATGTACCATTCATCGCGGGTGCTGAAGGGGCTGACACCGCGGGTGACGGGGTGGACTGGGAAGCTCTTGAACTCCGGGCTCCACATCGGGTTGCAGGAATGGTTGGTCTCGTAGAAGCCGCCGATGAGCTGCAGAAACTGGTCGCTGGCAGGACCCTTGGGGCACTCGACGCAGTAGTGCATCATGCCGATACCGACGCCTTTTGCGGCAAGCGCATCGATTTCCTTGAGATGGGGCAGCAGCAGGTTGCCGCCGCCACCGTCGGCGTAGACCACGATGGCGTCGACGCCATCGAGCAGCTTGGCGTCCTTGGGCCAGCCGGGGTAGCTGACCTCGGCCTTCACCGGCAGTCCGGACTGGTTGAGCAGTTCGGCGAGCAGGTGGCAGCCGGCCTTGAAGTCGTGGGCGCCGTAACCGTGGCTGGCAGGGCCGGCGATGAAGAGGACCTTCTTCGGCGCGACTGTGGCGGGAGTCTCTTCCGCGACTGTGGTGAGGGACAGGATGAGTAGCAGGGCGAGCAGGAGTTTCATTGGGATCTCCGGGGTTTTTTACCTGTTGTCAACAAAGCGGCAAAGCCCCGGAACCGCTATGAATTTTTCTTCTCTTTTTATAAGTAATTCGGCTATTTCCACTCGGGACTTGTCGACGCCGTTTGCAACATAAAACTTCATTCCGAGTTTCGTGCTCTTCGTGTCTTCGTGGTGAATTTTGCTTCCCGCTCTGCCGGCACAGCTAGGGCAACAGGGATTTCCCCATCGCCTCAGCTCAGGATCTCCTTGACCACTTTGCCGTGAACGTCGGTGAGACGGAAGTCGCGGCCCTGATAACGAGCGGTGAGGCGGGTGTGGTCGAAGCCGAGGCGGTCCAAGATGGTCGCCTGCAGATCGTGGATGTGGACACCCTTGTCGACTACCGAGACGCTGAAGTCGTCGGTGGTGCCGTGCGAATGGCCACCCTTGACGCCGGCGCCGGCCATCCAGGTGGTGAAGCAGCGGCCGTGGTGGTCGCGGCCATAGGTGTCGTTGTTCTTGATGTCGCCCTGAACGCAGACGGTGCGGCCGAATTCGCCGCCCCAGATCACCAGGGTGTCGTCGAGCAGGCCGCGCTGCTTGAGGTCCTTGATCAGGCCGGCGGTGGGCTGGTCGACGTTCTGAATTTGGGCGGGCAACTGTGAGGTGATGTGTTGATGGAAGTCCCAGCCGGTGTGGTAGAGCTGAATGAAGCGGACGTCGCGCTCGGCGAGGCGGCGGGCCATCAGGCAGTTGTAGGCGTAGGTGCCAGGGGTGCGGACCATCGGGCCGTAAAGATCGAGAGTGGCGGCGGATTCCTTGGAGAAGTCGATCAGATCGGGCACCGAGGTCTGCATACGGAAGGCGAGTTCGGCCTGGGCGATGCGGGCTTTGATCTCGGGGTCGCCGGCTTCGGCGAAGTGGCGGCCGTTGACCTGGCCGAGGGAGTCAAGCATGGCGCGTTTGGCATCGGAGGAAACGCCTTCAGGATTTTTGACGAAGAGGACGGGCGCGGCGCCAGCGCGGAACTTGGTGCCCTGATGCTCAGCGGGGAGGAAACCCGAGCTCCATAGGTGTTCGTAAAGGGGCTGGCCGCAGTCGGTGAAGGAGGGGACGGAGCTGAGGACGACGAAGCTGGGCAGGTCGGCATTCATGCTGCCGAGGCCGTAGCTGGCCCAGGCGCCGATGGAGGGACGGCCGGGGATGGGAGCGCCGGTCTGCAGGAAGGTGATGGCGGGGGCATGGTTGATGTGCTCGGTGTGCATCGAGTCGATGATGCTGATGTCGTCGACGATCGAACCCATGTGGGGGATCGACTCGCAGAGCCAGCGGCCGCACTTGCCATATTGCTTGAAGGGTTTGAGCGAGGGGACGACGAGGGGCGCCTGGCCGGCGCCGGCGACTGAGAAAGTGATGCCGCCGCGGAAGGAGTCGGGAATTTTTTGGCCGCGCCACTTTTCCAGGCCGGGCTTGTAGTCGAAGAGCTCCATTTGCGGCGGTGCGCCGGCCTGGTGCAGGTAGATCACCCGTTTGGCCTTGGCGGGGAAATGCGGCCCGACGGGGCGTCCACCTTCTGCGGCGTCCGCAAAGAGAGAGCCCAGGGCCAGCGAGCCGAGGCCGACGGCGGAGCCGGAAAGGAAGCTGCGGCGGTTGAGGTCGTGCATGAGAATCTCCTGAATATCTTAAGGTTAAATTCTTACTCGGGAGTCAAGAGTTCTTCGTTTTGAGCTCAAGTTTGTAGTCCCGGCTTCAGCCGGTGTGTTCTGTTCCGAACGCAATTTGAGCACAACAACC
>JAYTMY010000155.1:0-7398 GCA_043748535.1 Lentisphaeraceae bacterium | reverse complement strand
GCGCTGCACGATCGGCCGGCGCGCGCCGGAGAACGACCCGGTCCGGCGCGCCGTGCCTCGCATGCGTTCGCTCAACGCCGACGCGTTCCACAGCTCCGGGGCCGTCCAGGGCCCGGCGATCATCGGATGCAGTGCCAAATTTCAGGGCGACGACTGCGTTAACATCCATGGCTCCTATCACCTCGTCACCGCGTCTGAGGGCGCGCAACTGCGCATCGCCGTACTGCGCCGCAACACAATCGAGCCGGGCGATCCGGTGGAGTTTCTGCCGTTCGCCGGCCAGCGCCCGCCGGACGCTGTGGCCGTGAAAGTCGAACCAGATGCGCCGATCACCGAGGTGGAGAAGGAATTCGTCCGCAAGCTCAGACTCGACGCAAGGATCACGGAGCGATTGCTCGGCGGCCAGGCCACCTTCATCAAGCTCACACTTGACCGCGCCGTGCCGCTGCCGATGGGTTCCACCGTCTGCTCCGGCAAACGCGTCGGCAACGGCTTCTTGGTGAAGGACTGCGACTTCGGCTACAACCGGTCGCGGGGCATCCTCATCAAAGCCAGCCACGGACAAGTCGTCGGCAACAAAATCAGCCACGGCTGGATGGCTGCCATCCTGGTCGCTCCGGAGTTCTGGTGGATGGAGGCGGCCAGTGCGAGCGATGTGGAAATCCGCGACAACGTCATCGTTGGTTGCCGCCGCCCCGCCATCGAAATCATCGCCGCCGGCGGCGACGGCAAGCTGCTGCCGAGCGGTGCGCACCGCAATATCGTCATCGCCGGCAACCAGATCACCGAATCCGTTTGGCCGAATATCTACGTCACCTCGACGGAGCGACTGCGCATCGAAGGCAATCGCCTCACCCCGGCAGCGCCGCGCGAGTTTGTACCCCCGCTGGCGCATCTATGGAGTTGGGGCGCCAAGACCCCGTCGCCAATTGTGACGGAAGAGTGCGAAGGGGCCCTGGTTCAAAACCCGGAGAAGCCATGAATTATCTCCAGCCGCGGAGAACAATGAACGAGAGCTTTTGCGGCGGCCGCAGACTTAACACGAAGCACCCTTATTGTCCCCAGAAATCCCCCTACCCCTGAGCGCCTTCTATGCTGCGCCCGCTATTCGCACTTCTCCTCAGCGTCGCCGCCCTTTTTACCTGGGTTCATCCCTTGTCGTCACCGCTGATCCATGTCCTCGAGACCTTCCTGTTTGCCGCTGCCTGGTTCGCTTGGTTGCGACTGACTTGGCAGAAGCCACGGATACGCTCCGTCTGGCTCGGTCTGCCGCTGCTTTTCGCCATCCCCTTTCTCTTGCCCTCGCAAATGCCGGATAAGGTCGGACTGCGACAAGATTATGTCGCTCGTCTGCGGGCCTGCGAAGGCATTCCTTACTACTGGGGCGGCGAAAGCTACCAGGGCTTGGATTGCTCCGGACTGTGCCGACGCGCCATGATCGACGCCTTGCTGTTGCAGGGATGCAGGCATTTTGACGGCGCGTCCTTCCGGGCCGCGGCGGATCTCTGGGCCCACGACATAAGCGCCAGTGACTTCGGCAAGGGAGCCAGCGGCCGTTGCGTCGAAATCACCCGAGCTGCCAGCGTTAACGTCCTGCCCTTGGAGCAGCAGCAGGCGGGCGATCTCGCCGTTCTCGGCTGCCACATCATGGCCTGCCTGAGCCCCGGGGAATGGATCGAGGCGGAACCGCTGCCGGAAATCAATAAAGTCATTCGCGTTCGCACCCCGGAAAAGCAAAACCTCTGGTTTTCGACGCCCGTCACCCTCGTCCGCTGGCAGTGCTTCCTGTGATATGGCGCTCATTGACGGGGCCATCGGGGCTGCACTTCGGTTTTGCTACTTGGTGAAGGAGGAGCGGAAAAGCGCCGCCAGGGGGCTGGCTGAGATGACGCGGCATTTACCATGAGGGTCTACAATCTTTATGGATCGCACGCCCCAAACCCGAGCCGTGACACACCTCAGTCTGATCAAGCGGTGACGTTTTCCGGGCAGGACGCTAGATTGCGGCCTTTATACACCCAAACATCGCAAGGAAATCCATCATGTACATCGGCGGCACTGACATCGGCGGCACCAAGATCGAATTCTCCATCTTCCAGGTCCTTGAGAAAGCGGTTGGTTCGGACTGCCTGGAGATGAGCCTCGGAAATAGCATTCGCTACCTGCGCCCCGTAGCGGTCAAACGCTGCCCCACCGAGCGCGCCCTCGGCTATGAAAAAGTGATGGATAACTTCGCGGCTCTCGTGCGCAGCACCTGTGAGGAAGGCGGCATTGCGGTTGCCGATCTGAAAGGCATCGGCATCGGCCTGCCCGGCACGGTTTGCCCGATCCGCAAAACCATGATCAACGGCAATACCCAGATTTTCATCGGCCGCGACATCACCGGCGACCTGTCCCGCCTCCTCGACGGCACCCGCGTCGAAGTCTCCAACGACGCCAACTGCTTCGCCCTCGCCGAAGTCCTAGCCGGCGCCGGCGTGCAATATCGCCGCGACACCGGTCGGCCCCTCAGCAAGCAGCTCGCCCTCGGCGTCATCCTCGGCACCGGTGTCGGTGGCGGCATCTGCCTCGGCTCCACCGTCATCACCGGCCGCAACGGCGCTGCCGGCGAAATCGGCCACACCGAGCTGGTTTCCGGCGGGCAGGCCTGCTATTGCGGCAAGAACGGCTGCACCGAAATGTATCTCTCCGGGCCTGCCCTCGAAGGTGCCTTCGCAGCTCGCATGTACTCGCAAATCGCCGAGCGCCCCGCCGCCCACCAGATTTTCGAGTTGGCCGCAGCAAAAGAGCCCCTCGCCATCGCCGTGGTCAAAGAACACCAGCGGCAACTCGCTAAGTTCATCGCCAACCTGAGCAACCTCCTCGACCTCGACTACATCGTTTTCGGCGGCGGCCTGTCGAAACAGCCTGCCATCTACGAAGGTCTCGAAGCTCTCATCGCCCGCGACACCTACACCCCCGGCTACTCGCCCAAGATCTACAAACACCAACTCGGCGACTCCGCCGGCGGCATCGGCGCGGCGCTACTCTGCGTCTAAACGAATTAAGAATTGAGCTCAATTCTTGACTCGGAGCCAGCCTGCCAGCTGCTTGTTCATCTCTTAATTCTTAATTCTTAATTCTTAATTCTTAATTCTTAATTCTTAATTCTTAATTGGTGGTTCCCATGCCCCGCGCCATCAGCAACCTGAAGACCAGTGTCGCCGGAGTCCGCGGCGTCATCGGTGAAACTCTCACCCCGAGCCTGATTGCCAACTTCGCCTCGGCCTTCGGGCAGTGGACGGGGCCCGGTCCGGTGGTCATTGGCACCGACACCCGTCCCTCGTCGATGATGGTCCAGGAAGCGGTGGTCGCTGGGCTGCTCGCGGTCGGTTGCGAACCTTTGCTCTACGGCATCTTGCCGACCCCGACGATCCAGCTCATGGTGTCGCGTCTGCAGGCGGTCGGCGGCATTGCGATCACCGCAAGCCACAACCCGGAATCGTGGAACGCCCTGAAGTTCATCTCTGGCCGCGGCATGTTCCTGTCGCCGTCAGAATCGCGCGAATTGCACAATATCTACCATCAAAGCCGGGCGGATTACGTCAGCGAAGACCGCCTGCGCCCGGTGCGTCGCCTCAGCGACGGCTTTTCGCTGCACGAACGTCGCATCCACGAAGTCGTCGATGTCGAGGCCATCCGCGCCGCCAAGCTGCGGGTCGCGGTTGACTGCGCCAACGGCGCCGGAGCTCCTTTTGCCCCCGATTTCCTCCGCCGCCTCGGCTGCGAAGTGGTCGCCCTCAACACCGAGATCGACGGCATTTTCCGGCGCATGCCCGAACCGGTGCCGGAATCCCTCGGCGATCTCTGCGCCGCGGTCCAGCAACACGGCTGCGCCGTCGGTTTTGCTCAAGATCCTGATGCCGACCGCCTTGTCCTGGTCGACGACGCGGGATTGGCTTTGAACGAAAATTACACCCTCGCCCTGTGTGCTTCCCATGTCTTGCGTAGCCGCCCCAAAGGTCCGGTCACCGCCACCGTCGCCACCAGCGATCTCCTGCGCGACATCTGCACTCTTGAAGGTGTCCCTTATGTGCTCACCAAGGTTGGTGAAATCCACGTCTCCACCACCATGTTGGAAAACGGCTCGGTGATCGGCGGCGAGACCAATGGCGGCGTCATCTGGCCGGCCGTGCATCCCTGTCGCGACAGCTTTTCCGGCATGGCTTTGATCCTCGAAATGCTGGCCAAAGGGGGCCGCAGCCTGTCGCAACAAGTGGCTTCTTTACCGCATCGCTGCCAGGGCGCCCGCAAGTTCGAAATGAGCGCCGAAGCCGGCAACGCCGTGGTGCGTCGTCTGCGCGATCTTTACGCCTCCAGCCAACCGCTTTTGCTCGATGGTATCCGGATCAACTTCCCCCGTGGCTGGGTTCTCATCCGGCCATCCAATACCGAGCCGGTTTTACGGATTCTTGCGGACGCCGCAAGTCCAACAGACCTCAGTGCGATGATGGCTGAAATTGAAGCGAAAATGCAGCCATGATCCTGACGCAATTCCTCTTTGATGCCGAGATTCTCGGCATTGCTTTGGCGGCCCCTTTCCCGGCTCGATCCAAACTGCGCCTCTCTTCTTCCAGTATTCTTGCCAAAGCCGCAGCGGCGCCTGGTTTTGAAGCCGGTTTTCTCCCCGCCGCCGCGCAGATCGCCTGGGGCTGCCTGTTCGAAGCGCATGAGCTCGTCCAGCGCCATGAAGGCCAGGCCGACGCCGATTATCAACACGCCCTGATTCATCGCTTTGAAGGCGACGACAGCAATCACCGCTGGTGGCTCCGCCAGGTCGGCCGTCACCCCGTTCACGCCCGCCTCGAAGAGCTTTTGCGGCAGACGCAAAATCTGCCGCCAGAGTGGGCTCCTTTGGCGAAGAAATGGGATGGAGCTCTTGCCGCGAAGCTCGATGCTAGCGAGCACGGCGTCGATCTCCGGCGACTCGAGTGGCTGGTGCTTTGTCGATATCTCCGATTGGATACTTAAAACTGACCACCCCTTCTGCAGGGGGCTTATCTCTCTCAATGGCAGCGATGAAATAAGGCGTGCTTCATGATCTCCATCCTTTATCAAGACAGTCGCTGCATCGTCGTCGACAAGCCGCGCGGCATGATGGTCCACCGCGGCACGCAGCCCTGCGAAGACTCCGAGGTGCTGCTGCAATCCCTGCGCGACCAGACCGGCCTCAAGGTCTTCGTCGTCCACCGCCTCGACCGCCCGACTTCCGGCATCATCCTGCTCGCCCTCGACCCCGCCGCCGAAGCCGAACTGCGCGGCCAGTTCGAACATCGCCGCACCGCCAAAACTTATCTCGCCGTCTGCCGCGGCGATCCCGGTGAATCAGGCCTGATCGACAACCTGATGAGCGGTCGCGACAATGAACCCGATCGCCTGGTGCGCTGCGTCACCGCATGGAAACGCCTCGCCCTCGCCGATGACGGCAATCTGGCCTTGGTCGAAGTCACTCCCGAGACCGGCCGCTTCCATCAGATCCGCCGCCACTTCGCCGGCCTCGGCCACCCCCTCCTCGGCGACTGGCTCTACGGCGATCATGAGCTCAACCAAAGCTGGGAAGAACGCGGCGTCGCCCGCCTCATGCTGCACGCACTGAACTTGAGTTTCTTTCATCCCGACGACCAGCGCCCCATTCACCTCAGCGCTTCGTGGCCACTGGAATTTGTGCGATTCCAGCCCTGAAAACTGTCAAGCACCTTGTGCGGCCGGGATGCCAGTGTCATATTCAAAGATTCCTAAATCAGAATATTCCCAGGAGTCAGCCGTGATCGATGAATTGGTGGAGCCCGGAGCTCTCAGCGTTTTTGATTTGGTGAAAATCGGCGTCGGACCGTCCAGCTCACACACCATGGGCCCGTGGACGGCAATGCTCGACTTCGTGCAGCGCTTGAAGGATTCTGGGCAGCTGCAGCAAGTGGTCTCGGTGCGGGTCGAGCTCTTCGGCTCCCTCGCCAAAACCGGCCGCGGCCATGGCACGCATCTCGCTGTGCAAATGGGGCTTCTCGGCGAAAGCATCACCGACACCGATGTCGTCGCCATGCCTGGCCGCCTCGATCAGATTCGCGATACCCAAAGAATCCTCCTCGGCGGCATCCACGACATCCCCTTCGACCCCAAGATGGCAATCATCAACGACATCGAGCGCCCTTGCCCGGTGCATGCGAACACCATGCAGGCGACTGCAATTTTCGCCGATGGCACGCGCCATTGGGAGACCTATTACTCCATCGGCGGCGGCTTCATCCAGCGCGACGGCGAAGGCCCGAAAGCCTCGGCATCGGTCAAGTTGCCTCACCCAGTCAGTCGCGGCGCCGAACTGGCCCGCTGGTGCGACACCGAGCAGGTGCCGATCTGGGAAATCAGCCGCCGCAACGAGCGCGTCTGGCGCAGCGATGCCGTCATTGACGCGACTCTCGACAAGCTTTTCGAGACCATGATCGAAGCCATCTATCTCGGTTGCCACACCGACGGCATCCTCCCCGGCGGCCTGGACGTTCGCCGTCGCGCCAAAGGTATCCACGACCGCCTGATGGCTGGCCGCAGCTACAGCAACCGCAAGGAATGGCTGAAGCAGATGCGCCAGACCCCCAACGACCTCGCCACTTCGACCTCGTGGATCACCTGTTTTGCTTTAGCTGTCAACGAAGTCAACGCCTCTTACGGCCGCATCGTCACTGCCCCGACCAACGGTGCCTGCGGCGTTATTCCCGCCATCCTTTTCCATTATTGGTGTTTCACTCCTGGAGCCAGTCAGGACGACGTTCGTAACTTCATTCTTGTCGCCGGCGAGATTGGCTGCCTGTTCAAGAAAGGAGCGACCATTTCCGCCGCTGCCGGCGGTTGCCAGGCCGAGATCGGCGTCAGCTCATCGATGGCTGCCGCCGCTTTGACCGCAGTGAAAGGCGGCAGCGCCGGCCAATCCCTGATGGCAGCCGAGATCGCCATGGAGCACCACCTCGGACTCACTTGTGACCCCGTCGGCGGCCTGGTACAGATCCCCTGCATCGAGCGCAACTCGATGGGCGCGATGAAGGCGATCACCGCCTGTCAGATAGCGCTCTTCGGCTCCCCTGAGGACGCCAAGGTGTCGCTCGACGCCGTCGTCGGCACCATGTTGGAGACCGCCCGCAACATGGATCACCGCTACAAAGAGACCGCCGAGGGCGGCCTCGCCCTGCGCGTCCCGGTCAACCTCGCGGACTGCTGAAAACCTTCATTTTTGAGCTTGACAAGGCCATCTTCTCCTCTACCTTTGGGGACTTCATCCACTGGCCGGCTTAGCTCAGTTGGTAGAGCAGCTGACTTGTAATCAGCAGGTCGCGAGTTCGAGTCTCGCAGCCGGCTCCAGAATGGAAGAAG
>JAYTMY010000154.1:0-22453 GCA_043748535.1 Lentisphaeraceae bacterium | reverse complement strand
GGTGTCGCCGATGCGGCTTAACCCTGGGCTAAAATCTGAAACCCCTTTGGGGTCAAGCTGCAATTGAGATCAAACAAGTTCGACAGCGGTTTTTAGGTTGACATGGAGTTGCACAGGTCGGAAATTTTGAGGCGCAGTCATAGGCGCAAGGTCCGCTGAGCGCCAAAGCCTTTCGGCTCCGGCGTCCTCGGTCGACGCAAGGCGTCGCGGATTCAGGGTTTGTCGCCGACAATCTCGCTCAGCTCGATTCGCTCGAAGCTCAGATGGGCCTGCGAACCTTCGTAGAGAATGCCGACGCTTTTGCCGTCGATCTGGGTCAGGCAGGAATAGCCGGCGGAGCCGAGCTGGTCGAGCAGGAGCTTTTTCTCGGACCAAGTCAGGCCGTCGTCGTCGCTCCACTTGATGGTCATGGCGTGACGGCCGCGTTTTGAATCGGGGTTGGAGAAGAGCAGCAGCGGCTTCTGGCCGGGACGCTCGAAGCGGATGATCGAAGCCTGGCAGACCGGCTCGATCAAGCCCTTGCGATGGGTCGGATGGGTCTCCCAGGTCTGGCCGAGATCGCGGGTGGTTTTCACCGTCCGGACGCCGCCGCGGTTGTCGCGCGAGTTGAGCATCAAGCTGCCGTCGCTGAGCTCGACCACCTGGGCTTCGGTGCACGAGGCTTCGGCTTCGCTCGAGCAGGTCCAGGTCTTGCCGTGATCCTTGCTGGAAATCAGCATGGCGTGCGGCGTGCCCTTGGCGTCGACATTCTGCGCCGGGATCACCAGGGTGCCGTCCTTCATCGCGATGCCCATGCCGGGGCCCTGGAAGAACATCTTCCACTCCGGTTTTTTGACTTGCTCGGTGATGTTGATCGGCTTCGACCAGGTCTTGCCATTGTCGTCGCTGAAGACGAGGACGAACTGGCCGGTTTCTTCAGGTGTGAGGCCACCTTTGCCGGCGCCGTAGCGGAAACGGTTCCACAGGGCCGCCATCCACAGGCGCCCAGTGGCGGGATCAAGCAGGATGGTCGGGTCGCCGATGCCGTTTTGCCTCTGCGGCGCGCCCATATCCATCGCCACCTTCATCGGGCTCCAAGTGAGGCCGCCGTCGGTGGAGCGCTGCGCCCCGACGTCGATGTCGGCGGGCAGGTCGCCGGAATGATCGTGGCGGATGTCGTACACGGCGATCACCGAGCCATCTTTGGCGGTGATCAGGCCGGGGATGCGGTAGGTGTTGACCCCTTCTTGACCCGCTTGGCGCAGGGCGTAGCCGACACGCAGAGTGCGGCCGGGCTGGTTGTCACTCACCGCGACTGCAGCTCCTGCGGCGCTGGCCTTGGTCACGGTGACGTCGACGCGATCGCTCAGTTTTGCGTCCGCCGCAAGATGCCCGACGATGCGGCAGCTGACGCTGGCGGGGCTGAAGCCGGCGAAGCGGACCTTGCCGTCATTGATCTTCGATTCGGCGAGGATCTTGCCGTCCGCCGTGGCGAGGGCGAGAGACTCCACCGGACCGCTGACCGCGAGATTGAGATCGAGCTTGACCGCGCCGTCACTGCCTTCGAGGTCGAAGTTGAGCTCGGCCATGCGACTCCAGTCCTTCGCCATCAAGACCGGGATTTGCGGCTGGTCGAGACGGATGCCGGAAATCGACATCGGGCCGGCCTTCGAGCTGCGCAGATCGTCGATCAGGAAGCCGCCGTCCTTGTCGGACTTGCACTCGAGGCGGATCGCGACCGCGCCTTTCGGGATGCTCAGCTTGACTTCGCTCCAGTCCTTCAGTCCGGGAGAGGCAATCGCCACCGGCTTGAGCTCGGCGCCTTGGGCATCGAGCCAAACCGCTTTCAGCTCGAAGGGGGCGCGGCCGGTCCAGCGCTTGAGATAGAAGCTCAGCGATTCCGCGCCCGTGGGCCAACGGATTTCCATCCGCCCGTCACCGCTGGGGGCACGCAAGGCTTGCCCCGCGCGGCCGCCGCTCAGTTCCGCTCCCGTGCCCGTGATGCTGATCTCAAAGCCCGCGGACTTGAGCTGGTTCTTCTGGATCTCGACGCCGTCGTCGAAGTCGAGCGTCGCGGCATTGAGGCAGAGAGGAAGGAGGCCGATCATGGTCATCAGTCTGTTGCGCATCTTTTTTCTCCTGGCTTGGGTTTTTCTTCAACTATCGCTCTTGATTTTATTGAAATTAAGCGGATACATTAACTTCAACAAGATCAGACATCGCAAAAAACCCCAAGAAACCCAGGAGAAGCTCATGAAGATCACCGGACTCGTCCCCGCCGCCCACAGCCCCTTCACCGAAAGCGGCGCTCTCGATCTCAACGGGGTGACCAGCCAGGTCGCCCACTACCAGCGTTTCGGCCTGAAGACTGCCTTCATCTGCGGCAGCACCGGCGAATCGCATTCGCTCAAGGCCGCCGAGCGCAAGGCCATCGCCGAAGCCTGGATGGACGAGACCAAGGGCAAAGGCATCGACGTCATCGTCCATGTCGGTTCGAACTGCGTCGATGACGCCTGCGAGCTGGCGGCCCATGCCGAGAAGATCGGCGCCAAGGCCTTCTCGGCCCTGACCCCGAGCTACTTCAAGCCCGCCAATGTCGACCTGCTGCTCGCCCTCACCGCCAAGATCGCCGCCGCCGCGCCCTCGCTACCTTTCTACTTCTACGACATCCCGGCACTCACCGGCGTCAACTTGCCGATGGACGAGTATCTCGAGAAGGCCAACGGCAAGATCCCCAATCTCGCCGGCATCAAGTTTACCAATCCCGACCTGATGCAGTTCCAGCTCGCCCGTCGCGCCTGCGGCGGCCGCTTCGACCTGCCCTTCGGCAACGATGAATTCTTCCTCGCCGCCTACGCTCTCGGCGCCAAGGGCGCGGTCGGCTCGACCTTCAACTTCGCCCCCAACATCTACCTGCGCATGATGGCCGCCTTCGACCGCGGCGACCACGAAGCCGCCCGCGAAGAGCAGTTCCGCTCGGTCCTCCTGGTCAAAGCCCTCGCCAAGCGCGGCTACCTCGGCGCCTCCAAAGCCCTCCTCCGCGAACTCGGCTGCCAGGTCGGTTACACCCGCCTGCCCCTCGGCAACCCCTCGGCCGAAGTCATCAAAGAACTCCTCGCCGAGCTGAAGGCCATCGGCTACTTCGAGTGGCGCTAAGAGCGGCCATTACAGATTCAAAATTCAAGATTCAAGAAACGACTCATGAAGATTGAACTCAGTTCCAGCGAAAAATCCCAGGTCGCGACCTGGGGCCAGCGCTACCACCACGACCTGGTCAAGGACGTGATGCCCTTCTGGACCAAGAACGCCCCCGACCACGAATGCGGCGGTTTCCGCTTCTTCCTCGATCGTGAAGGCAAGGTCTTCGACGACGACAAAGGCGTCTGGCACCAGGGCCGCTTCACTTGGATGCTTTCCGACGCCTACGACAAGGTCGAGAAGAACCCCGAATGGCTCGAGCTTGCCAAACACGGCGCCGCCTTCCTGCAGAAGCACTGCTTCGACAAGGACGGCCGGATGTTCTTCCACGTCACCCGTGAAGGCAAGTCGGTGCGCAAGCGCCGCTACGTCTACAGCGAGTCCTTCGCCTGCATCGCCTTCGCCAAGCTTGCCTCGCTCACCGGCGACGCCGCCCTGATGCAGCGAGCCCGCGAGGTCTTCGCCTTGATGATGCGCGGCTTCACCGAACCCGGCTTCAGCCCCGCCAAGTTCGACGTCGACAACCGTCCGATGACCGGCCTCGGCCCGCTGATGATCGCCATCGTCAGCGCCCAGGTGATGCGTGAATCCGACCCCGCCCACGCCGCCGAATACACCGCCGTTATCGACCAGTCGATCGACAAACTCGAGAAGCTCCACCTCAAGCCGGAATTCAAGGCCCTGCTCGAAACCGTCAAACCCGACGGCAGCTTCTTCGACCATGCCGACGGCCGCGTCCTCAACCCCGGCCACGCCATCGAAGCCGCCTGGTTCATCCTCGAGGAATCGCGTCAGCGCGGCTGGGACCCCCGCCTCAAGCAACTCGGCCTGACCATCCTCGACTGGATGTGGGAATGGGGCTGGGACAAGGAATACGGCGGCATCATCTACTTCCGCGACGTCCTGAACAAGCCCTGCCAGGAATATTGGCAAGACATGAAGTTCTGGTGGCCCCAGAACGAAGCGCTGATCGCCACCCTCCTCGCCTTCGAGGCTAGCGGCGACCGCAAGTACCTCGGTTGGCACAAGGACATGCACGACTGGGCCCACAAGCACTTCCCCGACCCCGAGTTCGGCGAGTGGTACGGCTGGCTCGCCCGCGACGGACGCGTCACCACCACCCACAAGGGCAACATCTGGAAAGGCTGCTTCCACCTGCCCCGCCAGCAACTGGTCTGCTGGCAGATCAGCCAGCGGCTGCTCAAGCAATGATTCCCAATTCAAGATGATCGGACATCCATCTGAAAATTGCGTGCGGCGCAAAGCCTTCTGCAGCTCCGAAGGAGCGACATGATCTCAGCCCGGGGTGGAGCCGAGGGACGAGGCGCAACCCCGGGTTAGAGAGAAATTGAGCTCGAGCCCCAGCGGGGCGGATTGAAGACACGGGTCAAGGGTCAACCTCGGATAGATCTCAAGCCGCCCCTTCAGGGCTCGGGTCCCGTAGACCTGAAACCTGGGGCTACGCCTCGTCCCTCGGCTCCTCCCCAGGCTGAGATCAGACTGCCCCGTTGGGGCAAGAACAAGAAGCCGTGACTCTCCTGTAGACTTTTGAATTCTAAAAAAGGCCACGACATGAACACACTTGAACAGCAATGGAGCCAGGCCATCGCCTGCGCTCCGAATGCCGGCGCCGCCTTCGGCAAGGCGGGTGATCTCTTTGTCCTCGCCGGCGGTTGCGGCTTCCGCAACGGCCAGCTGTGGGAACGGCGTCCCGACGGCAGCCGTCCGGGCAAAAGCTATTTCGACGGCGTCGAACTCTTCCGCCAAGATGGCAGCAAGCTTATTCCCGCCGGCCACAACAGCTTGCCTTCCCCTCGCGCCTATGCCGCCTGCGGCAGCGCCGGCAGCAACTTCTTCGTCCTTGGCGGCGAAGCTGCCGACGGCAAACCGATGGCGTCGGTTTGCGTCATCCGCGCCGACGGCTCGGTGCTCCCCGCCGCCTGGTCCTTGCCGACGCCGCTCAAGCTCGCCGGCTTCTGTCCTTTGGCTGACGGGCGCCTCGCCATCGGCGGCGGCGAAACCGGTTCCGGCAACCTCAAGAAGGTCATCCTTTGCGATCTCCGCAGCGGCGCCATCGAAAGCCTGCCCGAGTTCCCCGGTTCCGCCCGCATCCTGCCACTCGTGATCGAAACCCGCTGCGGCCTGCTCGTTGCTGGCGGCCGCTTTGAAGGCGCCGGCCGCCTCGACATCCTGACCGACGCCTGGCTTTACGACTGGTCGAAACAAGCCTGGGAGGAGGCGACTCTGCCGCGGCCGATGATGGCTCCCTGCGCTGCCCGTCTCGACAGCGGCGACTGGCGGGTCTTCCCCGGCGATGATGGCGCCGGCCTGGTTGAACGGCTCGATTTCGGCAAGCGCGGCGGCCTCGCCCGCGCCGCTGGCGACATCGACGCGGCTCGTCCGCTGGAGGCCGAAGCCGATCGTCTGCTCAAGGATCACCCCGGCTTCCCGAAGGAGACTTGGACTTGGGATCGCGCCCTCGACATCTGGCGCGGCCCGGACGCCCTCGACTTCCCCGCCCCCGCTACCAGCGGCTGCGCCGTGTTTTCCGACGGCGCCGTCTTCCTGCCTCCCGGCGAACCCGGGCCCGGACGGCGCATGGAAGGCATCGCGGTATTTGGCTGAACTCTGGTCGCCATTTGGCTGAAAGCCGGAGCTCCTCACGGGATGTCCGGCTTTTCATTTGCATTCATTTCCCCTTGTGATGTATAATGCTTGGGTATAGTCTCAAGGAGTCACTATGAAACGCTCTGCCTTCCTGCTGCTGCTCTTGCTTTTGGCCTGCGGTGAAAATGCCGCCCCGGCTCCTGCGAACGCAGCAAAAACAAATCCTCCCCTGCGCGTCGGCATGGACTTGTGGGCCGGCTTCTACCCGCTTTTGCTCGCCGATGAACTCGGCTATCTGAAAGAGGGCGGTGTCAGTGTCGACATCAAGATCCCCTCCGACACGTCGGCCATGGTGCGGGATTTCTCCGCCGCCCGTTTCGACGGCATCTGCTGCTCGCTCGCCGACGTCGTCATCGCCACCCGCGACACGCCGGATTTGAAGATGACCTTGTTCAGCGACATGTCGGAAGGGGGGGACCATCTTATCGCCCGTCCCGGCCTAGCTCCTGACGCCCCGCTCAAAGGTCTGCACTTCAGCACCCATACCGGTTCCTTCGGCGAGTTGTTCATTGCCGACTTCCTGAAGAAAAAAGGTCTGACCTTCAAGGACATCAGCCTCGTCCATGTCGATGCCGCGGACGCGCCGGAAGTGATGAAGTCCGGCAAGGTGGATGTGGTTCACACCTGGTCGCCCTACAGCGAAACCGCCGTTGAAGCCGGTGGCCGCATCATCGCCACTTCCAAGGAATGCCCCGGTTTGATCTGCGACGGCCTGATCTTGCGTCAGGACTCCTTGGCCAATCGCCAGGCGGAATGGCGGCATCTCCACGCCAGCTGGTACCGCGCCCTCGACTGGTGGCAGAAAAACCCCGAGGCCGGCAACAAGATGATCTTGGGCCACCTGACCAAGATGGCCGCGGCTAGTGGGGACAAGCGGCTGGATCTGAAGCTTGAAGACATTTCGACGGCGGGGATCACTCTCATTTCTCTCGCCGAAGCTCATAAAGCCATGAAAGATGGTGGCAGTCTTGAGAAGACCAGCCGCATCTATGTGGATCACTTCAACGCCACCGGGCGCATCACCCACTTCCCCGTAGTGAAACACATCATTGACGACTCCCTCCTGCCATGAGCATCCGATCCCAAATCCTGTGGAGTTTCCTGGGCTTGATCCTCCTGCCCTTGTCGATCCTCATGTCTTGGCAGTACCACAGCCAGAAATCCCAACTCCAGCTCGAAGCCAATCGCCAACTCAGCACTTGGACAGAGTCCCTGCGTCTCGTCTTTGACGCCGAGATCCGCAACAAGTTGGAAAGTCTCCGCATCGACAGCCAGCATACGGAATTGAGTGTCTACCTTGCCGCTCCCCTGGAAGAACGGAAAAAACTCCGCGCCGTGCTGGACCCCATCCTCACCGAAATGAAAGACTATGACCCGGTCCACGTCCGTTCGGTCGCCCTTCTTGATACCCGCGGCCAGAGCGTCTTGGACAGCAACCTCATCTGGGAAGGGCGAGATGAATCAACCTCGCTCGCCTTTGGCAAAACCATGTCAAGCGGCGTCATTGCCACCGAGTTTTTCCTTTCCGGAGGCCGTTCCAATTACACCATTGCCGCGCCGGTCCGCGACACCCAGAAAAACCTGGTTGGGTGCATCCGCATCATCATCGACAGCTCGCTGTTTGAAAATCTTCTCCGCCGCCACAGTTCAGGCTTCACCTCGGGCGTCAGTGCCGGCCTGGTCGACGCCAGCGGCGCCGTGATTGCCGGGACCATTGCCAACTCTGCACCCAAGGCGCAAGGACTCAGCTGGAGCCCATCCGGAGACCGCCTTTACCGGCAAGATTTGCAAGAGATCTCCTGGTCTGTCGTCGTCCAGCACAGCCAAGCCGAATACACTCAGCCGATCCACAACCTCTTTACCCGTCAGGCGCAGATTTTTGGCGCCGTTTTCATCCTGCTCCTCTTCACCATCCACCTCGTCGCAGCGCGACTCAGCGAACCCCTCCAGCATTTGACCTCAGCCGTGCGTCATTTCCACCCCGGGGAAGTCAAGCACCTGCCGATCGAAGGCAGTGGCGAGCTCCAAACTCTGGCCAAGGCGTTTAATGACCTCACCGGTTACTTGCAGCTGAGCCTCGCCGAGACGCGAGATCAGCTCGAGAAAAAGCTGGCCGTCGATGCCGCTCTCGCCCTCAGCAAAGAGCGATTCCGCCTCGCCCTCGAATGCAGTCGAATTGGCTTCTATGACATCAATCTCGTCACCAGCGAAGTTGTCACTTCAGATTATTACGCCCGTATGCTTGGCCTCAACCCCGCCGACTTCGTCGAAACCACGGCGCAATGGATAGCCCGCCTGCATCCTGATGACAAGTTGAATTGCTCTCAAATCCTTGATGCCTACCTCGCGGGAATCACCCCGGTCTACCGGGTCGAATTCCGCCAGCACTGCGCCGACGGCTCGTGGAAATGGATTCTCTCCGTTGGCCAAATCGTCAGCCGTGATGCCTCTGGAAAACCCTTGCGCATGGTCGGCACCCACACCGACATCGACTTGCTGAAAAACTCCGAGGAAGCCCTCCGCCAGCGCGAGGCCGACCTCAGGATCACCCTGAACTCGATCGGCGAAGCGGTGATGGCCACTGATGCGCAGGGTTTGGTCACTCGGATGAACCCGGTGGCCGAGGCGATCTGTGGCTACAGCATCAAGGAGGCCAGCGGCCGCCCGGTGACCGAGATCCTCCACCTCCTCGAAGCGCACACGCGGCAGCCTCTCCCCGATCCGATCTCCACCCTGCTGAAACAGCCGGACACCGAATTCCCGCCCGAAATCATCCTCGTCTCCCGCGACGGCCAGGAGATCCTCGTCACCGACTGCGCCGCCCCGATCCGCGGCAGCGATGGCCAGCTTCTCGGCGCTGTCCTCGTCTTCCGCGATGTCCGCAAAGAACATCAGCTGCAGGAACGCCTGAATCATTCGCAGAAAATGGATGCCATCGGCCAGCTCGCCGGCGGCGTCGCCCACGACTTCAACAACATGCTCGGGGCCATTCTCGGGGCTGCCGAATTGCTCAAATCCCAACTCGCCGACAAGCCCGCCAGCCACCGCTACCTCAACATGATCCGCGACGCCGCCGAACGCGCCGCCGATTTGACCCGCAAGCTCCTCACCTTTGGCCGCCGCAGCGTCGTCAAATCCGAAGCGATCCGGATTCATCCGCTCATCGAAGCCACCTCGGTCATCCTCGACCGCAGCATCGACCGCAGCATTGAGATCCGCCTGAAGATGGAAGCCGAGCACGACACCGTCACCGGCGACGGCAGCATGCTGCAAAATTCCCTCCTCAACCTCGGCATTAACGCCCGCGACGCCATGCCTAACGGCGGCACCCTGACCTTCTTCACCCGCAACTCCGGCTCAGGAGCCGACGCAGTCTTGATCATCGAGGTCAGCGATACCGGCACCGGCATCCCCAAGGAAATCCTGGCGAAGATCTTCGATCCCTTCTTCACCACCAAGGACGTCGGCAAAGGCACCGGCCTCGGCCTCGCCAGCGTCTACTCCACCTTGCAAGAATGCCGCGGCCGGGTCGAAGTCGACAGCGAACCTGGTGCAGGCACCACCTTCCGCATCATCCTTCCCGCCACCGCCATTGTGGCGCTTGAGCCGGCCGTCACCTCGGAGATCGACTCCTGCCCCCTTAAACGCGGCCGCATCCTCATCGTCGATGACGAGATCATGCTGGCCCAGCTCGCCGCCGAAATCCTGGATGACGCAGGCTATGAGACGGTCATCGTCCATGACGGTATCGAAGCCCTTAACCGCTACAGCCGAGATCAGGCCTTCGATCTGGTCTTGCTCGACATGGTCATGCCTCGGATGAGCGGCCACGAAGTCTTCGTCAAGCTGCGCGAAATCAACGCGGTACTTCCCATCCTGATCGCTTCCGGCTTCGACCGCAGCGGCAGCATCGACCGTCTCCTCCTTCAGCAACACGCCAGCTACATCGGCAAACCCTACAAAGCCAGCCAGCTCTGCGCCACCATCGAAAAAATGCTCCAGCCCGAGCAGCCATCACCTTTAGCCTAAAACCCCTGTCGAACATTTTTGTGCTCAACTGCTGCTCGACCCCAAAGGGGTTTCAGATTTTAGCCCAGGGTTAAGCCGCATCGGCGACACCCTGGGTTGGAATGAGTTATGATTTCTGACCCCGAAGGGGTCACGGAAGGGGTCACGGAAGGTCGAAGACGCGAAGAAGATTAACCAAGTCAGCGCACCTACGCACCTTCGCGCGAGGCGTGTTTAGCCGCAGCCCTTGACTTGTGATTGTATTGGATTTATAGTTTTAAAATAAAATCAATACAATCAAAATTCGCGGGAGCCGCCATGATCCAGAGCTCTTTCAATCTAAATTCCACAGTCGCCGCAGAAGATCCTTTGACCCCTTCAGGGTCGGAAGTCATAACTTCATCTGACCCAGGGTATCGCCGATGCGGCTCAACCCTGGGCTATATTCTCCGACCCGCTTCGGGGTCGAACCGCATTAAGCACAAAACCCGTGCAGCTGTGGAATTTAGGTTCAAAAGCTTCTGCCTCGCCCTGCTTTTCCTCTTCGTGGCGCTTCCTGCCAGAGCCGGTCTGGATTTGCAGCCTGGGACCTCCTTGCCCGATCTGCCCGACGCCACCGGCCGAGCCGGACTCGCCGCCGCAGTCTTGGTCGACAAAGAATCCCCCCTGTCGCTTCTCTGCGCCGGCGGCGCCAACTTCCCCGAGCGAGCTCCTTGGGAAGGTGGCGCCAAGATTTTCCATGACGATATTTTTCTTCTCCGCCAAGGCGCTTGGAGTCGCGTCGGCGCCCTGCCTCGCCCCATCGCCTACGCCGCTTTTGCATCTTCCGCCAAAGGCCTGATCCTCGCCGGCGGCTGCGATGCCCAGCGCCATTACGCCGACACCTGGCTGATTGATAGCCAAGGCGGAACACACGCACTGGCGCCTCTCCCCGAAAACCTCGCCTATGCCGCCTTCTGCAGCGACAACGGCCAGCTCTTCGTCTTCGGCGGCTCGGTCTTGCCCGACGCATCCGAGGCGTCGAAATCGGTCTATAAACTCGACTATTCCAAGATCGATCCGGCCAAACCCGAGTCGCTCAAACAGCCGTGGGTGAAATTGCCCGATCTGCCTGGCCCCGGTCGCATCCTCGCCACCGCCGGAGCTCTCGACGGCCGCATCCTCCTCTTCGGCGGCTGCCTTCTCAAGCCCGGGCCGGATGGCAAACCCACGCGCCAATATCTCGCCTCCGGCTACAGCTTCCTGCCCAGTGAAAAAGATCCGGTCAAGATGTGGCTCGCCCCGCCCGCCGATCTGCCCAAGCCCCTCGCCGCCTGTGCCGGGCCCGCCCTCGCCCGCGAAGGCCTGCTGCTCTTCGTCGGCGGCGATGACGGTTCGCAATTCGGTAAAAACCCGCAGGAACATCCAGGCCAAAGCCGCGACATCTCCGCCTATGATCCGCGCCGCAAGACCTGGGCGAGTCTCGGTCAATGGCCGCTCGGCATCGCCACGACGCCCCTCCTCGTCTCCGGGAGCCAGATCATTTCCCTCTCTGGCGAGATCCGCCCGGGTCTGCGGACACCGCAAAATACGGTCCTTGAGGTGCATCCTCGGCTTAACATGTCGTCTATCGACTGGCTGGTTATCGGACTCTCCTGCTTCGCCGCCATCCTGATCGGCAACCAAATCCGTCGCCATGGCTTTGGTTCCCTCGGCCGACCCACTAGCAGCGACGGCGTTTTGCCGCGCGGCGCCTGGGCCTGCGTCGGCCTGCTCTTCGTCGTCGCCATGCTCAACTACCTCGACCGCCAGCTCCTCGGCACCATGAAAATGCCGATCGTCCGCGACCTGCCCCAGACCGACAAGGCCTTCGGTATGCTCACCGCGGTCTTCCTCTTCATCTACTCCGCCCTGTCGCCCCTCGGCGGTATCCTCGCCGACCGCTATTCCCGCCGCCTCGTCATCCTCATCTCCCTCGTCGTCTGGTCCCTCGTCACCTGGGCCACCGGCCATTGCCAGACCTATGAGCAACTGCTCGTCGCCCGCGCCTTGATGGGGGTTTCCGAGGCCTTCTACATCCCCGCCGCCTTGGCCCTGATCACCGACTTCCACCGCGGCCCGACGCGTTCGCTCGCCACCGGCCTGCACATGAGCGGCATCTACGCCGGCCAGGCCCTCGCCGGACTCGGCGCCGTCACCGCCGAAACCCAGGGCTGGCGCCTCGCCTTCGCCATCTTCGGCCTGATCGGCATCGCCTACGCCTTCCTCCTCATCCTCTTCCTCAAAGAACCCAGCAAAGGCGAAACGCTGGTCGATGCCGCCCCCGCTCCGGCTGGACCCCGTCCCTCGATCCGCGACATCCTCGGCAGCCTTTTCCGGGTCAAGGCCTTCTGGATGCTGCTCGGAGTCATGGGCTGCGCCTCGATCGGCAACTGGTTCCTCCTCACCTGGGCGCCACTGATGATCCAGGAAGAGTTCAAGCTGTCGCTCACCGACGCCGCCTTCTACGCCACCGGACCGAGCTCGATCGCCAAATACATCGCCTGTATCGCCTCGGCGATTTTTGTCGACCGCTGGATTCGCCGCCAGCCGAAGGCTCGTTCGCTGCTGCCTGCCCTGGTTTTCCTCCTCGCCGGACCTGCCATCGTCTGCACCGCCTTCGGCCTGCCCCTGCCGCTCTTCCTCGTCTGCGTCTGCTGCCAAGGACTGGCCCAGGGCGCCCTTGATGCCAACCTCATGCCGATGCTGCGTTGCCACATCGACGAGCGCTTCGCCGCCACCGGCTACGGCTTCCTTAACCTCATCGGCGCCGGCCTTGGCGGCCTCAGCGCCGTCTTCGGCGGCGCCCTCAAAGACGCCGGCATCCCCTACACCGTCAGCCTCGCCGGCTCCGGCGTCTTCCTCCTCGCCGCCGGCCTGCTGCTTTGGCTTTTGCCGAAACCGCAAAACGCCTGAAAGACATTTCACCACGAAGGCACGAAGAACACGAAAGCCGCAATCTTGAATTTTGAATTCCGGAACCCTCAGCATTGCCAAGACGGCGGAGCGGCATCATCTTGCAGCAGGAGATGGTTATTATGAACACCCTGCTACTGCTGCTCTTCTGGACGCCGTTGTCGCCGCCCTTGCCGGAACTGCCGCCCTGGGAGACGCCGCCGCCTCTTCGTCTGGGCACAGTGTGGACCGAGCCGCCGCCGCCTTTGCTGTCGCAGCAACTGGTGTCGCGGGAAAAACTCTGCCTGCGTCTCGGCCCCGCCGATGAACCCCTCACGGCTCGTCTGCCGATCTACGATCATGATCAGATGGCCACGGATGCCGCCCTCGGCCTGCCCGAAGCTCTCTGGCCCGCCGATAAACGGGAAGCCTTTGCCGTCCGCCAGAAACAATACGGCGGCTGGGTCCGGATCGGCGCCGCCGCTGGTTCCGGCGATTACAGCGCCTTCGGCCAGGAAGTCGGCTACTGGGGCTGGATGGACGAAGAAAAAACCACCCGCTGGAGCGCCTGGACCGGTCACTCGGATTGGAATGGCCGCAATTACGACGGCCGCAAAATCCAAGGCCGCAGTGAATGGGTCGGCGTCGGTTTGGAATGGCACCCCAGCGACGACAGTACGCTCAGCATCAGCGCACAAGGCGCCGTCAACAACCCCCGTTAGGAGAGCTGCGATGAAAATCAGATTTTGGGGCGTCCGAGGCTCAATCGCAGCGCCGGGACCCGACACCGCAGTCTACGGCGGCAACACCTCCTGCTACGAAGTGCGCAACGCCGCCGGCGATCTGGCGATTCTCGATGCCGGCACCGGCATCCGCGCCTTCGGCATGTCGCTGCTCGGCAAAGGCAAGGTCACGGCCTCGATCCTGATCAGCCACACCCACTGGGACCACATCCAGGGCTTCCCCTTCTTTGTCCCCGCCTTCATCCCCGGCAATGAGCTCAGCCTCTACGCTCCGGTGCAGTTCGAGAAGACCCTGCAGCAGATCATCGCGCAGCAGATGGATTACTCGGTCTTCCCGGTGCGCAGCGCCGAGCTCCTCGCCGAAATCCGCTACCATAACCTGCCGGAAGGCCCCTTCGCCATCCCCGGCTTTTCCGGCTTCGCCAAGTTCGTCTGCCACCCGGTCACCACCGCCGGCTACCGCCTCGAAGCCGATGAGAAATCCGTCGTCTACACCGGCGACCACGAACGCTTCTTCGACCAGGTTCACAAAAACATGCCGGCGGAGGAGATCGATCCCGAGGAACAAGAGGCGGTCGCCGCCATGGTCGACCTGCAGAACGCTCAGATGGCGAAGTTCTGCAAAAACGCCGATGTCCTGATTGCCGACTCGATGTATCTCGACAAGGAATATCCGCCGAAGATGGGCTGGGGTCATTCCACCGTCGAAATGAATATCCGTCTGGCCATCGAAGCCGGGGTCAAACACCTCGTCCTCAGCCACCACGATCCCTTGCGCAAGGATACCGATCTCGATGGCATCGCCACCTATGCGCGTCAGCTTCTCGATGAATCCGGCGGTCAAGAGATTGCCCTCTCCATCGCTCGGGAAGGTCTTGTCATCGAGCTCTGAGCTGTGCGACACTTGATGAAATTTAAAAACCGCAGCAACCCAGGACCATCCGCGACCCCTTCAGGGTCAGAAATCATAACCCCTTCCAACCCAGGGTGTCGCCGATGCGGCTCAACCCCGGGCTAAAATTTGAAACCCCCTTGGGGTGAGCTGCAGTTGAGCTCAAGCATGTTCGACAGCGGTTTTTAGGGTCATGCAACTGGATTGGACTCACGCCAATGAGCTCGAAATCAGCATCGCCGGCATGCCCTTCCCGCACCGCTTCTGTCACGACGTCCTGCCCAACAGCAACTGGTCGTGGCTCACCATCTGCTTCAGTGAATCGCTGCCGTCCCTCAATGAGGGGTCGCAGGCCGCAGGCTTCCGCCACCGCTTCGCCAACAGTGCCGCGCCGAAACTACAGCTCAGCCTCAGCGACGCCCACGGCCAAGCAATACCTTGACATCATCCTACGATCCAAAACAATTTATCAGCAAGCCTAAAAATCTGCCTAAATATTCATTGCAGATAATTATTTGCATCTGGCCAACAATTCTCTTTCGGGAACAACAGCTGGTAATTCGGGCCTAAACTAGTAGTCGTAAAGTGGTAAACCAACCAAAAGAAAAAAATCATGAAACGCTTACTTCTGCTCTTGGCGGTTTTACTGGAGCCCTTGGCGCATGCATACGCCGAACCTGCAGTCAAGGCAGTTTATGATGTTCGCCAATATGGCGCGCTTGGCGACGGCAAGACCTTGGATACCGCTGCCATCCAGAACGCGATCAATGCCGCCTCGGCGGCGGGCGGCGGGACTGTATTCTTCACTCCAGGAACTTACCTGAGTAGTTCCCTTCAGATACGTAGCCAGGTCACCTTGCAGCTAGAAAAAGACGCCACCCTTCTCGGTAGCCCGGTTCGCACTGGGTATCAGAAGGCAAACTTTTACGCACTGCTCGTCGCTGATGAACAGACAAATGTCGGCATTCGCGGGAAAGGTGTCATCGATGGCAACGGGGCCCTTCTTGCCGCCGATACTCAAAAGCTCGCGAACGAGGGCATTCTTCCGGATGCCAAGGAAGGCCAGCGTCCTCTCATCATCAATTTCCGCAAATGCAAAGGTGTGACTGTCAGTGGCATTACACTGCGCAACAGCGCCATGTGGGTCCAGGATTACCGCGAATGCGAAGACGTGCTCTTGGAAAATCTCACTGTCCGTAGCAACGCGGTGCATAATAACGATGGCATCGACATCACCGACTGCAAGCGAGTGGTCATTCGCGGTTGTGACATCGATTCCGAAGACGACGGCATCTGCCCCAAGTCTAACTCATCTACTAAATTCTGCGAGGATATACTGATCGAGAACTGTCGCATCCGATCGAGCTGCAACGCTTTAAAATTCGGAACGGCATCAAGCGGCGGCTTTAAGAATATCACTGTAAGGAACTTGGAAATCTATGAAACCTACCAGTCCGCCATCGCATTGGAGTTGGTGGACGGTGGCGCGATGGAGTATATAACCATCTCAAACATCAAGATTAGCGACTGCAACAACCCGCTCTTCATCCGCCTCGGAAATCGCAACGATGGCAAACCCGGAACCGTTACGGTTATCACCATCAGCGATGTCACCGCCGTGATTCCCGCTCGCCAACGTGGAACGAAATCTAAATATCTAGACTATTGGAAGCATTATGATAACTCCTTGGTGACAGCTTTGATCGTCGGTCTCCCCAATCACCCGATCAAGAATGTCAAGTTAAAAAATATCTCCTTCATATACGGCGGAATAGGTGGTGATCCACAGCCTAAGCACATCCTATTAAAGGATTTGAAAGAAGTTTCGGAACAAACAAAGGATTATCCAGAAGCCTGGAGATTTGGTATTGTTCCTGCGTGGGGATTGTACATGCGTCATGTCGAAGACATCGAGTTGGAAAATGTGACGCTTAAAGTCAAAGGAGCCGATTACCGCGCCGCCTTGCTTTGTGATGATTCGAAGAACATTTCCTGCAAGAGTCTGAAAGTCCTCTCAGCCGGTAAAGAGCCCGTGATTGTCCTCCATGATGTCCAAGGCGCCAGCTTTCGCGACACCGTTGCTCCGCTTAATGCAGTCGAATTCATCCGAAAAATGGGAGACACAGCTCAGGTTGAAGAATTTTTAAAGTGACTTAAAGCTGTGATCGCCCAAAAAAACCAAACTGGAGAGCTAAGATGAAACCCCGTAAATTCACTCTGATAGAACTTTTGATGGTGATACTCGTTATCGCTATCCTTCTGAGTTTGCTTTTCCCGTCTTTTGGAAGAGCCTATCACCTCGCAAAACATGCCACTTGCATTAGTGGGCAAAAACAATATTACACGGCTCTTGCATTGTACTCAAAAAACAATAAATCATCGACCCCAGTATTTGATCCAACCTGGACATCCTCAAAAACATCATTCATTTGGGATGTTCATAGATCATTTTATACAGCTCTCATGCGATACACCCCTACTGATGTATTTCACTGCAGTTATATAAAAGACCCTAAACATGTGTTCAATAATCCGGCTAACACCTGTCCAAATGAAAGTGGAAGAATAGACAAACTGGGAGTAGTCGCCTGCAAGGGATTGATGTTTTGGGGGAATTCCATAACAAAAGGTAATATCTTAGATGGTCGTCCCCTGAGCCTTCTTGATCATAACTCACCATACATTGAGACCCACAGCAAGTACGATTATTACGATCAAGCAAGAGCCTTTGACCAAATCAACCCTTCTCGTCCTTTGATCAGTGATACCTATTATTCGTACAAAAAAAATGGCAACACAAGCTTCACAATAGATCGTATACACAGATATACCGGAAGTAATTTATTCGGACAAATCAATGGCGATGGCTCTGGCATAACAGCGACAGAAAGCAAACTTTATCTGTTAAAAATCAACACTTCAACTCTTCCCTCCACAGCCGGCTTTTATGGTATACCCTAGAAATTGGAGCCTATTATGTTAATACTCATTTTGCTCGCTCTACTAATATTTCTTAGCGCTTATCGCTTCAGAAGTAGCTTATCCAAAGTTCAGCTCCTAGCCATCAAATCGGTGGCAATTATAATTCTCCTGATTTCGATTTTCAAACTATGCACTGCCTCGACCACGGATAAGTCAACGGAGCAGATCTACACCGGCATAGCTGCAGCCATCGATCAGCGACATCCCGGCAAGGAAAAAATCCTCTGCGTCTATCTCACAAAAGAGCACAAGGCTAATTTACAAGGATTCGTAAATAAAATGGGAGCCCAGAACGTTGATGAAATATTTATGAAAGAATTTGGTTATTTTGTTTCTCCCAAAAAAATTTCTGCGGCGATTAAAAAGAAGGGCGGCCACTACGACCGCTTGATCTTGACTTTCACGGCTGATGAACTCAGCGCACCTTTAGAAATAGAACCGTCCCAATTCGAATACGTTGTCATTTTCACGGATACTAAACCCCTTGGCATGGAAGATTGGTTCGATCGAGATAAATGCGTCATTTTTAAGATCAATCCGCAGCCGCCGAGCGAAAATAATAATGTGAGAAATGCCTTTGAGACAAGCGTAAGAATTTTTGATCACAATAATTACCCAGATTGGAAAGAGAAACAAGGAGTTCTAATAGAAACTGAAAACTAAGAAGCCAATCGCTCACAGCCATGAGCCCCGGCTTGATATCTAGACTGAATTCCCTGAATTTTAACTTGGAGTTGTGATGAAATATCTCAGCCTTCTGGCCAGCCTCTTCTTCGGTTGCGCTAGCCCTCAGCCAAGCCCTAATACCAGCCCCAACATCGTCGTCATCTACATGGATGACCTCGGCTACGGCGACATCGGGCCCTTCGGCGCCCAGGGCTATGCCACGCCGCATCTCGATCAGTTCGCCAAGGAAGGGACGAAGTTCACCAGTTTCTATTCGGCCCAGGCGGTCTGCTCTGCCAGCCGCTGCGCCTTGTTGACCGGCTGTTATCCCAACCGTGTCGGACTCTTCGGTGCCCTCGGCCCCAACAGCAAGACCGGTCTGGCCCCCGAGGAGACCACCCTTGCCGAAATCTGTAAGCAGAAGAACTACGCCACGGGCATCTTCGGCAAATGGCACCTCGGCGATGAAAAACGCTTCCTCCCACTCAACCAGGGCTTTGACGAATACTTCGGCCTCCCCTATTCCAATGACATGACTCCTCGAGGCAAGCCGCATGGCGTCGCTCATGAACGGGATCACTACCCGAAACTGCCGCTGATTTCCCAGAACAGCCTCGCCGATGCCGATGTCGACGCTGCCGATCAGGATCAACTGACGACCCTCTACACCGAGCACGCCGTCGACTTCATCCGCCGCCACAAGAAACAGCCCTTCTTCCTTTACCTGCCGCACTCGATGGTTCACGTTCCCCTCCATGTCTCAGATAAATTCCGCGGAAAAAGCGGCCACGGCCTCTTCGCCGATGTGCTGATGGAAGTCGACTGGTCAGTCGGACAAGTGATGCAGGCGCTCAAAGATAATGGTCTTGACGACAAGACCTTAGTGGTCTTTTCTTCCGACAACGGACCGTGGCTATCCTTCGGTGACCACGCCGGCAGCGCCGGCCTCCTGCGCGAAGGCAAATTCACAAGCTGGGAAGGTGGTGTTCGTGAACCCACTCTGATGCGTTGGCCCGGACACATCCCCGCCGGTACCACCTGCGACACGCCGCTGATGACCATCGATCTGCTGCCCACCGTTGCCAAACTCATCGGCGCCCAATTGCCGGCGCGCAAGATCGACGGCCTCGACATCAGCGCCGTGATCACCGGCAAGAGCTCCGAGTCGCCTCATGAAGCTCTGTATTTCTACTACCACAAAAACGACCTTGAAGCTCTGCGCAGCGGCAAGTGGAAGCTCGAATTCGCCCGTCAATACAAGTCGTTGACTGGCCCTAGCGGCCGCGTCGGCAAGGCCGGCAAATACATCGACGCCAGCATCAGCCACCATGAGCTCTACGACCTCGACGCCGACCCCGGCGAAAAAACCGACCTCGCCGCGAGCCATCCTGAAGTCGTTGCCCGCCTGCAGAAACTCGCCGGAAAGATCCGGTCTGAACTCGGCGACGAACTCACCGCCTGCAAGGGCTCCGAAAACCGCCCCGCCGGCAAGATCGACGGTCCGGCAGAATACCCCGATAGCTTCCCCCGGCATTGAATCCTGCATCGAGATTCAAAACCAAAATGATCACCAAAAAATGGAGTATCACATATGCCTAAGATTCCAATCTACGCCAAGGTAGCGTTTCTTGTCTGTATCATCATTGGATTTGCTTGCTGCACAGCAACTCTATCAAACGTAAAACCTGAACCACCATCGTCCTCAAATGAGGGGGTGAAAGATGGCAAGAAAATCATCGAAGATATATCGGTTTACTCGTCGAGCAAAGATTATGTCCTAGATGGTGAAAAAATTACCGTCTACACCGATATTCCTGGACATGACAAATCCGTCATTAAAAATTACCCGTCACGCTTAAAATCTGACATTTATGAAATCCGAGTGAGATCTGCTGCGACTAAAAATGAATGGGTTCGATGTTTTACCAACATGACCTACAACAGAGCACTTGAAATGCCAAAGATGGCTAATTTTAGAACCAACACATCGAGCCACGCATACCAGCTGGCAACTGCCGGATGGACACACTCTTATGCAAATATTGAAATAAGTGAAAATTCAACCATTGAAGTGGAAATCAAAAAAATAGGTGAAACTATTTTAAATGGCTCTAAAGACATCATTAAATCCGCCGTACATCCTGCTCAAAAAATAATTTCTGGAAGCAAAAAAGACGAAAGCGGGAGAGTCTATTTTAAAATCAATAAGCCGGGCCAAATTGTCATTGATATCAATGGACAGATGGATGATCATAATGCGGCTTTTCCTTCCAACACTCCGGGCGGTGCGATGAAGGGGAATCCTCCGGTTCATTCGATTGCCCTTTATGCCAATCCGATCCTGACAAAACCGCCAACAACAGGGGAAGGGATTCGCTTCGTTACCGCTGGCACACCACCAGCGACGGACACCAATTATACCACGATGGTGTTTGGTCCGGGCGTGCATGATATTGGTGAATTGATTGTTCATCCTGGAAAAAGTTACTATATCCCTGGCGACGCGATCTTGTGTGGTAATTTAAGAAATTCTCCTGATAAAGGCAGTTTCAGGTGCCCTGGTGACAGCATTAATATCTATGGATACGGGACAATTTATGGCGTTAAAACTCCGCATTATCAGAATAGAAATAATAACCCTGAATACCCAGAATGGAACGAATCACATCGAGGTGGCGATGTGGGGATCAAAATTTCTGATGCATGGGATTTAAAAATTACAGGGGTTACGATCGCAGATCCGGCGAACTTTAACACCAAAATTGACGGCTTTCATAAACGTAAAGATGATAAAAGCTTAATGAGTTGGGTTAAATTTCATTCTTGGCGAGTGAATGGCGATGGATGTGGCGGTTACATTAGAATCGAAGACTCATTTTTCAGAACTTCAGATGATTCTACCTACGTGAGAGACTGGCGGATCAGGTGTACGTTCTGGAAGGATTCTAATGCTAATATTTTTAGATTTGTTAATTATATATCTGGAGGTTTAGATGACTGTGATATTTTGTACGCTCGGTGGCGTGATCCTAGAGGTGTCGGAAATATTTTTGAATTTGCCAGTCATAACTCCTCAAAACCAAAAAAAATACATCTAATATCTTGATAAAAAACATTCGATTCCATGACAGCCTTTCTAATCCTCGTCAAATTATCAGCCTTGCTGCGCCGGACTGTTTTTCTGGGGTCAAATTTGAAAATATTAAATTCAGAACCCCATTAAACATGCAGAAGTCTGAAATTAAAGGCTATAAGGAAGCCCCGTATTCTGGTGGCTTGATGTTTAGAAATATTGAATTTCAGAATAAAAACGAAGACTCGAAAAAATTGACTAAATTAAACTACAAAAATTACTTTAATGTCAATGAGTTTGTTGATGAGAGTATTTTTGAAGAATGAAAATATTAGCCCTCCTACTCTTATTGAGCTTCGCATCCAAAACTTACTTTTTCCTAATGAGTTTCTCATGAGTCGTTTATTGCTCATTCTCGCCCTCACCTTCGCCTTCGTCATCCAGGCTCAGCAGTTGTTATCACAGGACAAACGTGGCGAGCCCGAGAAGCCAGCTCCGAAGGGGAACCCCAGGCCCCTGAAAGTGTTCATCTTGGTTGGGCAGTCGAACATGCAGGGTCACGCTAGTGTGTCCACGTTCGACAGCCTCGCCGATGACCCGAAGACCGCGCCCTTGCTGAAGTCCATGCTCACCCCCGATGGCAAGCCGAGGGCCTGCGAGAAGGTGTGGATCACCTCCGTCGGCTGCCAGGGCAACGCCTACGACGACCTGAAAGAGCAGACCGGCAAGCTGAGCGTCGGGTACGGCGCGTTCGGCGTTGGGGGCAAGCGCATCGGGCCGGAATACCTGTTCGGCATCACCATGGAAGTGCGGCTGAAGGAGCCGGTACTCATCATCAAAACGTCGTGGGGCGGGCGCAGCCTGCACACCGATTTCCGCTCGCCTAGTGCGGGACCTTACGTCTTGGCAAAGGAAACTCAGGAACTTTGGGACAAAAACCCCAAGGGTGCCCACGGCATTCCGACAGCCGAGGATCGACCCAAATTTTTTGCCGAAAAGGCCGCCGCCACCGGTGTGTACTACCGCGAGATGCTCGCCCACGTCCAGATGGTGCTCAAGGACATCAAGCGTGTAGTGCCAGAATACGACAATAAGCAGGGTTACGAACTGTCCGGATTCGTCTGGTTTCAAGGGTTCAACGATTACGTCGATCGCGGTGTGTACCCGAATCAGCAGAAGGCTGGCGGTTACGACCAGTACACCACCCTGCTCGGCCAGCTGATCCGCGACGTACGGTGTCAAGTCTCATGAAAAAGTGATCAGTTTTGTCTCATCTAGAATTGACCATCCCCCAGGATTTTTATGACACAGTGGCGGGCGGCATGCGAGATG
>JAYTMY010000153.1:0-22126 GCA_043748535.1 Lentisphaeraceae bacterium | reverse complement strand
GAGCGTTATGAACGCGGCTCCTTGATGATTTCGAGCAACCTGCCATTCAGCAAATGGGAGCAAATTTTCCGCGACCCAATGACCGCCATGGCCGCGGTTGACCGTCTGGTGCAAAACTCGATCTTTTTGCACTTTGACGGCGACAGCATCCGAGCGAAAATCGCGCTGGAAAAGGAAGTCTCTTTAGTCGATTAAATATTTGTATATCTAACTTTCCCCCTCGCCACCCCCCTCGGGGGGTGGCGAGGGCCACCCCAGCCGACAAGCCCAAGGAGAGCATAAGATGGACCCATGAAACTGGCAAAATATTAGTTGTCGCTTGACGTCTGCTTGCCTATTACTGGGAAAACGACCTCGCGCACCAGCCCATCTGGTTTGTTCAAGGCGGCCTCCGCAAGCTCAAATAACAGATTCTGCTTGCCGGAGACGTGCTTGAGATCTTCCAGCAATTCCTTCTCAACTTTGCGCTCGGCGCGGGCACCGATCATATGGATGGTCTCGATCAGCAGATCAACCAAGCCATCAGTCAGGCTGCGTGCCTGCAGATAGACAAAAGCCGCCAGCCAAGTCAGACGTGCCGCATCAGGGTGACGGCGAAGCTCATGAGGAGATTCAACCGACACCCGTCGACGGCAACGCTGCAGATCACGAGGTGAAACACGATCAAACAAATTCACCGGCAGCTGAATCGAACGGATCAAAGTCAGCTTTGCGAGTTCATCCTGCAGGCTGGCTAAGCTGGGTTTGCCAGGGCTTGCCAGCAAGGTCAGCAACTGCGCTGGCACATGACTCGTCGGCGTCTCTTCGGATACTGCTGATTTGTCTGGCCGCAGCAAGGCATCCAAGCGCTCACAGGTTGCTGCTGACAGGCGGGCATGGATATCGGCATGGAGCTTCTCTTCATGGGCTCTCAACGCCGAGCGAGCTATACGCTCCAGACGCTCCGTCGTCGGAGGTTCAATCCTCAATTCCCGGCACCGGGTTTCCAAACGTCCGATCATCAGCTCTATCGCACTGTCGACCTGTTCGGCCAATTTGTCACGCAACCAACTGGTCAAGTTTTCGGCGTCGGCGACGCTTGCCTCGCGGAAACCAAAATGAGCACGGATTTCAGCTCGTAGACGTTCCGCCGTTCTCTCTGTGATGAAGGCTTCGCAATCCATCGTTATCGAAGCCTTCAGTTGCTTTCGCAAGCTCTTTATGCTTTGCGGGTCGATTTCAGCCTGATCACGAGGGAATCGGCTATACTCGCGGAAGAAGACCAACAGGATCGCAAAGCCAAGGCGTGTCCCCCGGCTCTTGTCCATGACCAGCGCGCATTCAGCTGGCGTCAGCAAGCACGGGACTGCCGCCAGTTTGCCCGTCATGAGCTTACATCCTTGCCGGAGAATGAGGCCCCGCGATTCGCGCCAGCGTATCGATCAAAGTACTGCGTTTCACTCCGAAATTGCGGCAGACCGCGGCCTTGGACATGCCGCCATTCAAAGCCGCAAGGATGGCTTCTAATTTCTCTCCCGTGAGGGCCAGTGGACGACCGCCAGTCCGGCCACGCCGTTTGGCTGCGGCGAGCCCAGCGACCACTCGTTCCCGGATCAACGACCGTTCATATTGTGCCAGTGCGCTGAACAGATGGAACAGAAGTTCTCCTGATGCCGTGGTAGTATCCATGCCTTCGGTCAGGGACCGGAAAGCCACCTGGCTTTCCTTCAGCGAGGACACAATCGTCAACAAGTGCGATAAGGAGCGCCCCAGTCGATCAAGCTTCCAGACGACAAGGACATCGCCAGGTCGGGCGAATGCCAATGCCTTGGCTAAGCCTGAGCGGGCATCCTTGGCGCCGGAGGCGCGATCTTCGAACAGGTTCCGTTCATCCACTCCGGCGCTCAGCAAGGCATCCCGCTGCAAGTCTGTATTCTGCCGGTCGGAATCGCTCGACACACGCATGTAGCCAATCAGCATAAGCGGAAAACCTTCGGCTTGGTATTTTCGTACAGGCAATCATTGCGTCAGTGTTTTTCGTACATTTCTAGAAGAACAGAAACTGTCAATAGCTGAGCTGCTGGGAGGCTATCGTAAAACAGATGTTTAGCGACAGGGAGGGCTTGCCTCGCATGAGTTTTGGATTATATTTAGATATAACCAAGGATTGAGCCATGCATACCACACATCTTCGAAAAGTCGGCGGATCAATCATGCTGGCTGTACCTCCCTCAATTCTGCAATTGCTGCATTTGCAGGTTGGCGCCACCGTGGGTCTGGCGGTCGATCATGGGCGGCTGGTGGTGGAGCCATCGCCGCGGCCTCGTTACAGCATGGAAGAGTTGCTGGCTCAATGTGATGATTCTGCTGAGATTAACGAGGAAGAGCGTGATTGGCTGGCCAGTGGCCCTGTAGGCAGTGAGTTGCTGTAATGGAACGTGGCGACATTTACATGGTGTCCTTGGATCCCACTTCTGGACATGAACAGCAAGGCATGCGGCCCGTCCTCATCGTTTCACCAGGTGCGTTCAACCGGATCACCAAAACTCCGATTGTGGTGCCGATCACCAACGGTGGTGGCTTCGCGCGCACTGCGGGTTTTACGGTTCCTTTGACGGGACTGAAAACCACTGGTGTTGCCCGTTGCGATCAGCCCCGCGCTCTTGATCTGGGATCACGATTTGCTCGCAAACTGGAGACTGTCCCCGACACCATCATGGATGATGTTTTGGCGAAACTGATCACGATTTTTGAGTGACAATTGCATTCAGTTGAAAATCAATTGATTGCGTCCAAGTGGCGGCTGGTGACACGAGTGTTGGTTCTACCCCGACGACTTGGGCAAAGACTCTTATCGGGGTGAAAAAATCAGGGCCGCTGCAAGGGTAAAACAGGGTTGAACAGCAAAGGCCGCTGCCGAGCCAGTCGGGCGACAAGTCCATTCTCAGTTTGCGGGTCAATGGATCTTTAAGCATGTCACACATCCTTTTGAATTGACTCTGTCAGTGGCGCTGCGCCTGGAGAAAGTCCCGCCCGATTCCCTGGCCGAGATAGGGATGGAGCTCGGGGATGCGGTGGCCGGCGTCGATGAGGTGGGTGTCGGCGTTGAGAGCGAGGAGGGCGGAGCTAGGGACGATGTCATCCTTGCGGCCGCTGAAGATCAACAGATCGGAACGCTGCGCGAGGGGCGAGCCGGCGCGGGCTTCGAGTTCGGCCAAGGCGTCGTGATGGGCCTGAGTCCAGAGGAAGCTTTCGCCGGTCTTGAGGTTGCGATGTTCGCCAAGGCGTCGTTCCATATAACGCGCGGCGGGCACGGGGTTGAAGGCGATGGCGGGGCGCTTGAAAATCGCGCCGAAAAGGGCGGCGTAGAAGCCGCCGAGGCTAGTGCCGACGAAGCACAGCGACTCCGGAGCCATCTTGCGGACCAGCTCTAAGTTGTCCTGGGCACTGAGAAAAAAGTCGGGGGCATAGGCGTCGCGGAAGCCGCAATCGAGCAATTGCGTGACGCGTGCGGAGTCGCCTTGCGAGGCGAAACCATGGATATAGAGGGCGCGGGTCATGGAGAGACCTCAGGATTTCGGGGATTTGCGGTCGATCCAACGGAAGAAGCGGATCACGGGTCTGGCCAGGGGGTGCAGTCGCTGATGGTGATTGCTCCAAGCAGCGATGGCATGGCCGCCGGCGAGGAAAAGAATCATGGAGCCGATGAGCCACGTCATCCAGAGAGAGGTGCTAAAGGGGTAGGGGTGGTAGGCGTAAAGCCAATGAAGAGCAACCAAGGCAAGCTCCAGAAACCCGAAGGCGACGAAGCCTCTCGTGACGCCAAGGCGTCGGAACACCCAGCGGGCAAAGGGATTGACCTCAAGTTCGATGTTGTGGCCGCAGCGTTTGAGTCCTTGCCAAGTGGTCCAGACGTCGAGACTCCAGCAGAAGGGCAGGGGAAGGGTGCAGAGGCTGAGGATGAGCAGGGTATTCATGGGCGATCTCCGTTGGGCTTTGGAGTTTTCCGGGGTAGGGGACTCATCTCCAGTGCCGCGGCATCTTTAATCCACCGCAGTAGTTCATATTGCTGATTCTTGAGTGCGATCTGTTCCGGGGTTTGGCCATTATAATCTCGCAGCGTCAAGGAGACGCCGAGCTCCACCAGCTTCTGGACGATGGCGATGCGTCCCTGTTCGGCTGCGATATGGATGGGGTAGGAACGGAGCCGCGTCGCCACCAGAGGATCGGCCCCGGCGGTCAACAGGACTTGGAAGACTTCGGCATTGCCGTTGAATGCCGCCCAGTACAGGGGCGGAATGCCGAGGTCATCGCAGGCATTGACATCGGCGCCGGTGGCGATGTGGGCTTGCAGGGTGACCAGATCGGCATGTTTGGCGGCTTGGTGCAGGGTGAATTTCATGGGGTCTCCATTGTTGCCGGCGGTGGCTTGCTGGATCAAGGCGGCTGAGGCGCGGGATTCCGCCGGGGAAGAGCCGATCTTCGGTTTTTCCCCGGCGGATGGCGACATTAGACACCCGTGACTGCGACAATTCAGAGTCACAGGTTGAGACTCATCCGGCAAATCCGATCGCGGGGCGGCTGTTGCGGCTGCGGTCGGCGGCGCATTCGCGGGCGAGGGCATCGAGGATCTGGGAATGGCTGATCTGATCTTCGAGGAGGAGGGCGGTGAGGACGGCTTTGAAGTCGCCGGCGGCGAGTTTAGGAATGGCGGCGAGGCGGGCGGCATCGCTATCGGTGAAGGGGAGGAGGCAGAGCGGCGCCAGACAGGCCTGGTAGAGCTTGAGCTTGGCGGTCGTGTCGAGGTAGTCGAAGTTCAGCTTGACGCTGAAGCGGCGTAGGAGGGCGTTGTCGAGCTTGGGAATGTGGTTGGCTGGGAACGGATGACCTTGTGGCATTTGGCGGGGTTTTTGGTGCAGGTGCCAGAGGCGCAGCTCATGGCGCTGCTACCGGATTTGCCACAGAAGGCGCAGACGAATTCACTCATGGGGGGACTCCTTGGTTTGTGTTTTTTGGGGTGAGGCTTAGGACTTGGGGCGACGGGAAAACAGGCCGGTGAACTTGTAGTACAGCCAAGTGGCGATCACACTGAAGAGTCCTTTCTTGCCGCGGCGGTCGTTGACCGCTTCGCTGAGGAGGTGGGAGAAGGAATGGTCTTCTTCGGGCATGGGGGACTCCTTTTGTACGGGTTGCGATCAGGCGTTGGGGAAGAGGGCACGGAGCCAAGGGGCTTCCATCGTGCCGGCACTGGCGAGGATGAAATGGGTGGAGAGTCTGGGGCTTGCCTTGAGAAGCTCGGGAAGATCCTTTTCAAGACCCGGGATGGTTTCGGGTTCCCAGATGAAGACGATGCAGCGGGGGAAGTGGATGCAGCTTCCCATATGTTGGCGGATCGCCTGGTCGAGCCTGAGCTCAAGAAGGAAGGGAGAATGACCAGATCGCGAAGCCGGGGTGCCGGTGTGCAGGCGAGGCCCGAGCGCTTCGGGGATGGCGAAGTTCAAGAGTCGCAGCTCGATCTCGTCGGTCCTGAGGTCAAGACAGGCTTGTTTCAGGATCTCGGTCCACTCCGCCGCAGAAGTTCCGGGGCAGAAGAGGTGGGGTTTCTGCCGGGTGAATTCGCGGGGTACGTCTCCGGCTGTGGCGACAGGCAGGGTGTAGAGGCTGATGTCGGGACGCGGTTTTTTGGGGGCTGGGGTCATGTCGGGGCTCCTTGGGCTTGAGGGTTAAGAAGCGAAACCGATGCCGCGCTTTTGCCGTTGGCGATCGCCTTGGCATTCTTGTTCGAGAGCTGCGATCAGCTCTTCGTGGCGGTTGTCTGGTGAAAGCAGACGGGCGGTGAAGACGGATTTGAAGTCACCAGGGCTGAGGGCGGGGATGGCGAGGAGGCGGTCTTCGAGTGCCGGGCTGAGCGAGGGCGTTGGGCAGAGCGGCGCGAGGATGTCGCGGTAGATCTGCAGCCGGGCTGTGGGGAGGGGGAAGTCGAATTCGAGTTTGAGACTGAAGCGGCGGAGCAGGGCGCTGTCGAGGCGGGGCTTGAGGTTGGTGGCGGCGATGAAGAGTCCCTGGAAGCCCTCCATGGCGGCAAGGAATTCGTTGATCCAACGGCTTTCGTAGGTGTTTTGGGAGTTTTGACGGTCGCCGAAGATGGAGTCGGCTTCGTCGAAGAAGAGGATGTGCTGGCCGCCGGCGGCGTTGGCGAAGGCGTTGCGAATCGTCTTCTCGGTTTCACCGACGTATTTGTCGACCAGATCGGCGCCGCTGAGGCTGATGAGTTGGAGGGGTCAGCTCACGAAACGGACTTTTACGCGCGCTAAGGATTTCGTGAGCTTAAAATTGACAAAAGTGATTATGCCTAGGCATCCCTCTTATCAGTTGTCCGCAAAGGCCGAAAATGTCCGGCTCGCATGGAAGCTCAATTTGAGCTTAGAAATTCCTTAGCGTGCTATAATTTCCGTTTCGTCTAGTGACCCCTCCTTGCCGGTGCCGGAGTTCACCACCAGCTGCACCTACGAGCTGGCCAAGCGGCATTTCCGGGATCTCCCGAACCGCCGGCTTCCCACGGTGGCCGCCGCCTGCGGCGTTTCCTTGACCTGCCATCACGACGCCTTGGCGGACGCCCGGGCTTGTGCGGGGATCGCGATTTGGATGGAGAAACACGCTTGGGGGGAAACTTCAGATTCGTGAGAAGCCTCATCCCGGTGACTTTGCCTTCGAAGACCATCGCCGGCTTCAGCAGTTATCGATCCAACTTGCCAAGGAGCCGTGCGGCCAATTCGAGGGCATCGACGGGCCAGTAGCATTCGGGGCGTGGCTGGTGGACGCCGGGACGCCCGGCGGCGGGGCGGCAATTCAAAATGGCGTCGATCCAACGCTGGGGCACGGCTTCCCGACCATGGACCGCGCCGAGGAGGGCGCCGCAGATCGCCCCGGTGGTGTCGGTGTCGCCGCCGCGCATGACGGTGTCGACGATGCCGCTTTCGAGATCGGGGGCATGGAGAAGTTGCCAGAGGGCGTTGCGGAAGGCGAAGCGCACCCAACCTTGTTGGGCGCCGTCAAGACAAGGGTCGGGATGCCGGCTTGCGGCAGCGCTGCGGAGGTCGGTGCGGACTTCTTCGCCATAATCCGGGGCCTCGGCCCAGGAGCAGATCTTGTCGAAGAGCGCCGCGGGGGGATGACCCTCGCGGACAGCTTCGGTGATGGCCATGGCGTAGAGCGCGTTGATGTCGCTGCAGACGGGGTGGGGGTGGGTGATGGCGGCATCTTGACGGGCCCAAGCGGCGACTTGGGCGAGTTCATGTCGCGCGCCAAAGATGCCCAAAGGACTGATCCGCATCAAGGCGCCGTTGGCTTGGCTGGAGCTCAAGGGACGGCCGCTGAGGCCGCTGGCGGTGGTGTTGCCGATGTCAAAGGGATCGGAGTGGAACCATTCGACATATTTCTCACGGGCGCGAGTGGCGTCATATCTGCCTTCTTGCGCCAGGAGCCGAGCCAAGCTCAGGGCCATCTCCGAATCATCGGTGGGCTGGCCGGCGAGGGTGTTCCAGACGCCGCCATCGGCGAGGTCGCGGAGGCCTCGGGGGAAGCGGGAAGCGATGGCGGCAGCTGATGCGAATTCGACCAAGGAGCCGAGGGAATCGCCGGCGAGCTGGCCGAGCAGGCAGCCTTGGGCGCGGGCAAGAGAGTCGGCGAGTGTCATGGCGGGGATCCTGTTATGGGAGGCTGGGGAGTTTGTAGGGCCAGGGATTTGGCGAGCATGGAGCGGCTTAAGATGAGCAGCCAGGCCGTCTCGGAGGCTGCTGCGGGGCCGGGGCGGCTAAGCGCTCGGAAACCAAGGAATTCTCCGCGGCGCCGCAGGATTCTGCCCTCGAAATGATAAGCATTACCGATTTTCCGGGCGAGCCAGCGCAGCTGAATCGGATCCGGATGCCAATCTCGCCGCAATTCGCCGCCCCAATCGAAGCCAAAGACCGCTGCTTGCAGGCGAAAGTCGATCGGTTTCGTCGCACTCGGCAGGGATTCGAATTCATCCGGGCTCCCGAGAAAGTCTTCCCGTGAGAATTCCGGCGGACATTCTCCATGAGGCAGGATCTGCCAATCGAGGAAGAGATCAAGGGTAGCTGCTTTCAAGGAACTGAGCACCTCCACCACGGGGCCGTCTCCACCTTCATGAAACGACGCGCCTTTGATCCTCGACCAGGCGGGAATCTCTTCGTAATCAGGATAGAGCAGAAATTCCCCTTGGTCGATTTTCCATGGCGGCAAGCCGCGGGGGTGTCGCCGCAGCGTCCGGGAAAACAGGTCGTAGCCACCGCGCGTAAATCGCTCAATGGGATTGTGCGGAGAGGATCCGGGATTGCGCAGGAAAAGGACGAAGGTGAGCGCTTGATGCCGCAGGTAGAGAAGCTGGTAGGCCAAACTGGCTTCGCAGCGGAGCCGGAGAATGCAGAGAACCGGCAGACCATGATCGTCGCCAAAACCTTCTCGGCGACGCCACAAAGCGAGGCGCCCAGACAAAGCGGGCAGTGACGCAGGATCGCGTTGGTAGACCGCACCCCAATCATCGTCTTGCCGTCCCATCCTTGGTCGCGGAGGCTCCCAGTTGGTTGGGGTCAAATCGGGCGCAAGCCTGTAGCTTTCCGGCCACAGTTCCTCCGCATTGAACTGGCGCTGATCTTGCAGTTCGTAGCCGTGGAGCAAATGCTTGTCGGCGTCGGAGTGTGGCTCGATCGTTCGTTTATCATCCACCAGCACAAAAACGGCGATGTTTCGCGATAAGAGCTCCATCGCATGACCACCCTGTGAACAGCAGGGATAAAAACACGAGGCTTCCAGCAGCTCGAACCAAGGCAAGGTTGGCGGCAAGGTGCCTATGGCCGATGCTTGCGCCAGCCAAGCGGGAAGCGTTCCGGCCGGGAGAAGGCCGGGGCGGCAGCTCTCTTTGTAGAGGCCTTTACGATTTTTAAAGAGCATGGTTTTGATTTTGTGGATATGTCCTGACCTGGGTTGCTATTCTGTCCCAGATAAGTCCTCTCTCGTTGCTTGACATGACTCTATTCAGTTTGTATAATCCTTTAAACCTATATCTAGTATCCCCTAATACATCTTTTACATGAGCAAATACAATTCGTAACTCTGCCTCCCTAGAATCTTCTGCCAAGTGTGAAGTTAATTCCAAGTTCATTTTATCGAGATCGTTTGATTTCTCAGTTATAATGCTATCATCATGAGAAATCTGATTATTCCAAGATTTATTAGCATATAAATGTGGGAACCATAATATAGTATTGTGTTGATAAGGATGTAAAGCTCCACCACTCCATACTGATCCTAATTTATAGTTGTGACCAAAACAATTACAAGCTTCATGGGTATATCTAAATGAAATATCATCTATAACATCTATATGCCCTCTGTTGATATAAAATGTAGGTTCTGGATCATTAGTGTCCCAATTTGTGAAATTTGTACCAAGTAAAACCTTCCTGTCTTTAATGCATTTTACTGCATCGTCAATTTCAATATTTATTTCTTCGATCGTCTTAACCTTTCTGTCTCTGTATACATAAATTGAAATAACTTTGTGATTTTCCATGAGGCTTACATAGTCTTTTTCATCAGGAATTTTTAATTTATCATCATTAAGTGCAGAAAGTATTTTCTCCTCCCTTGATAAATCAGCAATTATATCATGATGAGCTTCATTGATTTCAACATGAATTTTAAGCTGCGGAAAATATAAGTCAGTCAACGCATATCGACCATCTTGAAATCTAACATATTGTTGGGTTGTAAATTTGATTGTGAAATCGTTTAATAAATTAATAATTCTATTGACTATGTACTGTTCGTACACCTTTCCTTTAGATTTATTTAATTGCTTGGTAATATATTCCAATTTTGTCATCTCAATTTCCCTCCTGCATTTTGTTGTGGTTTAGATAAAACTCCTCATCAGGAAAGGCCTCGCCGCAGGCGATGCGGAAGCCGCAAAGGGAATCCGCGACCTCGGGTTCACCGCCCATCCGGGTGAAGGGCAGGCAGTTAATCAGATCGGCCGAGTCATAGCAGCCGCCGCGGGCGACTTTCATGGTGGTCGGGGCGTCGTCCTGCGGCACCGCGACAACGCAGTAGTCGACTTGGGCGGTTTCCGGGTACGGGACGAAGGCGTATTCACACCATTCGTAGACATTGCCGAGCAGATCGAACAAGCCCCAGGGGTTTGGCTGTTTTTGGCCGACGGGCATGGGTTGGTTGGCGATTTGGCCGTGCCAGGCGACCAGGCTGAAATCGGCGACCTGCGAATCACGGCTGGGGCGGCCGGCGCGGCAGGCGTATTCCCATTCGGCCTCGCTGGGGAGGCGGAAAACCCGTCCGGGCGGCAGGCTGCCGGCGCGGCGGGCGAGCTCGGTCAGGCGGGAGCAGAAATCGCGGGCCTGCTGCCAAGTGATGCTTTCCACTGGTGCTTCAGGGCTGCGGCAAGAAGCTGGTTGGCTATCCATGACGGCAGCCCATTGCTGTTGCGTCACAGGAGTGCGCGCCAGCCAGAAATTCTGGCTGAAGGTGACGGCGAATTGGGGATTGATGAAGCGGAAGATCTGCGGATCGCACTTGGGAGCGCCCATCCAGAATTGGCCGCGGGGGATGGGGAGCATGTCGATGCCGCTGATCGTTTCGGTGAAAGCTTTCAGTGTGCTTTGTGGCAAAGCGGTGCCGGCAATCGGGGGATCCATCACTTCCAGGGCGTAGGCCCATTGGCGCAGGGCGGCAAGGGTCAGTTCCGGGTCGACCAGGTGCTCTGCGGCCAAGTCATCGGCGCGTTCCTTCAGCCAGGCTTCATCGCAGCGGTGCGGTTTTAGCTTCAGCATCTGGCGGGGCAGAGTCATGTCCCAAGCGAGAATGAGCAAGGGGCCGAGGCTTGCGTCTTGTGCACGCAGGAAGCTGCGGATCTGCTCAGCATGCTGAGCCGGGTTTTTGAGGATCTCCTTGCGACCCGGGAGCTCTTTTTTCAGGGTTTCCCACAGATTCATGGCTAGTGATCCTTAATTAGCGCTTATAACAGTTTAGCAAGTTTACGACCGGATTGCCATTGGTTTAAACTAAGTTTTGCATTCTAAAAATAGCCCTTGCCGGCGTCCTTTGACCAGTCGATGCGGCTGAGGGCCTCCAGGGCTTCCGGGGCGATGGGCATGGCCGGGGTCTCTTGAAACCAGATGGCGATGATGAGGAGGGAATCGGCGTCGTCGCCGGGGTCGAGGGAAGAAGTGTTGAAGAGGCCGCAGCACTGGATGCGGGGCAAGAGGGGGATGGTCGCGCCGAGGCGGGTCTTGCTGGGGTGGGGACTCTCGGTGGCGGGCATGACGAGGACGGGCCAATCGCCAAAGATCGATTGGAAAAAAAGGATGGCGGCGGCTTTGCGTTCCTCGTTCATCTTGGTGTCGGGGTGTCCGGCGAGCAGGCCGGAATAGGTGGAGCTTTGATGGAGCTGATCGAGGGAGATGCTGCGGCCATCTGTGGATTTGAAGCTGAATATAGACATGGGGGTTCCTTGGGCTCTGGTGGCAAGGGGAGGCGTTAGAATCAGGGTTGGTGGAATCGGGCTTTGAGAAGAGCGGCTTTGATGCGGAGGAGGATGTCGGTGCGAGTGTCGCCGTGGCGGCGGGCTTCCGCGGCGAGGAAGCGGGCCGAGATCGCGAGGGCCTCGGCCTCAAAATCGACGGCATCCCGCCAAGTCGTGGTGGCGGGCAAGAGTTCGCGACGGGGATGGAAGGCTTGAAAGAGCAGGTCGACAGCCAACTGCGGAGCCTCAGGAGCGGCAAGGCCACTGACATAAAGGCAGGGCCAAAGATCATCGGGACGATAGACCTCCAGCAAGTAAACGATTTGGGAATCGCCGAGGTTTTTCACTTGGTCGTAGAGACGGCAGAGGCTGTGGCACGGGAGGCGATGATCACGGAGGAATCGTCGTCCGCTGATTTGCGGCAAGGAGGAAGCATCGGCCAAGCCGCGCTCGACCAACTGCTCCTTGAGATCAGCTAGGCGATTATAGCCGATATGGAATTGTTTCTGGATGGCTTTGCCGCTGGGGCCATGAAGGCTGATCCAGTGGCATACCGGGAGGAGGAGCGGATCATCGTCGTCGCGTGACTGAAGCTCGATGGCGGCGAGATGGAAACTTGCATCGTCGTGGGTCGAAGTTCGTTGGCTGCGCCAGAAAGAGACGGGCGGCGTATTTTGCGGGGCGTTCATGCAGGGCTCCGGCGGCTGGCTACACAGGCGTCGAGGGTGATCTGATGCAGATTCAGGACTTTCGTGAAGTCATCCTGGTAACCACCGGCGAGATTCCAAGCAACGGGGATCTTCAGCTCGCGGAAAGACTGGAAGACGATCTCCTCGCGCGCCAAATAGGCGGGGGTGTCGAAGACTCCGCCCAAGGGGTCATCGACATGGGAATCGGCGCCAGCCTGGTAGAGCACCAGGTCACAGGAGTTGAATGTTTGATGAATCAGTTCCGGCAAGCGTTCACGGGTCCAAGTCAAGGAACCCAGCTTGATGGGAGAGGGCTGGCGGCGCAGGAGTCCGAGGCTGAGGTGCGGCACTTGCTCTGACAAGGAGAAGTGCTGGATCAGTTCATCGCTGCCGTCGCCATAATGTTGATCGAGGTCAAGAATGCCGATGCGAGTCTGGGGATCCTGGGTCAGGATTTCCATGATGGCGATGATCAGGCCGTTGAATGTGCAGAAGGCACCGGCGCGTTGATAACCGGCATGATGGAAGCCGCTGCTTGGGGAGACGGCATTGTCGCCGCTGCGCCAGGCGTATTGGGCGGCGGCGATCATGGAGCCGCAGGTCCAGGGCAGAGTCGCGGCGACGTGCATGTCGCAATCGCCCATGCCGTTCTCCCGGCGTCCGGCGAGAATGGCGCGGACATATTGGGGATCGTGGGCGCGGCAGATCTGTTCCAGGCTTGCTGGCGGAAAGGCGGCGATCTCAATAGGACTCGACGCTTGCTGCCAATGCTGCATCACTTGAGCGGGCTTGGCCGCCGAAGGGCAGAGCAGGTGGCGATGCCAGTCCGGCGGCACACTTTGCCGCTCGTCGTAGAAACATTTCAGCATAGGATACTCCGGTGTGAATGGCGTGAAGTGCTTGGCGCTGGAAATATTAGGATTGTAAGGACAGGCCTGATGGCGCATTGATGGTGGCGCTGGGCAAGCGCTCAAGCAGGGCGAGTAAGGGGTCTCCACGAATGACGCCGTTACGCCAGGCTGGCGGCAGAGCGGCCGACCCGTGGAGAATGGCGGCGAGCGGCGCGGTGACGGCTGCGGTGGTGTCGGCGTCGTCGCCGAGGTTGACGGCGCGCAGGACGATATCGGCGAAGCTCCCGCCTTGTGCCAGGCACCAGAGGCTGGCTTCGAGAGTATGGACGACATAACAAGTGCTGCGGATCTCGTCGCGTGGCAAGGTCAGCACCGATGCATCGAGAAGTCGCTCCATCACTTCGCGTTCATCGCGGTCGAGCTGAGGCAAGATACGGGATGCCGCTTCGCGCAGGGCTTTACGGAGTGGCCATCCGCGCAGGAGACCACGGACGACGAGGGCATAGATCTGACAACAGGTGATGCTGCGTGGATGAGCGTGGGTGAGGCTGCTCCATTCGCTGATGCGCTGGAGATAGCGTCGGAGCGGGAGGTGACGCAGCGCCACGGCTATGGGGAGAATACGCATCAGCGAACCGTTGCCATTATCTTGATCGCGGATTCCGCCCCAGGGAGCGGCTGCACCGCTCGCGAAACGCGCCAGTGCGGCATAAGTGCCGCTGCCGATGCCGAAGGCGGCGCCGTCGACGGTCCATAAGCCGGTTTTCAACCAAGCCTGGAAACGGGGCATTGCGGCGGCGGGATAGTCGCCGTCATCGAGCAGGGTTTCGAGGGAGCAGAGCATGAGCGAGCCGTCATCGCTCCAGGTGCCGGCGGCTTTGTTGTGACTGCCGTAGCCGCGCAGACCGGTCACCGGGTTCTGCGTCAGCTGTTCACGGCTGAGGAATTCCGCCGGAACGCCGAGAGCATCGCCGATGAGATGGGTTTCAAAAAGATGGCGCAAGCCCGCGAGAGAGTGCAGCAGTACGGAGCCATCGGCAGCTTGGGTTTTTCTTGCACTTGCGACAGGCATCGCCAATCTCCTTGATTTTGCGAGGAAACAAGACCAGCCTCAGGCGTGGCTGGCTGGGAATATATGTATATTATACAATAATTCAAGGGTTGAGGGGCGCAAAAAGTAAGCTTCTGAGTGCTGCCCGAACCATGTCACGAACCTCGGGCTCGGGGATGTGGAAGGTGGTGGAGATGCGGCGGTGTTTGAAGACTCGCAGTTTCCAGCCTCTGGCCTGGCCGCGGCTTTTCACTTGGTTGGCGAGGACGACCAGGCTGGGCGTGTCTTCATTTCGGATCCGGATGAAGATCTGGTGCAGGGTCTGGGCTTGATCCATGGCCCAGGAGCGGACGAGGAGGGTTTTGCCGCGGCGGTTTTTGCGGCGGACGCGCCAGGGGTCGGGCGAGCTCCAGAGGTGTTCCGCCTGAAAGAGGTCTTCGCCGTCGATAGACGCCCAGTGGTAGGCTTTGCCGGCCTTGGCGAGAAGCGGGCTGAGATCGTCGGGAGTGTTCATGAAGGCCTCGGGGAAGTGGGCGCCAGCGGGCAAGCGGCGCAGATTGTGAGGGTGATGAGGTGACGGTTTGGCGGCGGAAGGGGCAAGGACATGGCCTGGCCAGTCCGGCGGAACGCTTTGGCGTTGATCGTAGAAGCATTTCAGCATCGGGTGACGGGGCCGAATTGGGCGCTACGAATGGTCAGGGCATTCCTGAGGCGCAGAATGATTTCCATGGCTTTGAAGGGGTGCGGCGAGCGGTCGCGACGCGAGAAGAGCTTCAGTGCCTCCTGGCGGAAGGAATCGGCATCTGCCCATCGGGAATCCTGTGACAGATAGCGGATGCAGACCGGTTTGATTCGCAGGTTGCGCAGAGTGAGCAAATGGGTGGCGCCGCCGGTGTTCCCGTCAATCTGGGGGAGGACTTCCGAGCAGACATAGAAATCCGGACGGCTTTGCTCCGGGGCCTGGGCGGTGAAGACAAAGGTATATGGCACGGGATCGGCACCCGCAATTTCCTGGATGAGGCCCGTGTAGCCGTCGGTCAGGCTCAGGGACTCCCGCAGGCGGGGCATGGCGAGGCGCGGGCGCCAATAACCGTTGACGAGGTCGCGTTCATCGAGGATGGCCTTCAGGTCCTGGATCTTGGTGTAGCCCCAGGCGAGGGTCTGATTCAAATGGGAGATCGAGTGGTTTTCATCGCAGAACATCAGCTTTTGCAGTTGCCGCAAGTCTTCTGGCAGGGCCGGATCGAAGAGCGCCTGATATTGCTGCTGAAACTCTTCGGCATGACGCTCGATGATGGCGTATGAGAGTTTCTTCTCGAGGCTTTCCACTTCGTTGTCTTCTGCCGGGCTGTCGTCGAACATGTTCATTGTGAAGCTCCTGTGTTAGGTTTGAAATTCAAAGGAAGGCCGGGCCTGCGATCGAACCCATCCTGCCGGCGCCAGAGGCTGAGCCTGGCGCGCAACTGCGGCATGGCCTCCGCTTCGCGGCGGTAGAGGGCGCCGAGGGAGCGCCTGGCGCCGGTCGCGTTTTCGCTGACGGTGATTCCGGGCAGAAGTGCGGGGTCGGGATGGAAGTCGGGCGGCCAAAGTTCTTCCGCCGTCATCTGGCGTTGATCCAGCAGGTCGTAGCCGCAAAGCGTCCGCTGGGCCAGCTTCTCTGCCCCTTCCTCCCCGACCCAAGTGTGATAAGGGTCGAGATGGGTCAGTTTTTGCGGCTCACGCAGGAGTTCTTCGGACCGTTCCGGGAGCTGGGGCTGACGATCAGGCAGGAGCCTTGCCAGAAGCTCCTGGGGGCGGGACAGCGGACAGCGGACGGGCGTAAGACTGGTCGTAGTCGCAGAGGACGAAGACCGGTATCGAGCGGGAAAAGAGGCTCATCGGCTGGCCGTCGCTGCTGGCGCAGGGGTAGAAACAGGAGCCCTCGAGGAGCTGCCCCCAATCGGGACGAGAAGGCAAGAGACCTTGATTCAAGATTTCGTTCAGTCAGACGGGGCAGCGGATGGGCGCCGGCATCTTGGGACGGCGGGCGTAGAGCTGCGGCTTGCGATCGGCTTGGCGACGGGGCAGGAGCGACTGGATTCTGCGGAGTGATGGAGATGTAGGCATGAAAGTTCTCCTCAATCCATCAGCTCGTGGCGGCCGTCCGGGCCTTTCGGGCAGCTTCCCGAGGTCACCGAGGTGGCGCTGTAGCCGGTGCGACCGCAGTAACGGCAGGACCAGTGCCGCTGCTCCCCCTCGATCACCTTGTGGCTGCCGCTCGGGCTGCTCCGGCATTCGCCGGAGGCGACGCTGATCGGCGAGTAACCTTTGCGACCGCAGTAGGCGCAGAAATACTTCTCGAGGCTCATGGGGGTTCTCCTGGTTTGGGGTGGTTGGGCACTGTGGATCAAGGCGTTCCGGCGTCATTCTTCCGGCGGGGCGAGATGGCGGAGGTAGAAGGATTCGTCGACGAAGGCGTCGCCGCAGACGATGCGGAAGCCGCAGATCTCCGAGCCTTGATCGGGCTCCGACCCCATACGGAAGCAGGGCTGACAGAACCGCGTATCGCTACTGTCGAAACAGCCGCCACGGGCCACTCGGTACAGGAAGGGGATGTCGGTGTCGTGAAGCGCCAGCCGGCAGGGATCGATTTGCGCGGTCCGCGGATTCATGGCGAACCAGTCCTGGCACCATTCGTAGACATTGCCGAGCATGTCATGAAAGCCCCAGGGATTGGCGGCCTTGAGCCCCACGGGCATGGTCTGGTTGGCGATGGCGCCATGCCAGGCGACGGCATTGAAATCGGTGACCCGGCTGTCGCGGCAGCTGCGGCCGGCCCGGCAGACGTACTCCCACTCGGCTTCGCTGGGGAGGCGGAAGACGAGCCCGGCAGGCAAGGTACCCGCCGCCTGAGCCTTGGCGGTCAGGCGCTGACAGAACTCGACCGCCTCGAACCAGCTGACGTTCTCCACCGGGCAGCGCGAGTCCTGATGATCCGAGGGATTCCGGCCCATGATCAGCTGCCACTGTCGCTGGGTGACAGGGGTCTGACTCATCCAGAAATTCTGGCTGAGAGTGACCGGGAATTGCCGGTTGACGACCAAATACTGCCCCTTGTCCATCCGCGGCGCTCCCATCATGAAGCTGCCGCGCGGCACCGGAAGAAGACGCATGCCCGTCACTGGCTCCGTGAAGGCCGCCAGCATTTCCGGCGAAACCGCCGGACCCGGCATCAAGACTTCCATCACCTCGAGTGCCCAGGCCCATTCGCGCAGGGCGGACAGGATCTCATCCAGAGAACACAGGTGCTCATCCGCAATCCACGACGCCTGCTTGCGCAGCCAGGTTTCATCGCATGAATAATCCGGGAGTTTAAGCATTTTCTGTGGAACATTCATCTTCCATACGAGCAACAAAAATGATGATTTTTCCATTGTATTTTTAAGAAATAAATCGTCGAAATTAAAACTTCCATCATAAATGGATTTGCGGTGGATCTTTATGGCTTCATGAAGTGATTCAGTCATATATATCTCCTTAATCATTTTGTATTTATGAAAAAATTACGAGAAAAAAATAGGAGTTGATTAATTTAATAAAATGTGGGAAGTGATTATCTTAGGAGACGACAAGTCTCTTCACGAATTTCTTTATGAGATTACAATAGCATTGCCTTGGCCACTTGTCAATCGACAGTGGGGGAGAATCTAAGAGGTTTCAGGATCGATGACATCTTCACCAGCGAGAAAATAGAAATATTCTGCCGGCCAGACATCATCATCTTGCGGGGCCAGGTGTTTGAGGTAGTAGGCGGAGTCGACGAAGGGCTGGCCGCAGACGATGCGTAGTCCGCAGATGGGGGACTGGTATTCCGGCTCCTCGCTGTACCGGGCGCTGGGTAGACACAGGCAGGGATCGCACTCGTAGCTGCCGCCCCGGAAGATGCGGGCGGAGCCGATCAGCTGTTTTTTGATAGCTAGGCGGCAGGGGTCGATTTGCGGCAGGCGCGGGTACTCGGCATGCCAATCCTGGCACCACTCGTTGACATTGCCGAGCATGTCGTGGAATCCCCAGGGATTGGGTGCTTTTCCTCCGACCGGCGCGGTCCGCGGCAGGACTTTGTCATGCCAGGCGACGCGATGAAGGTCTTGGATCCGGCTATCACGGCAGCTCTGGCCGGCGCGGCAGGCGTACTCCCACTCGGCTTCGCTAGGCAGGCGGTAGGTCAGGCCGGGCGGCAAGGCACCTGTGGCGGCGGCGAGGGAGGACAATCGTTCGCAGAACTCGACGGCTTCGAACCAGCTGATGCTCTCCACCGGAGCGTCGGGATCGGGAAACTGCGACGGGCAAGTCCCCATCACCGCTTCCCATTGGCGCTGCGTCACGGGTGTCTTTCCCATCCAGAAATCCCGGCTGATGCCGACGCGATATTGTCCGTTGTCATGGAATTGAGCCCGGTCGGTGCGTGGTGCGCCCATCATGAAGGTGCCGCGCGGCACCGGCAGGAACCTGATGCCCGAATGGACTTCGACAAAAGACGGCATTTCCGAGGCAGGACGGCTCGGGCCGTCGACCGGCATTTCCATCGCCCCGAGCGCCCAGGCCCATTCCTGCAGGGAGGCGTGGGTCAGGTCCGGGGAGCAGCGGAACTCTCCTGAGATGAGCTCAGCCTGATTTTGCAGCCAGCGGTGATCGCAGGCGTAGTCAGGGAGACGGAGAATTTTCTGCGGGATTCCCAGCCGCCACAAGAGGGCAAGGAGCTCAGGGGAGTACAGCGAGGAGTCGCCCGCCCACAGCCGGGCCTTGTCGTCAAATTCGAAGCGGCTCTTGCGAATGTCGATGATCCCGTCTCGGATCGTCTTCTGGAACAGATTATACATCCTGCACCTCGCTGGTGGCCTGTTCATTCATGAGTGAGAGTTTCTTTTGGACTTCCTGCTTGAGGATGTCCGGCGACAGGACGGAGACCTCGCCCATGAAGGAAAAGAGGAAGCGCAAGACAGGGTAGAGGGGCGCCTCGGGAATGTGCATTTCCCGGCGGCCTTGAGAATCGAGAGTGTACGACTGACCAGGAAACCATTGCCGCTCGCAGATGTGGCGTTCCCAGACCGGAGAAAGGCGCAGTCGGACATCGCGGAGCCACTCCTGCTGGAAAATCCGGCCCTCGCGCACCGCCGCCACCGCTGCGGAATCGCGTTCAAAACGGCGGTTCCTGAGCAGTCTGGCTGACGAGAAACGGTGCAAGGCGAAGGACTTCCAGTGACCTTCCGGCACTTCCCGGGCATGGGTGTACCAGGCGTCGATATGGTAGAAGAGGGCGTGTACCTCGAGCTGCCGGGAGCCGGATTCGCCGCGGCCATTTTCATAGACCCCGGCGAGGACGAAGCGTTGGCGACATGCTTGCACCACGGTGTCGTAGGCATCGGCACTGACGATCTCGACCTGGCAGGTGCCGTGGCGGCTGAGGGATTGCAGGAAGTCATCGTCATCGGGATTCATCATTCCCGCCGCGCGTTGCATCTGACTGACCTTGTCGAGGTCGAGCTGCAAACCCGGGGGGAGGTTGGCGGCAAAAAGCTTGTGGGCCGCGAGACCGGCCAGGGTTTCATCGGAACCCAGCTCCGCCAGGACTGGGAGGAACCACGCGTGCGTGAAGCGGACTCCCAGTCTTCCGCTATAGATGATGGGCGCTCCGAGACGCTGCAGCTCCTCGAGATCCCTCTGGATGGTGCGCGGCGCGACTTCATCGCTGAGCGCCCTGGCCAAGGCGGCCTTGGTCCTCGCTTCTCCCGGATTCAGCAGCAGAACCAGCTTCTGCAACCGGCGGGCCTGGGTTTTGAGCATCGTCATAGGTCACCCCTTTTCACTTTCATGCTTTGAATCTAATCCCTGTGGCAGGACAAATCATGGCTCGAAAAGGCGGCAAGACGGGTAGAGGCTGTAAATTCGCGGAGAAATGTGGGGACAGAGCCGGGGGAGGAGCGGTGTCACTTGTCCATCGGCGGCGGATGTTGGCTGCGGCGATAGGCGGCGGCGAGAAAGTCCTTGTCACGAGCCAGTTCCGTGCAGAGGCGTTCCGCTGAGGGGAAGATGCCGACACGTCCGAGCTCGAGTCGATCCGCGTCCCAGCAGCTCGCCAAAGTGGCCTCGGAGCTGATGAAGCCGCAGCTGTGATAGCGGCAGGCTTCGACGAGGCAGTCCAGTTCCGCGTTCTCCAAGCCGAGGAACGCCGCGCCCAGGTCGTTCACGAAGTCTCCGGCGCGCTCTCCGTGGCGGGGGTCATGGCCGTCATCGAAGCGTTGCGAATCATGGAGAAAGGCGAAGAGCTCGACGATGCGCGGGTTCGCCCCGTTGACGCGAGCCAGACGCAGGCCGTTGGCGCGGACCCTGGCCCAATGCGGCAGGCCGTGGATGCCGTACCAATCGAGGCTGAATTCGTCCCGCAGGAGATGGGGTCACTAGACGAAACGGAAATTATAGCACGCTAAGGAATTTCTAAGCTCAAATTGAGCTTCCATGCGAGGCTGGAATCCACCGGTAAAGCGTCGGCACAGAGACGCCGAGATTCTTGGCTACGTCTTTGGGCGGAGTGCCGCTCGCTAGCAGTTTCTTGGCCGACTCGATCTTGCTCGGTGTCATTTTGGCTTTGCGGCCACTCTTGCGCCCCAACTGATGAGCGACTGCCAGTCCGGCGCGTGTACGCTCAATGATCAGCTCGCGCTCCATTTCCGCGAGGCTGGCCATGACATGAAAGAAGAATCGGCCTGAAGTGGTGCTGGTGTCGATGGCATCGGTCAGACTCTTGAAATGGATTCCCCGTTTTTGTAGATCGCCGACCAGGTCAACCAGCTGTTTGACGCTGCGCCCAAGACGATCGAGCTTCCAAACGACTAGGCTGTCGTGCTCGCGGAGCATCTCCATGGTTTTGGTCAGGCCAGGGCGCTCTGCCCTGGTGCCGCTGACTTGATCCTCGAAGATTTGACCGCACCCGGCTTTGATCAAGGCTTCGCGTTGCAGTTCCAGATTCTGATCTCGCGTCGAGACGCGAGCGTAGCCGATCAACATGGCACCCTCCTTCGGATTTCTTATAAATCGTTTTTTCTTGATGATTTGAGAATAATGATTCAAGAACTAATTTCAAGAAGAATGAGCCGACGATTTTCGGATTTGAAATCGGCTATCTCAGAAACCTTCGTTTTCAAGAATAGGACTTTTCCATATGCCACGACGCTCTGCCTTGTCTGCCAATGAGAAAACCAGTCTACTGGCCTTCCCCGACACCAAGGAGGAACTCATTCGCCACTACACCTTGAGTGAGGCGGATCTGGCCATCGTGCGGCAAAGACGTGGAGATGGCAACAGATTGGGCTTCGCCGTAAATTTGTGCTATCTCCGATTTCCCGGCATTATTCTTGGCGTCGATGACACGCCTTTCCCACCGCTACTCGCATGGGTGGCGGAGCAACTCAAGCTAGACATTGGCAGTTGGGACGACTACGCCAAGCGTGAGCAAACGCGGCGGGAGCATTTGTTGGAGCTGCAATCCTGGCTAGGCTTGACTCTTTTCACAATACCGGATTATCACCGCAGCGTCCATCAGCTGGACAACCTCGCACAACAGACGGATCGCGGCATCGTCATTGCGCAGGCTCTGATTGAGAGCCTGCGCAGCCAACACATCATCTTGCCTGCGATTGATGTCATTGAGCGGATTTGCGGTGGATCCCTGACACGCGGGACCCGGCAAGTTTACTCTGCGCTCACCGCCGCTCTGACGGATCGGCATCGAAGCGCGATCGACAAGCTGCTCAAGGTGCGAGAGGGCATATCTATCGCCAGCCTGACATGGCTGCGTCAGCCTCCTGGATCACCCAAACCCAAGCACTTGTTGATCCACTTGGAACGCTTACAGGCAATCGTCGATTTGGCCTTGCCGGAAGGCGCAGGCCGGAACATCCATCAGAACCGTTTGATGAAATTGGCCCGCGAAGGAGGCGCGATGACGATCAAGCATTTGCGC
>JAYTMY010000152.1:0-8544 GCA_043748535.1 Lentisphaeraceae bacterium | reverse complement strand
GAGTTCTTTTTCCGGCCAGCCCAGGGCTTTGGCCATCGGTTCCCACATGGCGATGACGACGGGCGACAGGACGAGGTTGCGGGTGTCGCCGATGAGGGGTTTGCCGTTGGCTTTGACGGAGCGGGCGTTGCCGAGTTTGATGAAGGCATCGGAGGCCGGGCTGATCAAGTGGGCCTGATCGGTTCCTTCGAGGAGACCGGAGATGCATTCGCCGGAACCCATAGGAACGGCGACGACCTTGATGGTCTTGCCGCTCGTGGTGCGGTAACCCGCCTTGTTGAAGGCCTCGACGATGACCTTGACCCACTCCTTCTTCTCGGAGCCATAAGTGAAGCGCAGCTCAATGTCTTCGGCGGAGGCGGTGCCGGTGAGGAGCAGTAGCGTCAGCAGCAGCAGATGCACGATTTTCATCAGGACGACCTTGTGGGGCTTAAGTTTCGGGAGATTGCACCCTTCGATACTTGCTGTCCGAGTTCGGATTTCAATCTCTGCAGGGAGCAGGGCGATTGCAATCAAACGGAAAATTAATCATGGGAGCTTTGCCGGGAGCAGGTATAGGGCGCCGGGGAATCGCGTTCCGGTTTACAACATTTCTCATTTTATGGCGTTCTATTGTCACCAGACCCACTTCAAGGAGAATCGCCATGAGCTTGATTCTGAGCACCCTCCTCGTCTTTGCCGCGCCGGATGCCGGCAGCCTGAGCCCTGTAGCCGCACCGGCTAAAGTCAAGCCTGCACGCGAGGCTTCTTCGGAGGCCCTGGCCCGCCGGATCTATCTCGACCTTCTCGATCGCCTGCCCGAAATCGACGAGTTCGACAGCGCCACCCGCCAGATCGATGCCGGCAACTATCCGCAGCTCGTCGACACGCTGATGAAAAGTCAGGAATACCAGCTCAATCTCGCCGCGAAAGTGGTTGAACATTATGCGCCGAAAGAGCGCACGCACGGGCTCGTCGACTACAAGCGTCTCGAGCGCCATCTGAAAGACAACTATCTCCGTCCGGGCAAGGATTTCCGCGTCTTCCTGGAAGACATGCTGAAGGCCCGCGGCATCGCCGTTTCCAATCTCCTGGTGCTGTTCTACAATGACAAGGAAACCCCGTCCCAGATGACAGGGCGCTTCACCGAACGGGTGATGGGCGTACCGATGGGTTGCGCCGAATGCCATGATCACCGCATCCACCCCGATATCAAGATCACTGACTTCTGGTCGCTGGCCGCCTTCTACCAAGGTTTCGACAAGACTTTTGTCAAAAACGAAGTGATGCTCAATTCTTTGGCCAAGTCACTCGAGAACAAAGAGAAGCCGCGTCAGCAGCTCGGTACCAACGAGTACAAGCGCGTCCTCGCGTGGATCGAGGCCGAGCGCAAAGGCAAGTCGATCTACGACGATCTCAGCGCCAAGGAGAAGATGGGCATCGACCCGTCCAATCGCATGGACACCACCTCCTCGGAAGACCTGAAGAAAAAGAAGAAGCGCAACGAGGTCGAAGAGCCGACCCTCCTCGCTCCGCAGCTTTATCTCTACGAAGACAAAGAGCGCCTGAATGAAATGGAGATCACCTATCCCGTTGATGGCAAGCCGCATATCGCCAAGGCGCGGCTCTTTGGTCAGGATCGCGGCATCCAAGAAACCAAAACTCCTCGCGACGTCCTGGCGAAATGGATGGCCACCCGCGAGAACGAATTCGTCTCGCGCGCCGTCGCCAACTGGGTCGGCAACTGGCTGCTCGGCCGCGGCCTGGCCTTGCCGGTGAACGACGTCTACGACCTGAAAAATGCGTCGGCGCAGCTGGTCGGCTGCTCCGATCTACTGGAGAAGGAGCATTGGGACGTCAATGCCCTGGTCCGCATGATCGTCCTCTCCCCGGCTTATCGTCTGCCTTCTTCCTTGCACAACGACGAAGAGAAGTTTATGGCCTTTAAGGCCCGTCGTTTCCGCCATCTCAGTGGCGACCAGTTGGTCAACTCGCTCAACGGCTCGTATCTCGCCCGGCTCCGCCGCGATCCCAGTGTTGACGCCTTGCGTCAGCTCTATGCGGCCGAGGTGGATCGCACCGCTTTGGTGCAGAAGCTGTTTCCCTCGGCATTAAACGACAGTGAAGCGCATTATCGCGGGGCCTTGACCCAGTCGCTCTATCTCTCCAGCGACAACCGTATGTTGGAGTTCACCCACAAGCTGGCTCAAGCTGGCTACACCGCTCATCAAGGCTTGTCCCACGATGCCTGGCTGGACTCGCTTTTTGTCCGCTTCTTCACCCGTCATCCGAGCCCCCAGGAGATCGCTTTCTTCGGTGCCAAGCTTGACGCCACCAAGAGCTACTCCCAGTCCGGCTTCTTCGAGACCGTCTGGACCTTGGTCAACTCGCCGGAAATGCGGCTGTATTGAGGGCATTCGAAGAAAATGAAAAGCCGCCCATCGAGATCGATGGGCGGTTTTTTTTGGTCTTGGAAATCCAAGGCGTGAGGGGATCAGGACAGCGACTTGGTCAAGTCGACCAGTTTTTTGCGGGCGGCGCTGGTCGAGATGCCGAGCTGGGTGTCGAGCACGTAGCGGCTGATGACCTGGTCGAGGACATTGGCGGCGGCGTGTTCACCGAGGAATTCGAGCATCATCTTACCGGAGAGGACGGCGGCGATCGGGTTGGCCTTGTCCTGGCCGGCGATGTCGGGAGCGGAGCCGTGGATCGGCTCGAACATCGAGCAGCCGGTGCGATCGGGGTTGAGGTTGCCGGAGGCGGCCATGCCCATGCCGCCCTGGGTTTCGGCGCCGATGTCGGTAATGATGTCGCCGAACATGTTTTCGGTGCAGATGACGTCGAACATGGCGGGGTTGCGGATCATGAACATGCAGGCGGCGTCGACGTGGTAGTATTCGCGCTTGACCTCGGGGTACTGGGCGCCGAGTTCTTCGTAGACACGCAGCCAGAGTTCGTACATGTGGGTGAGAACGTTTGACTTGCCGACGAGAGCTACTTTCTTGCGGCGCTTCATGGCGAGTTCAAAGGCGTAGCGCAGGCAGCGCTCGACCTGGCGATAGTTGTAGACCATCGACTGGACGGCGACTTCGTCCTTCGAGCCTTTCATGGTGCTGCCGCCGATGCCGGTGTAGAGGCCGCCGGAGTTCTCGCGGACAACGACGTAATCGAGATCGGCGGGACCCTTGCCCTTGAGCGGGCATTCGACCCCGGCGTAGAGCTTAACCGGGCGGAGGTTGATGTAGAGATCGAGGTCGAAGCGCATCTTCAGGAGCAGGCCCTTTTCGATGATGCCGGGCTTGACGCCGGGGTGACCGACGGCGCCGAAGAAGAGGGCGTCGAACTTGCGCCATTCGTTGAGGGTTTCGTCGGAGAGGACTTCGCCGGTCTTCAGGTAGTGCGCGCCGGACTGGGGGTATTCTTTCAGGTTGAGCGAGAAGCCGCCACGGCTGGCGAGGATGTCGAGGCATTCGAGGGCGACGGGGACGACTTCGGGGCCGATGCCGTCACCGGCGACGACAGCGATTTTATGATTGCGGTTCATCTTGGGGGAGTTCCTGGGGGTTGTGCGTCGCCAAGCTAAGCGCAGGAGGGCCGGGTGCAAGTGTCGATGACGGAAAAGGCTTGTAGGGGTTTTATGGGTTGTAGGGGGTGTAGGGGTTTTATGGGTTGTAGGGGTTGTAGGGGGTGTAGGGGTTTTATGGGTTGTAGGGGGTGTAGGGGGTGTAGGGGTTTTATGGGTTGTAGGGGGGTGTAGGGGTTTTATGGGTTGTAGGGTGGAGAACGCGGTTACGCGAAACACCCGTTCCGGCAGCTGGCCGGAACGGGTTTGAAGAAGCGCGATCAATCAGGCTCAGGCCTTGATTTCGCTGCGCAGGGTATGCTTCATCACTTGGAAGAGATTGTCGCGGAGGCCGCGGGCTTCATCCAGTGAGCGGGTGTTGAGGGATTGGCGGACACGCTTTTTGGTCAGCGGTGTCGGGTGCAGGGTGTAGTGAACGAACCAAGTCCCATTGTTGTTCCACAGGTGGTGGTTGGGATTGGTGCCGCGGTGGCGGATGGACAAGGTGGGGGCGATTTGTTGGCTCATGATGCGCAATTCCCGATTGGGTTTCTTCGTGTTTTGCGCATCAGGACGAGGAACTTTGAGTTCCGGGAGACTTTTGTCGGTTATCCCTTTGCGGGCTCCGCACATCGCCGGGATTTCTCCCTAGCAAGCCACCGCAGGCTCTCCTACCTCGGTTGGCAGATCCGACACTCTGGGGCCGGATCATTCCTGATGCAGCGACATTATAACCAATTTCGGCGGCGGCACAAGATCCAGCAAGCATTTTATGACCTTAAAAATGGATGCAGCTTGGTGTCTGAGTCCAGTGTGCGAAGGCCATAATGGAATCGTGCCTGATGGCGACATTGGGAGCATTGGACGAACCAATAACGCACGGGATTGCTCAGGACTCCATTATGAATTTTTGAGGTTTCCTGCTTGTATATCTGGTAATTCCGGAAGGCAAGACTAGCCGTCTCAAGCCCGAACTCGGCTTTGCATTCGGGACATTTTGATGAAGCGAGGAATTCCAGATTTCGTTGATTGTCTCGGCGAGCCCAGACGCTAAAAGCTGCGAGGCTGAAATAAAGGATGAATGGCGAGGCCATGAAGAGCCCTATGAAAATGAGGAACCAGTTTTCCTGAAACCTTTCAAACATACTCACCGGGATCTCGCCAGCGTCGCCTGGCAGATTTCATCGAAGATCGAGTCGAGGCTGATTTCGTGTTTCCAGGAAGGGAAGTCCTGCTTGAAGCGGCGGACGTCGGAGACGTACCAGATGTGGTCGCCGGAGCGGGCCTGATCGGAGAATTTCAGCTTCATCTTCTTGCCGGTGCGGACTTCGCAAGCGGCGATGGCTTCGGCCATGGAGCAGTTTGAGTGGCGGGCACCGCCGATGTTGTAGACCCGGCCGGGCTTGGGCGATTGGTGGAAGTGCCAGAAGGCGTTGGCGAGGTCGCGCGAGTGGATGTTGTCGCGCACCTGTTTGCCCTTGTAGCCGAAGACGGTGTATTCGCGGCCTTCGACGGCGCAGCGCATCAGGTAGGCGAGGAAACCGTGCAGCTCGGAGCCGGAATGGGTCGGCCCGGTGAGGCAGCCGCCGCGGAAGACGCCGGTCTTGAGGCCGAAGTAGCGGCCGTATTCCTGCACCATGACGTCGGCGGCGACCTTGGAAGCGCCGAAGACGGAGTGCAGCGAGGCGTCGATGCTCATCGACTCGTCGATGCCGTGCTCGGCGAAGGGGTGGGAGGGATCGAGCTCCCAGCGGCTGTCGAGCTCGATCAAGGGCAGCTCGTTGGGACGATCGCCGTAGACCTTGTTGGTGCTGGTGAAGATGAAGGTGGCGGCGGGAGCGTGGCGGCGAGTCATCTCCAGCATGTGCAGGGTGCCGGTAGCGTTGACGCCGAAGTCGGTGAGGGGATCGCGGGCGGCCCAGTCGTGCGAGGGTTGGGCTGCGGTGTGGACGATGAGCGAGATCTGGCCGGCGAAGTCGAGGAAGACCCGTTCTAGTGCGGGCAGCTCGCGGATGTCGAGATTCCGGTGGAGGTAGCGCTCGCCGAGTTCGTCTTGCAGGCGTTGGCGGTTCCAGGAGGTCGAGGCTTCGGCGCCGAAGAAGCTGCTGCGCATGTCGTTGTCGATGCCGACGCAGGTGAAGCCTTTTGAGGCGAGGAAGCGGACGGTTTCGCCGCCGACGAGGCCGGCAGAGCCAGTGATGAGAGCGATCATGGGCGGGGCTCCTTAGGGGCGATGGGCAGTCACAGTGGCAGCTGGTAGTTTCAGGGTCAGAACCAGTTCTGGGACATTATTGAACTCGGGTTTGGTGTTGGTCGCGGCTTGGGTGCGGCCATGATTGCGCCGGGTGTCAAAATAGATCGAAATGCCAGGCTTGGGCGATGCCAAGCGAAGGATGACTGTGGCTTCGCCGTTCTCCTCGAAATGAAGTTGCAGTCCATCGAAAATCACGGTGCCATAACTGGTCTCCTCGAGAGGCCTCAGTGGATAGACTCGTGTCTGCCCGAGGTCTGGCGATGCGCCACAACTCACCTGCAAAGGTGCCGCTTCGGAGCAGTGGAGAATCAAGGTGCATTGAGCGGTCACGGTCTTTCCTGCCAAGGCTGGGCAGCGGAAGGTTTTTTGGATCCGGGTCGTATCGCTAGTGATCTGCCACGCGCCCCAGCCGCCATCTTTTTCGGGCCCATGATCTTCAATGGTCAGGGTGTCGCCGATCTGAACCTGGGTGCCATTGGGGCGGGTCCAATGATCGAAGCTCGGCTGCAGGTTACTGACGTAGGAGCTGTGCAGCAGGAAGGTGCAGCAGAGTCCAAGTGCCAAGGGAGCGAGCAGCGAGCGCCAACGTGCTTGTGCCAAGGCGAAGCCGCCGAGGACGGCGCAGAAGGGCAGGAAGGGTACCTTGAATCGGCTCAGGATATACAGGCCGACGATGCCGGCGGCGGCAAGGATGGTGGCGGCGGCAAGGAAGATGTGGCCCGGTCGACGCTGTCGTTGGAAGATCAGAAATAAGCCGGCAAGACCGAGCGCGGCGAGCACGCCCCAGCTGGGCAGGATCTTGAGCCAAGGAAGCTTCGCCTCAATGATGTCTTCGTTGATGTTGTTGGGGCTGTAGCCGCGATCGAGGAAAAGCAGCAGGCAGCGGAGCTTGAGCTCGGCCCAGGCGGCCGGTTCTTTTTTGATCGATTCGATCAGGCTTTGACTCACCGGAACCGGATTTTCCGGCAATTGCGCCAGACGCTGCCATTCGTGGTAGAGAGGCGAGTAATAGAGCTCGCCCGGGCTGGCGTCCGGTGCATTGCCGAAGGGCAGCACTTCGGGAAGGTCGGTGGAGGGGCCGACCCAGTGTCCCGTCACTTGGTAATTGTGCCAGGACCACGGCAGTTGCAGGCCCCAGAAGACGATGCAGCTAGCGACGATCTGTGCGGCGGCGCGCCCAGGACGGCGCCGGTGTTTCCAGGCCAACAAGGCCAAAAGAGCCGGCAGCAGGAGAAGGGCTGTCCCTCGCGTCAGGGTGGTGGCGGCGAGGATGGATGCGGCCAGAAGCCAATAGCGGAGTTGATTGCGGCGCCAAGCTAGAATCGAGGCGTAGAGGAAGACGGAGATGAAGAAGGCGGCGAGCACTTCGATCAGGGCAAAAGGCACATACATCAGCATCATCGAGCAAGGCGCGAGAAGAAGCGCTGCCATCAGACCGGCGCGTCGTCCCGATAACTGAGCTGCGGTGAGAGCACAGAAGAGGCAGGTCAAAGAGCCCAGTAGGCTCTGGATCAGGGCAAGAACCAGAGGGTGGTCGCCGATGGTCATGGTGACTGGCAGGAAGACGGTGTAGTAGAAAGGCTGGTAGTTGAAGTCGCCTTGATAATTCCCCTGCAGGCAACGGCGGGAAAAATCCAGGTAAGTCGCCATGTCGGTCATCGCCGGAGGCGTCGCCATGTATTCACGAAACATCGGAATCTGCCAGCAGCCCCAAGTGACCATCAGCCGCAGGATCAGAGCGCCGAGGCCAATCAGCAGCAGGCGCTTGAAAAAGATCCGGCTGCGAGGAGAAAGGCTGGTGTACATGGACTGCATCTCGATCTCCTCGTCAGTCGATGGATTCTTTAGGCCTTGCGCCAGGTGAGGTGGGTGACGCTTTTGCCTTCGCGTTCCCACAGGAGCTCGAATTCGGTCTTGACGTCGGCCATGTCGACGATGCCGTCGTCACAGGGAATCCAGCATTTCAGAGGAGCGATCGATTCACGGACCCGGGCGAGGTAGGGCAAGTCGTCGGTGGAGTAGTGGAAAATGCCGCCGGGCTTGAGCTTGTTGGACAGACGCTGCAGGAATTCGCTGGAGAGCATGCGGTGACGGCGGTGCTTGTCCTTCGGCCAGGGATCGGGACAAAGGACGTGGACGCGATCAAGACAAGCATCTGGGATTTGGAAGGCAATGAGCTCCCAGCCGAGGCAGCGCATGGTGCGGACGTTGTCGAGCTTCTGGCGCACCGCTTTGTTGCCGACCTTTTTCAGACGGCCGGCTTTGATGTCGGCGGCGAGGACCAAGGTGTCGGGATGGCGGCGGGCCAATTCGAGCGAGAAGCCACCTTTGCCGCAGCCGAGGTCGAGTTCGAGGCGGGGGAGGGGAGTCAAGGCTTTCAAATCGAGAATCTCGGCGTGGCCAAGGAGATCGAGGAAGGGCAGGGCATTGCGGGTTTTCATGGACTTAATCTTTGATGCGTTTAAGGATGCTCGGCTGGGGCGAGGCCGAGCATTCCGGGAAGTCGAGATTGAGATGATTAAGGGTTTTTAACTGGCGCCGCTGCTGATCACTAGATAATTGATTTCATCCGTGCTCATCATTGATCCTTTTCATGCTCCTCAAAGAAGCTAGCATTCCGGCTGCGCCTCGCCAGCCCTCTGGCGCTGTTGCTGACCTGGGAGCGCGCCAGCCCTCTGGCGCTGTGTTCGTGGTTTAACCTTAACGACCTTTCGCCTTGGGCGAAAGGAAGGGCGCCAGGGGGCTGGCG
>JAYTMY010000151.1:0-2080 GCA_043748535.1 Lentisphaeraceae bacterium | reverse complement strand
TCATCAAGATTTGACCAGCTTCCGCAAAAACGCCTGATTCTTGGCCATAGGTGCCAGGCACTTTTTGGGGCTGACCAGGCCTTCCCGGGCCATTATTTCAACTTCCGTAAAGGTCTTATTTTTGCGAAATCCGCATCTCATTGTGACAATTGAAACCGCCATGGCCATAAGTGCCAGGCACTTTTTTGGGCTATCCAGGCCTTCCCAGGCCATTATTTCGACTTCCGTTTAAGACCTGAATCAATCAGACCATCATAAGTGATTGATTTTTAGCTTGCATACATTTATTAAACACATTACACCATTATTTCTTCGCCGAATGCCGCCTGGCACCTCGCACCTTGACCACCCAAATCTCATCAAGATTTGACCAGCTTCCGCAAAAACGCCTGATTCTGAAGCGTTTTTGCCCAAATCAGAGCACGATCGATTGCTCCGGCCGCTGAACCAGAATCTTGTTGTTGTTGTCGCCGCTCAGGCGATACGCAGCACTCGCCGTCGCCGGTAGACCGCGTGAAGCGTCAAGTCGCCAAGCGTCAGACTTCGGATTTGTCGGCTCAAGCGAGGGTGCTTCTGCTCATTCAGCCGCGCCGCATAAGCCTTGACTGCGGCCTTGTTACCGAGGCACAAGGCCTCATCGAAGAAACGCCTCACCTCGTTCTCCAAGGCCCGGGCCTCGTCGGAGTTGGGAGCGTAGCCGCGTTTCTTGATCTCGAACTCGAGGTGATCCCGGACGCTGCGGCGATTCACCGCTTCCAGTAAATGGAGTCTCAGCTTGTCCAAGAGATCTGTGAGCAGCGGCGGGATCTGATCCTGCGGCAGAAAGAGCCGGGCGACATCAGGGGCGACAGCTTCCGGGAACGGCGGAGTTTCGTGTTTCGCCCAAAAGTGCTGGCCCGAGCCTACATCGTGAATCGCCCCATCCGCCAAGCCGGCGGCGGCACCATTGCCTTCGGCGTAGGTGTAGATTTGGAGCAAAGTGCCTGATGGATCTTGGATCTTGCTCGGCTTGTCCGGAGGCGCTTCATCTTCGGTGACCAGTCGCCACTGGTATTTCTGACGGAAAGCAGTGCCGTACGTCCTGACCTTGATGTTATGCCGTTGAGTGAAACTCTGCTTCCATGATCCGATGACGGCCCCGACGCAATTGCTGTTGGCAGCCCAAGCGATGCATGTGGCGGAGTTCGGATCATGCGGGACTCGCTGCCCCATTTTGTCAAAGACAGGGTATACATCATCCATCCGAGCCGCCACCTCTTGCTGGGACATTTTCTTTCCTGGATTGTGCACCACGGCGTGGAAATGGGTCCCCATCACATCGATGCCAAGCAGCCAAATTCCACTGCAATAGAATCGATTACGAAGTGCGATGGCTTCGGCCTCGCGAGCTACATCGTCGAGGCGAATGCCGTCGATAAAGTGATTGAACAGGTGAACGCTGCCGAGCTTTGCGGCGGCTTCCATGTTTTCGGCATCGGTGCTTTTGCGGCGCATGGCGTGAAGTCCTTGATAGCTTATCAGGAAGCTACTTTCCATTTGTATGCAGTCAAGATCTTACCGAAGGGCTTGGCCTTCGCTTTTGTCGAGCGGCTGCTCGCGGGTCGAGGGTGCAGCCGGAAGGCAGCACTGCTAACCCCCGGCTGGGCAGGAAAAGTGCTTTAACGCAAACCCGCATTCCCTTGGATCATGAAGTCTCAGTATTGATTTCCAACGACTTAAGTGCTTTAACGCAAACCCGAGCCCTCCGTTCGGCAGCTGTCACCGCCTCCTCAGCAAATCCTTCGCCCCCAGCGGCTCCTCGTCCATCCGCCCTGCCTCCAGCAGGTTGTGGATGATGGTGGTAAGCTGGTCGAGGGGGAGCCGGAAGGCGTAGCCGACGAGGTCGGCCGAGTCGAGCCAGGCGTCGGGGTTGCCGAAGTCGGGCTGGTCGTCGAAGGCGTGGCGGCCAGCGGCCTTGAGGGCGCCGATGGCTTGCGAGGCGGGGGTCATCTGGCCGGTGCCGGCGCCGAAGAGGCTGGGGATGATGTCGCGGGCGAAGGGCAGGGTGCCGGCGAGGTAGAGCAGGTTGTTCTTGGCCAGC
>JAYTMY010000150.1:0-35153 GCA_043748535.1 Lentisphaeraceae bacterium | reverse complement strand
AGTCTCGGCCTGGGCCGTTGCCTTCGGGCTGTTGCCGCCGGCACCGTTGACCAGGATGTCGACCGGGCCGAAGCTCGCTTCGATCTTGGCTCGGGCCGCTTCCAGAGAGGCGCGATCGAGGACGTCAGCCGCGACCACCAGGGTCTCGGTCAGGCCTTTCGCCGCGAGCGTTTTCTGCAGCTCGACGAGCTTGCTTTCGGTGCGCCCGAGTAGGGCGACGCGATGGCCTTCCTCAAGCAGAGCTTCGACCAGGGCGGAACAAAGGACGCCAGCGGCGCCAGTGACAAGTGCTGTGCTCATAGGGACTCCAGTTTCATGATTTTGAAATAAAAATTCGTGAGCTTCGTGTCTTCGTGGTGAGATGTCTTCCGTCTTAGAGCTCGACACTTTTTCCGCTTTTCGCCGAGCGGTAGATCGCGTCGATCAATTCGACCGAGCGGCGACCTTCCTGACCGTTGACGCGAAGAGTATGGCCAAGGCGGATGGCGTCGCAGAAATCCTGCAGGTTGCGGGCGTGCCAGGAGGCGTCAATCGCCTTGGGATCGGCGGCACCGACTCCGGCAACCGCACTGTTGAGGCCGAATTGTTGACGGATGCTGTCGTCAGCAGGAGTTTCATCGCGGAATTCCCAATGACGGAATTTGTCGTCGGTCATGATGACGCTGCCTTGATCGCCGCCGATGTGGATTTCCGCTGGATGTCCTTTGCGGCTCCAGCAAGCGGTGGTGGCTTGCACCACGCCTTTGGCACCGTTGGCGAAGTCGAGGATGGCGACGGCGCTGTCTTCGACTTCGATGCGCTCATGGGCGATCAGACCGACACTGGCGCTGACCCGTTTCACCGGGCCCATCAGGTGCAGCATCAGGTCGATGGTATGAATCCCTTGATTCATCAAGGCGCCGCCGCCGTCGAGGGCCCAGGTGCCGCGCCATTTACCAGAGTCGTAATACTCCTGGGTGCGCCACCATTTGATGCTGGCTTCGGCCAAGGCGATGCGACCGAAGCGGCCAGCCTCGATCGCTTCTTTCAGCACCGCAGTGCTGGGGTTGAAACGGCGCTGAAAAATCCCCGACAAGAGGACCCGATTTTTTGCGGCCGCCGCAATCATCTGATCGACCCGATCCGGGGTCACTTCCAAGGGTTTTTCGCAGATCACATGTTTGCCCGCCGCCATCGCTTCGAGCGAGTGCTCGAGGTGAGCGCCACTGGGGGTGCAAACGCTCACCGCCGACAAGCCTGGGTGTGCCAGGAAGGCGCCGAAATCCGAATAGGTGGCGCATCCGTGTCGCGCCGCGAAATCCGCTCCTTTGGCGGCGTCACGAGCGTAGATCGCACTCAACTTGGCGCCCGTCACCGAACGCAGCGCAACGGCGTGAAATTCTGAAATCATTCCGGCACCGATGATGCCTAATCCAACTGTCTCTGACATGGCGCGGTCTCCTTTGGCTTCTTGTAGAGCGAATATCAGGCAATTCCAAAAATCTGCATTGAGTTGCCTTAAAAAAATCTGGAAAAACTTCGATCTAAGCCAAATAATTTGGTGAATTGAGGCAAGAACTCAGGCGAGTTGCCTGTTTTTTTGAAATTCAGACGAAGCCGATCATCGATGCGGACGGCAAATCTACTGACTTCTCCAGTTTTATTTAGGACATTGATGGCATCTCATAACATTGCAATGACAGCAAACACTGAGTAGATTCGAATCACCAAATAACCCACGGGATTAAACATGTTTGCCTCATTTAATTGCCCAGCCTGCCAAAAAGAGACCTCGGTCATGGCTCCGCTCAGGAGTCAACAGGTCAATTGCAAATCATGTCACGCACAAATTGCGGTTCTCCGCGGCTCCGCTGAAAAAGATTTTATAATTGATGATATCTATCATCTTCGTCACTTCATCAATGCCGACCAATACAGCAAGACCTTTGTCGCCCTCAACATGAAGGATAAGAACCTCTGCTTAGTGCGGGTTTATGAACTCGAGTTCTGCGCGTCTCTTTCGTATCTTCAGGAGATTGGCGAAACTTTGCAATCGGCCTCAAAAATGTCCGGTAAAAGTCACTTGGAGATCATCGCTTGGGGAGTCGATACCGGCTGTCTCTACCAAGTCAGTCCCTATCTTGAGCTCGAATCGCTTGATGATATCATCAAAGCGAACCAATGCCTTGAACTTGCCGATGCCTTGAATCTCAGCCGTGAGCTCTTGGTATCTCTCGATGAAGCCCATACGCACTGCAATACCAGCCATTTCAACTTGACCCCGAAAAACATCTATGTTGGTCGTGACAGCTGTGTTTATTTCTCCGATTTTGGAATGGTTTCCCAATTGCTTAAAGACGATAAATTTCTCAATTCACAATTTCCCATTTATGACTTGTCATTTATAGCTCCCGAAATGGGTTTGGAAGGGAAATTCCCCCGCGTCTCTTCTGATGTTTACAGCATCGGCTGCTTGATCTATTTCATCGTCACCGGTAACAGCCCCTACGCCAATTATCAAAGTCCAGCTGAAATCCCTTACGGAAGCCTGACCTTCCCGCCTTCTATGAGAAACGGCCTTACATCTGGCTTCTTCAATCTTTTCGATCAGTTCATCGCCACCAATCCGAAGGACCGATTCAAGTCCTATTCGGACGCTGTCGCGGCGATTGATCAATTCAAGCAAGCAAGCCTGGGCGCCGCGGCACCGGCACGCCCCGTCCGCCACACCGGAATTTATGATGCGGAGATTTTTGCCGACCTCAAAAACGCCCCGCGAGCCGCGGCATCCAGCCGGACCGCCAAACTCAAGTCGGTCAACACGGAATCGGCACGTGCCCGCTTAAACACCTTGCGCGATCTTGAGCTATCGCCGGAAGACATGCGGAAAATGGCCGCGCACACCAAGCGGAGGGGCAAGGCGAAGCCCGACTCATCTCCTTCCATAGGTCTCATCGTCTTCGGCTCGGTGTCCGGCCTCTTCATCTTGATCGGCCTGTTATGGATGATGTCTGGCGGCGTCAAGAAACCCGCCAAAGAACCAGCGATCGCCGAAAAGACAAACAGCAATCCCGCCGAGAAAACGGTCGGTGCGGCGTGGGAGCAGGAACTGAAAGCTCTGCGGACCGAAATGAATCGCCTGCCGCTCAATCCGGATGGCTTCACCGCCAGCCTGCAGAAGGCGCGTCTCCTGGCGGCAGCTGACCGCCCGAAAAACACCCTGCTCGACACCTTTGAAACGACGATGAAGTCACGCGTGGAGAAGGAGATCCAGGTGGCGATGGTGGCGCTCCGCAGCGACGTCAACTGCCTGGTTTTAGAAAACAAGTTTTCGGAAGCAGTGGACAAATGCACCAACTACTCCGGAAACCTAGCTTCTTCCACCCTGGAACAACGGGAGGAGATGATTACCAAAATCCGCGAACGACAATTGCAGAATGCTAATGAGCCCCTTGGTGATGTCGTCAAAAAAGTCGAGCCACTGACTGCTGTGTCCTTATCGCCCGAAGAGGAATTGGCCGAGGCGAAAAAAGACTTGCTATTGAACAGCCTTTCAATTAACTTGACGAAGAGAAATCTGGTCCTTTGCGATAAGGATATCAAGGAACTCAGAACTCTAAATCCAGAAGATATAGAAATTTTAAAACTAGAGAAATTGATTGATAAATTAGAAATCAAGGCGCTGGACTCTTTGATCATCGAGAACATCTCCTTTGACAAGAAGTCAAAGATTGTTTACAAGAAAATGGGGGTTGAATATAGCGGTAAGGTGGTATCAAACAACGAAAGTTCGGTACTGATAGAAATCATTTACGGCGGAAAAAAAATTCAAACACGTCTCAGCCTCAATGAAATCGATCCCCTGCAATTGCTGCAGTGGGTGAAGACCAACAACGCCTCCGATTCAGCCTTGATCCGGGCTTATTTCCTGTTGAAGAACAATTTCTATGCGCTTGCCGCAAAAGAGATCCAAGATTATAAAGGTCTAGCAGCAAAGCTGTTTGCCGATGAGTTCCAAGAGCAGATCAACGGCGAAGCCGAGACCGCCTATTTGAAATTGCTGGCTCAGATGTGTATCGAAAGAAGCTGGCTGATGAAGGAGGAGGATTTCAAATTTTCCGAAGATCAGGCGTGGACAGCGCAGCCAGGACTGAATCAATATCTCGAAAAATTCCGAGGTGTTTCTTATCTTAAGAAAAACGGCAAGGAAATCGACTTTCTTAAGAATAAAATACGCTCGACACTGCCTGCCAAAATCCCCAATGGAACAATCTTCGCCAGCGCTGAAGGCAGCCGGGATACGATGGATTTGCAGAGCGCCCTGAAACAGGAAGGAGTCAAGATCATCCGTCTGCTGCCGGGGATATACGAAGGCAAATACACCCTGAACCAGAAAGGCCTCACCGTAATCGGCCACCCTGAAGCGGTGTTCAGCACCGGCTTAACGGTGGCCAGCTCGGAAGTCATCCTGCGGCGTCTGAGCTTGCAAGAAGGCAATCTCCACATTGCCAAGAAGTCGGACAAAATCACGGTGGAATCCTGCCGGTTCAAAAACTGCGGCATTAATCTCGGCGGCGACAACGACTTGATCTCCATCGATAACTGTTTGATTTTTGGCTTGAGCGGCCCCGGCAACATGCGCAATGTGGAACTGAAAAACTGCACCATTTTGACCCAGAAGCCGAAAGGTGGCGTAGCCTTCACCGTGCGCGGCTTCAACAAGGGCGCCAGCTTTGTCAACTGCATTCTTGACGCCCAGGAAGGTTACACCATGGAATTTGACAACCTGACCAATCACAACCTCAAACTCAGCCACTGCCTGATCGCCGGTAAACAAGGTTTGGCTCTCGCCTTAAAAGAAGACCTCAGAATCGATGATATCAGCATCTTCAAAGACAAAATCGCTCGCTTGATCAAGGTGACTAACACCAGAGCTCAATTCAAAGATGCTGCCAAGGACGATTACCGCCTGAAGGACTTGACCCCCGGCTTCCTCGAAGGATCGGACGAGAAATCCATCGGAGCTCAATTCAATGACCAGCTTGAGCTCGTCAAAGAAAAGAACTGAGGAATTTCACCCGAGGCTTAATTGGTAAGGCAGATCAGCTCTTTCCATGGTCAGCGGTGTCAGACCACTGCGATGGAGAACAAGTCGCCAAAATTTCGGTGTCCAGGGACCTTCGCGACCACTGATACGCGTCTGAAGACGGATCGAATCGCCGCTTCGAATCAGGTCAAAATCAAACTGTTGGCAGTCTGTTTCATTGCTGATACTGATGCCGTCATCAAGGCGCAGGCGGCTCGCAGTTTCGCTGTCGGATAGGGGCAGGAAGATATGGAGCTCCATGGTCGCGGTTTTCTGTCGAGAGGTCGAGGCGGCGGCTTCGGGCCACATCGGCACCACCGCACCAGCGCGGACAAACAACGGCAGATGAGCCAAAGGTGCCGCGACACTGCGGAAATCGGGGCCCTGAATGGCTGGCGAGGGCTCATCCTCGAAGGGCAGCCATTCGCCATCGGGGAAATGCACGGGTCGGCTGCTTGCTCCGGCTGAGAGAACCGGCGCGACCATCAAGTGTGGGCCGAGCAGGAATTGGTCGTCGACTCGACGCAGATGCGGTTCGTCGCTGTGCCAGCTGAGAGGCCGCATCATCGGGGCGCCGCTGGAGCTGGCTTCCAGAGACAGCGTGTAGATCAAGGGCAGGAGGCGATAACGCAGCTTCAAGGCGCGCCTCACTTGGGCGGCAACCGCTGGGCCAAAGCTCCACGGATATTGATCTCGATCGTCGTCGTTGTGATTGCGACAGAAGGGATACAACGCGCCGAGTTGCGCCCAACGCACAAAGAGCTCGGGATTCGAGGCGCCGATAAAACCACCGATATCGGCACCGACATGCGGCTGGCCGCTGAGGCCGAGTGAGAGGGCCATGCGCAGGGACAAGGCGAGATGCTCCCAGTTGGAAACGTTGTCGCCCATCCAGTGAGCGCAAAGACGTTGGATACCCGGCGAGCCGGCGCGCGACAGGATGAAAGGGCGCTCGCCGGGACGGGCAAGTAGGAGACCGTCGCGGGTCGCTTCCGCCATGAAGAGACCGTATTCGTTGTGATGTCGCCAATGCGGGATTTCCCCCTTGGCACCGAAGCGCATGGCAGTGCAGTCGACCTGCCCGGTGGCCGGCTCATTCATGTCGTTCCAAATGCCATCGACACCGCCTTTGGCATGATCGGCGATGCGCTGCGCCCACCAGTCGCGGCATTCGCTGCGGCTGAAGTCGGGGAAGGCGGTGCGTCCCGGCCAGACCTGGCCGATGAACAAAGCGCCGTCTTCGGTACGGCAAAGATGGTTCTCGGTTTTGGCTTGGTCGAAGAGCTCCCAGCCGCTTTCGAGTTTCACCCCAGGATCAATGATGGTGATGAGCCGGAAGCCCATTTCCTCAAGCTCGGATTTCATCGCGGCGCGATCGGGGAAAAGCTCGTCGTTCCAGGTGAAAACGCGGTAACCGCGCATGTGATCGATGTCAAGCCAGAGCGCATCGCAGGGGAAGTCTTCGGCGCGGAGGCGGCGGGCCAAAGTCAGGACCTCTTCCTGCGAATAGGCTTTCCACCGGCATTGATGGGCGCCGAGCGACCACAAGGGCTGCAAGGCAGGTAGCCCCGTGAGCTCGGTGTAAGCGCCGACCAATTCCGCCATCGACTCTTGGGCGAAGAGGTATTCGCAGTAGGCGCCGCCCTCGCCTTCGATGCGGCAGCGTCCGGCGCCTTTGGTGGCGCGAAAGCCGATTTTCAGGCGGCCGGGATGATCGATGAAATGGGCCGAGGCCGGGCCGTTTTGCTGAAGCCGCAACCAGAAGGGGATGGACATGTAGTAGGGGTCGAAATCCGCAGCGGTGGGATCTCCTGCCGGCTTGAGGGGATCGGGCGACAGGACGTCGGTGTTCCAGAACAGCCATTCCTTGCCGTTGCGATCCCAAGTGCCGGCTTTTTCGCCGAGGCCGAGGATGGCATCGGTGCCGCTGCTGCGGCGGTCGCTGCACCAGCTGCCGTTCAGGCGCCGCAGGAAGCAGTGGCCGCGGCTGTCGAGCAAAACCGCAGAATCACTGCGTCGCAGCACTTCGAGAGTGAAGGCGCCGCGGGCGATCCGCACCTCAAGCTCGGCGCTGATCAGCTGGAGGAAATCATCGTTCTCGTGCAGGACGAATTCCGGCGCGTAGAAGGCACTGGGCAGAAGGGCGGCAGAGGGCTGTTCCAAGAAGACGCCGCCAACACTGGAGCGCAGGCGGAGCAGACCTCGGCCGAGGAAGTCGACGCCGAACATTTCGAGCTCACCGAAGAGCACCAGGCCCTGCGTCGTGATCTCCCACTTATGAAAGGAGAAGGCGATACTGAAAGCTTCGTCGATGGGCATGGGCGGCTCCCTCTGGGTTCATTGGAGAAACTGCTCGCTGCTGCGGCTTTTGCATCGTCTGCAAAACGCTTACTTCTAGCCTTTCCTCGCGCGTTCCCGGATCCACGTGAGACCCATGACTGCAAATGGCAGTAAAGCCGCGAGGAAGACCTGAATTTTTTCGAGGAAATGCGGCTCGAATTGGCGGCGAGCGCCGAGGAGCTGCAAATCCTGGCTCAAGGCACCGGCGGGGCTCAAACCGATGAGCTCGAAGATCTGCAGCAAGGGCAAGAGCAGGCCGAGGCAGAGCCAAAAGAAACGGGCGGGGAAAGGGATCAAAGGACCTCCGACACGCAAGCCGGTGTGCAGTGCGGCAGCGGCGCAGATCAAGCCGAAAATTGCGGGAGCCGCAAGGCCAAGATCGATCTCGAGATTGTGATGCAGCAGCATGGCCCCAATCGCCAGCCAAATCAGGCCGAGCCAACGAACCACAGGAATTTCGTGCCAACGGACAAGGACGCAGATGATCAGGAGAAGATGCAGCAACAACAGACCAAGTTGAACCGCGCCACCGACGGGAATCACACCGGGCTGCATCCCGTCCGCCCGTCCCGCCGCCAGCATGGCGGCACAATGTGATGCGTGATGAAAGGCGTCTGTCAGGATCCATGCCTTCACCCGCCAGCCTTCGATCGCGACGAGTAAAGCGGTCACCAATAAGGCCAACGGCGCGGTCCAGGCGAGTTGACGCAGCTGCAGTCGACGACGCAGTTGTTCCGGGGCTTCTCCGACTTTATTCCAGCCGCACCGAGGGCAGTTCTGCGCTGCAGGAGCAAGAGCTGCCGCACAGACAGGGCAAGGCTTGCCTCGGCGCGAGGGACCACTCATCCCGGCCAGCGGCATGCTTGAGCCGCAGTGGCGGCACGAAGCCGAGCTGGCGCCTGGTTTGATTTTGACATTGCGGCCACAGCCGGGACAACGGATTTTCAGCATCTCGTCCTCCCCGGTGACTTCAGGTGTTTAGATGTTGCGGCTGACGATCGGCGCGACAAATACCGCCGGGCGGACATAGATCGGCTCCAAAGCCGCTTCCAGGCCGAGCGCATCCGCTGCGAGAGCCGCTTGAGGATCAAACTCCAAGCCGGCGGCTTCGGGGCCGTGCACAAATAGGATCTTCGCCACCAGCTCCGGCGACATGGCGGCGAAATGGACGGCAGGCAGGGTCGTGGCGAAGTGGAAGCCAGCATCATTCGAGACGAACCGAGGAAGGTCCAAGGTTTTGATCACTTCAGCCGGAGCGGCGACTCGCCAACTGCCGTCCTGCAGCTCCAAAAGATTGAGGATGACCTCATCGCGGCGACCGTCGTGAATCACCGCCAAGTGAGTCAAAGTTGGCGTTTGACGCAGAGCCGCGGGCAAGAAGCCGAAGCCGCTGTTGACACCTCGGAGACGTGCTCCGCTGATCAAGGCGACGCCCTTGGCGAAAGCGATGCCGACGCGGGTGCCGGTGAAGCTGCCCGGGCCGATGCCGAGATCCCATTGCCCGATATCGCGAACGGTCTTCCCGAGAGGAGCCAGCAAAGCCTCAAGGATCCGCGGCACCGCCAGCGACACCGAGGTCGAGGCGTCCGCCTGCTCCTGGCCAAGCAGCAAGCCATCGCGGTAAAGCGCCGCGTTGACGGTGAAGGCAGAGGTGTCGAGGCAGACTTTGAGCATGAGTCTTCTTGGGGTTTGAATACCTGCAAGTTAACCAAGTGGCAGCGGAAGGCAAGACGATTCTTGGATGGAGTGACTTGCTTGTCATTTGATTCCGATTATCTTGCAGACAGCACCAGGGAGATTTTTCATGATCAAGCCGAGTTTACCTGCCAACGAACAGCAGCGATTGGAAAAACTTTTCTCTTATACGATTCTCGACACCGCCTGCGAGCAAGTCTTCGAGGATATCGTTTTTCTCGCTTCGATGATCTGCGAAGTGCCGATCTCGGCCATCAGTCTCATCGACAAAGATCGCCAATGGTTTAAGGCCAAGGTCGGCCTTGGTGCCACCCAGACTCCCCGCGACATTTCCTTTTGCGGCCACGCCATTCATCAGTCCCATTTGATGACTGTCCCAGATGCTCTCTGCGACATCCGTTTCGCCGACAACCCGCTCGTCACCGGAGACCCCTCGATCCGTTTCTACGCCGGCTCGCCCTTGATCACTCCGGACGGCCTGCATCTGGGCACGCTCTGCGTCATCGACCGCACCCCCAGACAGCTTAGCGACGCTCAAAACACTGCTCTTGCAGCGCTCTCCCGCCAGGTCGTCAATCTTCTCGAGCTCCGTCTCAAGCAGAGCCGCCTGGAGCAGATGAACGCCCAGAAAAATGAATTCTTCGCCCACGTCTCCCACGACCTGCGCAGCCCCATCGCCGCCCTCGAAAGCTTGGCCGAGCTCCTGCACAGTGAAGCTCCCGATCTCGATGCCGCCGGCGTCGCCGAATACGCCCGCGATCTCTGCCAAGCCGCCAGCCAGACACGAGAACTGGTCGACAACCTCCTGGACTGGGCTCGCTTCGATACCGACCACATCGCCTTTACTCCCTCCAGCTTCCCCTTGCACTCCCTGGCCGAACAGGTGATCAATCTCCTCGATCTGGTCGCCAAGGCCAAAAAAATCAGCGTTCGCCTGGATATCCCCTCCCCTTGCCCGGTTTTTGCCGACCCCGCCATGCTCCGATCTCTCATCCACAACCTCATCATCAACGCCATCAAATTCAGTCCACCCGGCGCCCAGGTCACCCTCTGTGCCGAAAAACTCAACAATGGCCGGATTAGCATTTCCGTGAGAGACCAGGGCTGCGGACTCAGCGAAGCCAAAATCAATGAACTGCTGGAACCTGGCCAGCACCGCAGTAGCCGCGGCACCGCCGGCGAAACTGGCAGTGGCTTGGGTGTATCGCTCTGCCAACGCTTCGCCGCCGCCCACGGCAGCCTGCTTGACATCAGCTCCCGTCCCGGCACCGGCTCGAGCTTCTCCTTCAGTGTCGCAGGGCTCTGAGGGTCAAAAGCCCTCGCTACCTCGTTTTTCCAAGGCATAGGCGGTGAAATGAAGCCCGCTGATTTCGATCTCCTGCGACCGTGTCGACCAGGACTCGGGAGCCAATTGACTACGGACTTTTTCGCTGATCAGCGTTTCTCCGGCGCGCGCCAGATCTTCCCCCAATTTGAAGGCGACGTTGACGCAGTCGCCATAGAGGTCTTGGCCGCTGATCAGGAGAAAACGCCCCCAATCCAGCCCGAGGGCGATCTTCAGCACCGGCCCAGCTACAGGCGAGGCAAGGCGACAGGCGCTGTGAAGCTCGTGCGCTGCCGCCGCAGCAGCTTCACAGGTGGGAAAAACCGCCGCCATGTTGTCAGCCTCGAACTTCACCACTTCGCCACCATGCCGCACGACCACCGGCGTCACCGCTAACTGCATACGGCGGATCTGCGCCAAATAATCAAGGAGCGGCCCTTGCCGGACGCTGAGCGAAAAGCCACTCATATCAAGGGTCATGACACAGGCTTCGACGCCGAAGCTGTCCCAGAGGAGCTTGGAGATATCTTGTTTTTGAGCTTCATCGGCCTTGCCGTAGCGCTCCATCAAGTGCCAGAATCCCTTCATCAACAAGCCTCCTGCAGGTATGAGGCGAATCTACTGCGCCACCGACATTTCACCCGGCGTCGCCCGGGCACGCCTCCTGCGTCAGCTCCCCGGCATGAACATCTTCCAGCACAACTTAGAGCTCCTCACCCAGCGCCACCCTGAGCTCGGGCGCTACCTCGCGGCCATCGCGGCCAAAGAAAAAGTCGCCTCGGTGCGCACCGATGACGGCGCTCATTGTTATGTCCGGGCTCTGCCGGAGGGCAAATGGCAACCGCTCACCCCCATCGAAGAACCACTGCGCAAATCGCAACTGGCCTTGGATGCGATGGAGGCGCGCCTCGAACGAGGCCTCGCCCCAGCAGTCATCGCCGGACTCAATGCCGGCTTGGAATTGGATGCGATCTTCACCAGCTTCCGCCAAATTTTCCACCAGAAACAGATTCCTAGACGCATTATCGTCATCACCGAGAGTCCGCTCGTCCTCCTGGCTTGGCTGCATCACATAGATCGCAGCGACATTTTGAATTGCCCCCTGGTGGAATGGTATCGGCCAGGCGTCGACCTCGATGCCTTGATCCGGCGCATGGAGGAAGACGATTGCCTGTCGCATAACTTCGCCCCGGTTTCCTCATTGCCACAACCGCAAATCGAAAACCTGATTGCGCCGCTGACCCGACTCTTTCTCCAACGGCAGAAACAAGAGCTTTTGTGGCGCACCGAGAACGAGGCCTACTACCATTCCCTCAACGACACGGAACTTAGCCTCATTCTCGCCGGCGAAGGCAAGCGCAGGCCACGAGCTCTTCTCTTCGCCCACGCTTCTTCGACAGTGGTGCAGTTCTCCATGCGCGACACCCGATGGGCCCTCGAACAGGCCGGCTGGGACGTAGATCTTGTCCTGATGAGTGAAGAACTCCCTCCTTGGTTAGTGCACAAACGCCTGCACAGTTTCCGTCCAGATCTTGCCTTGATGGCCAATCATCTCCGCAGCGAGGACCCCGTCGGATTCTGGCCCGAGAACCTCCTCTTCGTCACCTGGATTCAAGACACCTGCCCCGATATCATGCAGGCGGAAGCAAGCCGGAAATGGCGGGAGCAGAGCGCTGGACGCCAGCGCGACCTCATCATCGGGTATATCGACCAGATTCGGCCCTTTGGCTACCCTCCAGAACGTCTGCGTTCCTGCGGCATGATCACCAGCCCCGCCTCGCTTGATCCCGGCCCCGGCCCCTTCGACATCGAGGCGGATGTCTGTTTCGCATCCAACTGCAGCAAGACCTCGGCGCAATTGATCCGCGAAGACCTGTTGCCGAAGTTGAGCTCTAAAGGGATTGACCTCGAGATGCTTAATCAATTCGATGCAGTTCTCTGGGCCAGTTATCGGGCTGGCGACACCTGCATCAGCTCGGAAGAGTTATCCGAACTCATTCATCTCAAGTCACCACGACTCGCCCGGGCGCTGAAGCGCCAAACTGAATCTGAGCGACGCTATTGTCTGGATCGTCTCTTCTGGGAACACAACAATCTGGTCTACCGCCATGTCGTCCTCGAATGGCTCGAAGATGCCGGCTACACCTTGGCGCTTTACGGTCGCGGCTGGGAACAGCACCCGCGCTTCGGCCGCTGGGCGAAAGGCGTCGCCGCCCACGGCCCGGAACTCGGCCGCGCCTTCCGCAAAAGCCGCTTCGCCTTGCATCTGAATCCCAACGAAGGCTCGCACCAACGCCTCAGTGAAATCATCGCAGCCGGAGCGACTCCGCTGATCCGGCGACGTCCGGCGATGCACCTGTCGCGTGTCTACGCTCGCCTCATGCATGCCGCTGCACAGGGTGAACAGGCCTGCGTATCGCACCTGCCGCGTCTGGCGAAGATCCTCGATCTTGCACCTCATTTCCTGTCAGCCGCGTTGAATGATCACCTCGATTTGGTGCTTTGGGGCGAATCAAGCCCGGTCTTCAACACGGCCGATGAATTGGCTGAGCGCCTGAAAAATCCACCGCAGCCACTTGCCTTAAGTCAGACGCTTCTCGCCTTCTCGGCGGAGCAATTGATACGGCAACTCGGTGGACGCCAACTGAAGGCTGGCCACTGGTTATCCCTTTTGTCAGGGTTGGCTGCGCAGGATGCGTTGCCTGCCTCGGTTCAGACTGTGATCGGTTTCGACGCCTTCCTGCAAGCCCAGCCCATTCCCGCTGACACGCCTGCCGAGGAACCCTGCGCCAGCCTCATCCGCCTGCTCCAAGGCGCTGAGGTTTCCTTACCCTTGAAGACCAGTGTCGACTCGGACCGGCTCGCCAACCTGCTTTATAACTCCTGCCTAGCTGGCGCCGCTGCAGACAAGCCGGAGCTCATCATCCTTCGCCGTCGCCTTGTATATGCCTGGCCGCAGAACTGGCAGGAGACCCGGCTCTTCCTCATGCTCATCCAACAGCTCGACTCCCTGATCGCCGAGGCCGCAACATGATTCTGAAATCTCCAGACCCCGAGTACACTCCGGACGAATCCGACCTCATCCGCCAGGTGCTTGAACGACACTCCGGTTCACGCCTGATGATCGATGTCGGCGCCAATCTCGGGCAGACGAGTCGCCCCTTCATCGAGTCGAACTGGGAAGTGCATCTCTTTGAACCCGATGGCCGCAACCGCGCCGCCATCGAGGACCAGTACGGAGGTATGCCCGGAGTCTTCATCAACGCCGAGGCGCTCAGCGACCACTGCCGCGACGAAGTCAGCTTCTTTCACAGCCCACAATCCACCGGCATCAGCAGCCTCAGCGCGTTTCACGAGACCCATCACGAAGCGGAGAAGGTCCGTCAAAGCACTTTGACCCGGTACTTCGAGACGTCCAACCTGGATCTTCCCGTGGCCTTCCTGAAGGTGGATACGGAAGGTCACGATCTCTTCGTGCTGCGCGGCTTCCCCTGGGATGCCGCCGCCGCCCCGGAGATCATTCTGGCGGAATTCGAAGACTCGAAGACTCAGCCCTTGGGCTACAGCTTTTGCGAGCTCCGCGACTTTTTGCGGAAGCTCGGCTATCAGCTTCTGGTGTCCGAATGGCTGCCACTCCACGGCGTTTATGGCGGCAAACATCGGTGGAACGGCTTTCATGACGGCGATGAGCTCCTCGATCCGCAGGCCTGGGGCAATCTCATCGCCGTGCGGGATCCGCAAATCTACCAAGAGCTGACTCGTCACCTCGAAACGGCATTGACAGCAGCGACTGAGTCCGCTCCTCCCAGCGACGAAGAAATCGCCACCCAGCTCCGGGCGCGAATTGAATCCCTGCCCGGACTTGAGACCAAAAGCATCGCCTTTTTTGGCATCGGCAAGGTCTTTTATCATCTCTTGAGCCAGCTCAAGTCGCGCGGCGTTTCCCCCGCCCGCATCCTTCTTTGCGATCAGGCGCCTCAGCCCTTTTTTGCCCCGGAATCGCAGTTCCGGCCGGAAGACTTGGGGCGCAGCGGCGCCGACGCAGTGGTGATCTGCTCGCTTCATTATCGCGGCAAGATGCTGGCGCAGCTTCGTCGCGCCGAGGTGAAGATCCCCGTGATCTCGGTCACCGAAGCGGATTGCCGTCCGCGCCGTCTCGCGACGAGCTGCGGTCTTCCCGAGCCGGTGAAAAGCAATGTCAACCGCCTCACCTGGGAGCTTTTCCGCCAGCTGCCGCCGCCGCAAGACCAGCAACTGAGCCGGTTTCTGGCCGGGAAATCAGTCGTCGTCATCGGCCCTGCGCCGCATCTTCTCGATCAGGCCGGAGGTAGAGATCTCGACGCCTTCGATGTCGTCGTCCGACTCAATAAATCCTTCCCGATCCAAGCGCGTTGGCAGGAATTTCTCGGGCGCCGCACCGACCTCTACTACCACTGCATGAACCAGAAAGAGGAGCACGGCGGCAGGATCGATTTCGCCGCTCTCGGAGGCGCCGGAGTCCCCTTCATGAGGACGCCTTATCCGGCTCAAATCGACGCCTTTGCTGAAGATGCCGAAACCCTCCTGGCGCAAGCACAAGCGTCGCATTGCACCGCGGTACTCAGCTTCATGGAAGCCGACTTCTACTACCTCTTCGCCGGCCTCCTCGGCACCCGCCCGAACACCGGCATCGTCGCCATCGCCGATATCCTGCGCTTCCCAGTCAAATCCCTCCATGTCACCGGCTTCACCTTCTTCCAGACCGGCTACATCAAAGGCTATCGCCAGGCCGGCCAGCACGCCGCCGGAATGAACTTCGTCAGTCTCGGTGACAAGGCCGACGCCTGGACCTCCCACGACTGGAAAAATCACAATCACGAATGCCAGAAACAGCTCGTCCGCATGCTTCTGCAGAACGACTCTCGCCTCAGCCTCGACGCCGTGGGCCGGAGTATTTTGGACGACGCATCCCCTGCCACACAACCCTGAACCCGCCAGGCCGCCATGATCCACAACCTCAAAGTCGCCGCACTCATCCCGATCAAAGACCACAGCGAACGGGTCGCCGGAAAGAACTTCAAGCCTTTTTGTGGCAAACCTCTTTACCACCACATCATCCGCACCCTCGACCGCACCTACGCCGTCGACCAGATCATCATCAACACCGACTCGGAACGCGTCCAGCTCGAAGCTCCGACCTTGTCGCCCAAGGTCAAAGTGCACATGCGGCCGGCCGCTCTGCGCGGCGACTTCGTCTCCACCAACGACATCTTCGCCCATGACCTGAGCCTCTTGGATGCCGATCTCTACCTCCAGACTCACGCGACCAACCCCTTGCTCAAGGCCGAGACCATCGCCCACGCCCTCAAGCAGTTCGTCGACTGCGATGGTCGCTATGACTCGCTCTTCTCGGTCACCGAATTCTACTCGCGCTTTTACGACAAAGATGGCAAAGCCGTCAATCACGACCCGAGCCAACTCATCCGCACCCAGGACCTGCCGCCGCTCTACGAAGAAAATTCCTGCCTCTACATCTTCTCGAAGGAATCTTTCGCCCAGACCCGCGCCCGTATCGGACGGAAAGCCATGATCTACCCCACCCCGAGACTGGAATCGGTCGACATCGACGACGACGTCACCTGGCGCATCGCCGAGCTCCTCGGCATGCATTCCCTCGGCTGAACTAAAGTCGCGGACGAGGCGGACGAAAGCTCAGAGGTGTGCCCTGGCACAAGCCTTGCAAGGAAGCAAGGCAACGCTTCAAGGAAGGATCCTTGCCATGAAAATCTTACTTGCCACCCATCCCTTCGGGCAGTTCGACGCCGCCCCACTGCAACTCCTGGCCGCGAGCGGCATGGAGATCATTGTGAATCCCGTGCGGCGCCGCCTCAAAGAAAGCGACATGCTGCAGCTGCCGACGGATATCGACGGCATCATCGCCGGCACCGAGCCGTACACCGCGGCAGTCATCCGCCGGCTCTCCCCACGCCTCAAGGTCATCGCACGTGCGGGAATCGGCCTCGACAACATCGACTTCGACGCCTGCCGAGAATTCGGCGTTGAGGTCACCTACACCCCCGATGCCCCTTCCCAGGCCGTCGCCGAACTGGCCCTCGCGCAAATGCTCAACCTCGCACGCCTGATCCCCCAGTCGGATCGATCCGTCCGGGCCAAGGCCTGGAACCGCCTCACCGGGGTCCTCCTCAGCGAATGCACCATCGGCCTCCTCGGCCTCGGCCGGATCGGATCTCGAGTGGCCCGCCTCCTTCAGCCTTTCGGCGCCCGCGTCATCGCCCACGAGCTCAAGCCTGACCACGCTCTCGCTGCCTCCCTCGGCGTCACCCTGGTGGATTTTGATACGCTTCTGCGCCAATCCGACATCCTCAGTCTGCACATTCCCGGGGGCAGCGCCAATCACAACCTCATCGGACGCGGCGCCATCTCGCGGATGAAAACCGGCGCCGTCCTGATCAACACGGCGCGCGGCAGCATCGTCGATGAAGAAGCCCTCGCCGACGCGCTGCTGCAAGAGCATCTTGCCGGCGCCGCCTTGGACGTCTTTCATCAGGAGCCGTATGAAGGTATCTTCAGCCGTATGGACAAAGTCATCCTCACCGCTCACATCGGCGCCTCGACCCGGCAATCCCGCCACGACATGGAATTCGGAGCTGCCGAAGATTGCCTGCGCGTCCTGAACGGCCTTCACGCCCTGCGTCCGACGCCGGAATCGGAAATGGCGAAAAGCTGAATGCTAGACTTGTGAAGGCGGCGGACTTCGCCGTATACTGAATCAGGCCTTTCACCGCAGCTTTTTCAAAAACCGGCAGTCCGTCACCATGCCCTCCTTCACCATCGCCTTGTGCAATTACAACTACGGCCGCTTCCTCGCGCAGGCGCTCGATTCCGCCTTGGCCCAGGATTGGCCGAAGTTTGACATCGTCGCCGTCGACGACGGCTCAAGCGACGACTCTCTCGAAATCTTAAAGCGCTATCAGGCCGCGCACAGCTCGCGACTGCGCTTCATCTCGCACGGACGCAATCGCGGCCAGGCCGCCGCCTTCAACTCCGCCATCGCCGAAGCCGGTGGCGACTTCATCACCTTCCTCGACAGCGACGACATCATGCTGCCCCACAAGCTCAGCACCCTGGCTCGTTGGCTTGAAGCCGCCGGCCCCGGCTTTGGCGTCGTCCAGCATCTGATGGAGCTGCATGACGAGCGCGGCCAATCGCTCGGGCTTTATGGCGGCCACCTCCTCGCCGGCGACCTGCGCAGCCAGCCGCTGCTTCTCGACCAGCAGCTCCTCCCGACCATCGGCCTGACCCTGGCGAGGCCCTTGGCCAAACGACTGTGCCCGATTCCAGAAACCATCAGCAACGGGGCGGATTCCTACCTCGCCGCCTGCGCCGCCCTGCACAGCCGTTTTCTCGCCGTCCCGCTGCCCTTGGCCATCTATCGCATGCACGGCGGCAACGACTCCCTGGTCAATGCCCGCATTCATGCCGATGAACGCTTTCCCAAGGTTATCCAACCCGCCATCGATGCTCACTACAGCGACCACCAAGCCAGCTTCAACAGCCTGTCCCGAATGCAAAGCAGCCTCCTCCGCCAAGTTTGGGCCCGCCTCGAATCAACGCCGGAAATTGCCATCTACGGCGCCGGGGCCCACACCGCCAAACTGGCCCGCGCCGTCGCCGGCCGTCCCGGTCCGCAAGTGGCCCAAGTCCTCGATGACCAGCCCCAGGGAAAAACTCAAAGCTTTGGACTCGAAGTCGAAACACTCAGCCGACTCCGTCCCGGCCTGCCCCTGCTGATTTCCTCAGATCGCCATCACGCCGCCATGAGCGCCAAGGCCCGCTCGCTTTACCCGGCGGCCACCATCATCAATCCCTATGAAGAGTGAATCACATGCTAGAAGCCGCCACCATCCTCCGCTCCGACATCCTTGCCGGCCGTGCCGTCACCGGTTCCTGGTTGCAGATTCCTTCGCCGGTCTCCGCCGGCTTGATGGCACGTCAGGGTTTTCGCTTTCTCACCCTTGATGCCGAACACGCGCTGTTTGACCTTGGCAATTTGCAGACCTGTATCGCCGCCATCCACGCCGGAGCTTCTCAGGCCTTTGTCCGGGTCCCTGCCCTCGAAGAACCGTGGATCCGCCGCAGCCTCGATGCCGGTGCCGTCGGTATCATCTGCCCGCTGATCCGCAACGCCGCGCAAGCAGCTGAACTGGTGCGTTTTGCCCGCTACGCCCCGCGTGGCGGCCGTGGCTTCGGCTTCTGCCAAGCCAATGCCTACGGCCTCGATTTCACCGAATATGTCGCCGCCGCCGATGCCGCCACCACCGTCATCGCCCAAATCGAACATATTGATGCGGTGCATGATATCGATAATATTTTACAAGTTCCCGGCATCGACGCCGTCTTCATCGGTCCCTACGATCTCGCCGGCTCCCTCGGTCTGCCGGGCCAGACTGGACATGAAAAAGTTCTCGCCGCTATCGATGCCGTCCTCCTGGCTTGCCAAGCCGCCGGGAAAATCGCCGGCATCCACGTCGTCTCCACTCGCCCTGAGGATGCCGCGCCCTTCCGGGCCAAAGGCTACTCCCTCGTGGCTCTCGGGATCGACACTCTTTTCCTCATCCAAAGTGCTGCGTCGGCCGCCCAGGAATAGCTGGCTTAACCAGCTGGATTGAGCCCCAGAGATTCCCTCAATCACCTATCCCGGGAAAGCCGCCCTTGCCAGTCGCATTTCCGCACTTGTCGCGCTAGAATAGTCACAACCCCTAGCCCGAGTCACCATGATCTGCGATTTCTGCCAACAGCAAGATGCTTCCATTCACATCGAACAGACCGTGAACGGCATTCGTGCCGCCCTCAACATCTGCCAACCTTGCGCCGTCGCCCAAGGCCTGACACCAGAAAGTTCGGCCCAATTTAACCCGGCCGCCTTTGCTGAAATCCTGCGCCGGCAACAACTCAGTCAACAGGCTCGTATCTGTCCCAACTGCCGCAGCACCAGCGAAATGGTCGCTCGCGATGGCAAAGCCGGCTGCCCCCTGTGCTACACCGTGCACTGGACCCAGCTCGAGCCCGGTCAATGGCAGCGCAGCCGCGATTGGGAACTCCGCCATAAAGGCAAGGAACCCCTCCGCCACGGCCACCGTAAGCCGAAAGAAGATCTTACCGCCACCAGCGTCGATTCGCTCGCTCCTTCAGCTCCCGAGGCCAAGCCGAAACCGACTCAAATGAGTAAAAAAGAGCCGCCTCTCCCGACCCCGCCGCCAGATAAAATCCCCGAAGATTCGCTTCTCCTGCCGCCTGCCGACCCCCTCGCCGAACTCCAGTCCGCTCTTCGCCATGCCATCGCCGACGAGGACTACGAACACGCCGCCCAGGTCCGCGACCAGATTCGCAAGCTGCGCGAGGGAGACGCTTTATGACCCCCGAAGAATTCCACCGCTTCGCTAGCTCCACCCCCTCGTGGCTCCGCGAAATCGGCCCCGAAGGAGATGTCGTCATCTCCACCCGCGCCCGCCTCGCCCGCAATGTCCGCGGCTACACCTTCCCCGGCCGCGCCACCGGACCCGAACGCCGCGAGCTGCGCGATCTCGTCCTCGCCGCCCTCCGCCGCGTCCGACCCGGGCTCTTCACTTTCATCGACCTCGATACCCAGCCGGAAAGCGGCCGCCGCCTCTACCACGAGCGCCACCTCCTCGGTGCCCAGATGATTCAGGCTCTGCCCTTCTCCTCACTTGCCTTCAGCGGTGACGAACGCCTCTCCGCCGTGGTCAACGAAGAAGATCACCTGCGCCTGCAATCGCTCCTGCCTGGCCTGCAATTGACCGAGTCCTGGCGCCAAGTTGACTCCTTCGACGACGATCTCTCCAGCCGCCTCGACTTCGCCTTCGATCCCGATCTCGGCTACCACAGCGCCTGCCCGAGCAATCTCGGCACCGGCCTCCGCATGTCGGTGATGCTCTCCCTCCCCGGCCTCGAAAACAAAGAGGAGATTCCGCGCGTCACCAAGGCGGTCGAAGCCATCGGCTTCACCCTGCGCGGCAGCACCGGCGAAGGCTCCACCGCCATCGGCGCCACCTGGCAGCTCTCCAACCAAAGCACCCTCGGCGAATCGGAAGAAAGCATCGTCAAGCGCCTCAATGATTTCACCCTCGACCTGGTCGAGCGCGAACGCGCCGCCCGCCGCGACCTCGCCATCCACTCGCCCCTGGTACTCGAGAACGTCATCGCCCGCAACCTCGCCATCCTTAGCGCCTCCACCCTCCTCGCCGAAGAAGAAGCCCTGTGCATCCTCTTCGTCCTCATCGCCGGCCACGCCACCGGCCACGTCCAACGCCTGAAATTGCGCAACATCCGCTCCCTCATCGTCCACAGCCGCCAGGCCCACCTGCAGCTCATCACTCACTGCGACGACGACAAACAGGACCAGTCCCGCTGCCGCCTCCTCCGCGCCGCCCTCGAAATCGCGCAGTGGCCGTGAGCTCGGAAGTTTAAAGTTTAAAGTTTAAAGTTTAAAGTTTAAAGCTCCGCCCTTAAAACCCCTTCACCCCCTAAAACCCTTAAAACCCCTGAAAGCCCCATGTCCAAAATCGATCCCGAAGATGAGCTCATCGCCCGCATCCAGGACACCCTCAAGCACAACGGCTTTCCTGCCAATCCTGTCGCCCTCCCCTTCCCTGCCCTGCGCGATGCTGCGGCCCGCCGCGGCGTCGATCTCGCCATGATCCTCGACCGCCTCGAAATGATGTCGATCTACGCCGCTCACGACGAAGAACGCATCATCTTCAGCCCGCAGCCTATTGAAGAAGGCGAGGAAGAGGAGTCGGATGACGAGAACGATGAGGCCCCCGAAGTCGACCAAGCTGACTACATTGCGGAAGACGCAAAAGCCCGCGGCGGCGCCTTTGGCGACATCTATGAGCTCCTGAAAGGCATGGACCTCAGCGGCGGCCCGCAAAACATCCAAGCCCAGATCGCCGCCATGATGGAGCGACTCAGCCCCGAACAGCAGGAAAAGATCGTCAACACCTGGATGACCATGGATCCCTCCCAGCGCGACAAGATCATGGAAGAAGGCAAGAAGATGGGACTCAATCCCTAGAGTAAACGTGGCTCGAGCTTCCAGCTCGAGTTGCTCAATGTGGCTCGATCGTCCCGTTCGTGCCACTATACCCCGGTTTGATCTTAAAACAGGGGTAAGATATTTATTTTAAAAATTTTATGGCTTTGGAACCCGGGATTTCTGCACACCCAGCAACAAGGAGCAACATCCAGCAACACCCCGCAGTTGTTGGGAGTGAAAACGGGTGCATGTTTGTTTTCAGACACAAGCTCAATGGGGGGTCTGAAGATGGAGATGGTGAAGCGCGGGGTCAAGGGAATCTGGACGGTCAAGTTCTGGCTTGGGGGCAAAAAGGTCTTCAAAACCACGGGGATGACCGACAAACGCAAGGCAGAAGCCTGGGCGAAGACGCACGTCGAGCAGCTCACCTCGACGCGGAACGCGGTGGAGCTGGCAGAGACGGTGCGCAAGATCCGCAGCGGCGGCTCGCGGATGAAGTTCGGCGAAGCCTGGGATGCCTTCGTGCGTATGCCTCGACGGGTGCAAGTTTCGCAGGAACGGATCGAGGCTTGCAAGTCGTGGTGGGGCGACTTCGCGGCCTGGTGCCGGGATGAGCATCAGGTGCTCGAAGTCCAGCATGTCACCGGCGAGATGGCGAGGGAATACATCGGCCGCCTGCCGCAACAAGGACGGCACTTGCAGGAGCGGGTGGTGCGCAGCGGCAAGACCCTGCCTTGTGTCTCGCTCAAGCTGAGCTCGCGGACCATCAACATCGCGACGACCTTGATGCGCCGCATCTGCGAGGCGGTGTGGGAGCGACTCGGTATGTCGGGCAATCCCTTCGCCAAGATCCCGGTGGTCGCGCAGGACAATGTCTCCCGCGAGGCCTTTACCAAGAGCCAGCTCAAGGAGATGATGGAGGCCGCCAAGGGTGATCCCTTGCTGGAGCCCTTGCTCATCGCCGGCCTTTACACTGGGCTGCGCCTGGGCGATCTGGCGACGCTCGACTGGAAAGAAGTCGACCTGAAGCGGCAGATCATTCGCAAGCTCACCTCGAAGACCGGAGTGATGGTCAGCATCCCGATCCTGCCGCCGCTGCGTCGCTACCTCGAAGTGCTGCCGGAGCGCAGCGGTCCGGTGTTCCCGGAGCTGCACGCCAGGTACACCGGCGGGCATCGCATCAGCCACGCTTTCAAGCGACTCCTCAAGCAGCTCGGCATTGAATCGCAGCGCGACATGGGCGACGGCAAGCGGGCTCGCTCGACGCATGACATCCACTCGCTGCGCCACACCTTCGTCTGGCTGGCGGCAGATGCCGGCGTGCCCATGCCGGTGGTGCAGTCGGTGGTCGGCCACCTGTCGCAGGAGATGACCCAGCACTACGCCAATCACGCCACCGAGGCGGCCAAGCTGCTTCACCTCGGCCGTCTGCCGGATCTCTTCGGCGACAAGAAGGCCGCGCAGTCGCCGGATGAACTGCTCGCCTTGGTCCGGGGCCGCCTCGCCGACGCCACCAAGGGCAACGCCTGGGCGGTGATCGAGGAGCTTCGGACCCTGCTCTGAGTCCTCAAGCGATGCCGATGCCATCGCTTGATTTGACCTGGTGCCTCGCGTACACGGGCTATGATAGGGATATATCAGCCCTTACTTTCGTGCTCAAAAGGGAATGAGTGGTCCCCAGAGACGACCGGCTAAGCAATCGTCGATTTTGCGCTTGAAGGGGGTGCGAGCGGCGGCCCTGCGGCGGGTGACTTGGGAAACTTCTTGGACATGGAACGCTGTTTTGTCGCAGGTAGGCATCTAGGCTTCGTGTCTAGGCAAGTGTACAGAAAAGTTTGCACCTCCACTTCCAGATGTGCTATGTTGTCCGGAATGAACAAATCCAAAGGATGCCCCTATGAAGTTCCTACAGAACCAGCCTGGTCAGCGAATCTCTGAAGAGTTACAGAAGACACTGCGGCCTGGGGCGGAGCTCAACATGGCTAGCTCGCGCTTCTCGCTCTTCGCCTTCTCGGCGCTGGCACAGGAACTCAAGCAGTTGCGCAGCACTCGCCTCATCTTGCCCAAGTTTGAGGCCGGGGCCAAAGCGGTCGACGCTCTCCAGTTGCAGGGAGATGAAGCGGACCGCCAGTCGCGCAATCAGCTTCAAACTCGCTGGCTGGCCAAGGAATGCGCCCAATGGATCAAGGACAAGGTCGAAGTCCGTGCCTCACAGCAGCCGGTAGCGCAAAACCTCTCCGTGGTCCATCACGACAGCCAGCCAGTCACTGCCATCCTCGGCAGCTCGCCCTTCACCACCGAAGGATTGGGCCTGACTCCCGCCACTCAGCTCCACATGAATCAGTGCATGGAAGGACCGCTAGAGTCATCCATGCTGGATACCTGGTTCCACTCGATCTGGGGCGACAGCCGTAGCGCCACGGACATGAAGCAGCAGCTCCTCGCCAGCCTGGATGAGCTCAGCCGCCAGAGGGTGCCGGAGCAGGTCTACTTCGCCACCCTCTTCAATCTCTTCCAAGGGATGCTCGGCGACATCGACGAGGACAAGATCATCAAGTCCGGTACCGGCATCCGCAACACCTGTGTCTGGAAGAAGCTCTACAAGTTCCAGCGCGATGGCGTTCTCGGTGCCATCGACAAGCTGGAACGCCACGGCGGCTGCATCATCGCTGACAGCGTCGGCCTCGGCAAGACCTTTGAAGCCCTCGCCGTGATCAAATACTACGAGCTGCGCAATGACCGCGTCCTGGTGCTGGCACCGAAGCGCCTGCGCGATAACTGGACCATCTACACCGCCAACGACCGCCGCAACTCCCTTGCAGATGACCGCTTCAACTACGATGTCCTCAACCATACTGACCTCTCTCGCGACCGCGGCCTTTCTGGTGATGTTGACTTGTCTCACCTCAACTGGGGTAACTACGACCTCGTTGTCATCGACGAATCGCATAACTTCCGCAACAAGACCACGCACCGCAGCAGCGAGAGCCGCTATCACCGCTTGATGAACCGGGTGATCAAAGCCGGCGTCAGAACCAATGTCCTGATGCTCTCTGCTACCCCCGTCAACAATCGCCTCGCCGACCTGAAAAATCAGCTCGCCTTCATGACTGCTGGTAAGGATGACGCGCTCGAGCCCTGGGGCATCCCCAGCATCGAAAACACCTTGCGGCAGGCACAGGGCAAGTTCAAAATCTGGCAGGATCTGCCTGAACGCGAGCGCCGCCCCGCCAAGCTCCTTGAAATGCTCGGATTCGACTACTTCAAGCTGCTGGACCTGCTCACCATTGCCCGTTCCCGCAAGCACATCGCCAAATACTACGGCCTCGACGAAACCGGCAAGTTCCCGCAGCGCCTGAAGCCGATCAACATCAAGTCCGACCTTGATTCGGATGGCCTCTTCCAGTCGATCCGCGAGATCAATAACGAAATCCGCAAACTCAAGCTCAGTTCCTACGCCTTGCTCGATTATGTCCTGCCTCATAAGATGGCTGCCTACGAGAAGAAGTACCGCATGGAAGTCCGCGACGGCTCCAGCTTCTTCAATCAGCGCGACCGCGAGAAAAGCCTGGTCACCCTCATCCGCATCAACATCCTCAAACGCATGGAAAGCTCGGTCAGTTCCTTCACCCTTTCTCTGCAGCGATCCCTGCACGATGTCGAAGCCATTCTCACTAAGCTCGATTCGCATGAAGAATCGATGGAAGAACTCGACATTGCTGACCTCGATATTGATGACTCGGCTTTCGAGTCGCTCCTCCTCGGCAACAAGGTCAAGGTCCTTCTTCAGGATGTCGACCGCATCCGCTGGCGTCAGGATCTAGAGGAAGACCGCGACCGCCTGGTCCGCCTCAGCCGCGCCGCCGCCACCATCACCAGCAAGCGCGACGCCAAGCTCATTCAGCTCAAAGAACTCCTTGGTCGCAAGATCCAGCAACCGATCAACCCCGGCAACCGCAAGGTCATCATTTTCACTGCCTTTGCGGACACCGCCAAATATCTCTACGACAATCTGTCGACTTGGGCAAAGAGCAACCACGGGCTCAACTGCGCCTTGGTCACCGGCTCCGGCGGCAACAAGACCACCTTGAACGGCCTCGACAGCAGCCTCGCCACCATCCTTTCCGCCTTCTCGCCGCGCTCCAAAGAGCGTTCGTCCGACTTCGCCAATGAGGGGGAGATTGACTTCCTCATCGCCACCGACTGCATCTCCGAAGGCCAGAACCTGCAGGACTGCGACTACCTGATCAACTACGACATCCACTGGAACCCGGTGCGCATCATCCAGCGCTTCGGCCGGATCGACCGGATCGGCTCGATCAACCAGACGATCCAATTGGTCAACTTCTGGCCTAACTTGGAGCTGGACGAATACATCGACCTGGAACGCCGCGTCTCCAGCCGCATGGTCCTCCTCGATGTCTCCGCCACCGGCGAGGAGAACCTGATCGAGAAAGAGGGCGGCAATGAGATGAACGACCTCGAGTATCGCCGTTCCCAGCTCAAGAAGCTGCAGGAAACCGTGCTTGATCTCGAAGACCTCGGCTCCGGAATCTCGATCACCGACCTGACCTTGAATGACTTCCGCATGGACCTCGCTCCCTACATGAAAACGCGAGGCGAAGAACTGGCACAGCTCCCCCTCGGTCTTTTCACTGTCACCACCCCGGACGGCCTCGGCGACGACGACATCAGCCCCGGCGTCATCTTCTGCCTCCGCGCCGTCGGCCCGGAAGCCAAGAAGCCGCTCAACCCCGGATACCCGCTCGCGCCGCATTACCTCGTTCATGTCTCGGAGTCCGGCGCGGTCGAGCTCAGGTTCGCCCAAGCCAAGCAAATTCTCGACCGCCTCAAGCGCCTTTGCCAAGGCAAGTCGCAAGCGGATTTGCCGGCTTGGAGCCGCTTCGACAGCAAGACCCGCCAAGGCCGCGATATGAAACCCTATCAGGAGCTGCTCGCCAAAGCCATCCAGGCCATCGCCGGCAAGGCGGAGGAACGTGGTGTCGAAAGTCTCTTCACCCCCGGCGGCACGCACTTGCTCAAGGGCGAGTTCGCCGGCATCCAGGACTTCGAGGCCGTGGCCTACCTGATCATCCTGCCGGCGGAGGCTACTTGATCAGCCCGGCAGAGCTCTTTCGCGCACTGACGCTGCCCGCTTCGGCCAGCGTCAACACCCGCATCCCCAAGAAGCTGCTGCTGGAGAACGGCGCCCCCACAGCCGCCGACAAACGCCTGCTGCAAGATCGGGTGGAAGAGTTGCTCTGTCTGGCCATCCTCAAGCCCGGTACCGTCGGCATCAGCGGCTGGTCGTCAGAAGGGCGGGAATACTCCGAGATTGCCGTCCTGCAGCTCCAGATGCGTCCCGGTAAGGCCAGCCCGCGCCTCCAGGAACTGATCCACCGCGCCATTCCCTACCCGGTGCTGCTGATCTGTCAGGACGCCGGCCAGACTAGCATTTCCCTCGCCTGTAAACGCCTCGCCCAGCGCGACAGCACCCGTCTTGTTCTCGAAGATCCCCAGACGGCGCTTTGCCTCGGTCCGGCGGATGACGCCTGGTTGCCGGACTTCCTCGCCGCTCTCGCGCTCACCCGTCAACGCCAGACCAGTCTCTACGAGCTTTACTTGAGCTGGCATGAGGCCTTGCTGGCCCTCCTCGCTGCTCGCGCCAGCGGCCGTTTCTCCCTCGTCCCGATTCAGCAGATCCCGCAGCGTCGCCAATTTCTGCAGCAAGTGCAGGAGCTAGAAGCGCAGATAGCCACGCTCCGGCGCCGCGCCGCCAAGGAGAAACAAAGCGCCAAGCAGGTGGCGCTCAATCTAGAAATCAAGCAGGCGCAAGCTCTATTGCAGAGTTGCCTGTCTCAACTTCACCCGACTTGACCCTTTTCAGGATTCTTATGCAAAAACTCTCCCCCACCGATCTCCAATCGCCTGACCTCGTCGCGTCCAACCTGACCCGCCTCAAGGAGCTCTTCCCGGAGATGATCACCGAGGGTGCCAGCGGCGCCAGCGTCAACCTCGACGTCCTCAAGCAGCTCGTCGGCGACAAGACGGTGACGGATTCAGAAGAGAAGTACGGCCTCAACTGGTTTGGCAAGCGCCAGGCCCGCCAAATCGCCCTCAGCCCTTCCAACGGCACGCTCCGCCCCTGCCCAGAAGACAGCGTCGAGTGGGACACGACCCAGAACCTGATGATCGAAGGCGACAACCTCGAAGTCCTCAAGCTTCTCCAGAAGTCCTACTCGGGCAAGGTCAAACTCATCTACATCGACCCGCCCTACAACACCGGCAATGACTTCGTTTATAAAGATGACTTCCGCGACAATATCAAAAACTACCACGAAAAAATCTCGCAAGCACCTAGCTCCAACCCGGAAACATCCGGCCGCTTCCATACGGAATGGCTCAATATGATGTACCCGCGCCTGAAGTTGGCGAAGAATCTTTTGCGTCAGGATGGGGTGATATTTATATCGATTGATGATAACGAAGTCGCCAATCTGCGCAAAGTTTGTGACGATATTTTTGGGGAAGAAAATTTTGTCAGTACGATTGTCTGGGAGAAAAGATACAGTCCGCAAAATGCCGTTCAATGGTTCTCTGAATCCCATGACTTCATTTTGGTTTACGCAGTAAATAAGGAAGCTTGGCAACCGAATCTCTTGGGGAGATCGGAAGAAATGAATGCAAGGTACAGAAATCTTGATAACGATCCTCGCGGCGACTGGAAACCTGAAAATTCAACCGCACAAGCTGGGCATGGTACAGCCTCGCAATTTTACGAGCTTATTGCGCCTAATGGACGAACTTTTCAGCCGCCAAATGGGCGTTGCTGGGTCTACACCAAAGAAAGATTCGACGCGATGATTGCTGATAACAGAGTGTGGTTTGGTAGCGCAGGCACCAGTGCACCTTCTATTAAGCGATTCATTACTGAAGTCAAGCAAGGTGTTGCCTGTCAGACTATTTGGAAGTATGAAGAGGTTGGACATAATCAGGAGGGAAAGAAGGAGATTAAGTCCCTATTTCCAGAATCCGTTCCTTTTGATACGCCAAAGCCCACACGACTCCTTGAACGAATCTTACAGATTTCAACATCGCCAGAGGCAGGCGATTTAGTGCTTGATTTTTTTGGTGGTAGCGGCACAACTGCACACGCAGTTTATTCATCCAATGCCTCTGATGGAGGAGGGCGCAGGTGTATTTCTGTGCAGCTCCCAGAGCCGACAGGGCAAAATGAGTATTGCACCATCGCCGATATCACCAAAGAACGCCTCCGTCGCGCCGGTGCCAAGATCAAAGCCGAGCTGGCTGAGAAAGCCAAAGCGCAGGAAGGAGACATGTTTGCGGAAGGCGCAAAAGCCGCACCCGATCTCGGTTTCCGCGTCTTCAAGCTCGATAGCTCGAACCTGAAGGCCTGGGACGGCGCGACGGGACTGGCCGACCTGGAGAACTCCGTGGAGCACATCAAGGGTGACCGCAGCGAAGCTGACATCCTTTACGAGATCCTGCTCAAGCTCGGCCTTGATCTCTGTGTGCCGATGGAGAAACGCCAGATTGCCGGCAAAGAAGTCTGGGCCATCGGCGGCGGCGTCCTCCTCGCCTGCCTGTCCTCGCAGATACGCCGCGACGAAGTGGAAGCCCTGGGCGACGGCATCGCTGCCTGGCGTGCCGAGCTTGCCCCCGCCGGCGACAGCACCGTCATCTTCCGCGACAGCGCCTTCATCAGCCAGCAACTGGTGAGCGCCAGCGGCAACCGTGCCGACGATGTCGCCAAGACCAATCTCACCGCCATCTTGGAACAGCGCGGGATCGCGCAAGTCAGGAGTTTGTGACCATGAGATTCATTGACTTAATCAATTTTAAATAAATAACTTATAGAATCAGTCTGCGGATGTTCCCGAAACAGATTTCGGGAACATCAAATTCAAGAAGAACCAAGAAACCCAAGAGAGATTCTTATGGCCAAAAAACGCTCCCTCCCTCTGATTGAGTCACTGCATGTACGCAACTACCGGGCTCTGCAAGATGTGAAACTCGATCTCGCGCCTTTAACGGTGTTGCTCGGCCCCAATGGCAGCGGCAAAAGTACGATCTTCGATGTCTTCGCCTTCCTAGCTGAATGCTTTACAGTGGGATTGCGCAAGGCGTGTGACAATCGCGGTCGCTTCAAGGAGCTCCGTAGCCGTGGGCAGACTGGGCCGATTGTCATCGAAGTAGCTTACCGCGAGCCTGGCTTCAACAAGATCACCTATCACCTGGAGATTGATGAGACCAAAGGGGTTCCAGTCGTCAAAAGCGAGTGGCTGCGATGGACGCGAGGCAAAGGTGGTCAGCCCTTCAAGTTTTTGAGTTTTGAGATGGGTGAGGGCAAAGTCGTCACGGGTGAGCGACCAGAAAATGAAGAAGACCGGATTGAAGAAAAACTGGATGGGCCAAGCAGCTTGGCAGTGAATACCCTTGGCCAGTTGGCGAAGAACCCCCGTGTGATGGCCTTGCGCCGCTTCATCATCGGCTGGTATCTCTCCTTCCTGACGGCAGATCATGCCCGCGGGCTACCGGAATCCGGACCAGCGGACAAGCTGTCTGCCACCGGCGATAACCTTCCCAATGTGATTCAATTCCTCAGTGAAGAGCATGAAGATCATTTAAAGAGAATCTTTAGTATTTTGTCGCAGCGAGTGCCGGGCCTAGAAAAAGTCACTGCTGAACCACTGCCAGACAACCGCTTGCTTCTACGCATTAAAGACGCCCCCTTCAATGACCCGATTCTGGCTAAATGGGCCTCAGATGGCACCCTGAAAATGCTAGCTTACCTGATCGTTCTCCACGATCCTAATCCATCTCCCTTGATCGGTATTGAAGAACCGGAAAACCATTTGCACCCGATGCTCTTGCCGCGCTTGGCGGAAGAGTGTCGTGAAGCTGCTGGCATCTCCCAAGTGCTAGTCACTACCCATTCCCCTTTCTTCCTGGACGGGCTGCATCCTAAAGAAGTCTGGGTCCTGCACCGCAATGAAAAAGGCTACACCGAAGCTCATTGTGTTGAAAAGATGAAAGATGTGAAGGCCATGGTGGAGGCTGGCGCAACCCTCGGCCACCTATGGATGGAGAACTACCTGGAAGGTGCTAATCCCTTTGAAGTGGCCAAGGCCCACGGAGGCCGTCATGCCAAGGGCTGAGTCGCGCAGCATTGACTTCATCGTCGAGGAACCATCGGCGGAAGTCGCATTGGAGGGACTCCTCCCCGGACTGCTTCCAGATGGCGTCTCCTGGCGCATCATCAACATGCAGTGCAAAAGCAAACTTTTGGCCTTGCTGCCGCAGCGTTTAGCGGGTTATTCGAACATGCTAAAGGCTGGCATGGACAAGCGTGTTGTGATCTTAATTGACCGGGATGACGAGGATTGCAAGAAGCTGAAAAAGCAGCTTGAGAAGATAGCCAAAGATGCCGGTCTTGCGACCAAGAAGCATCCCCTCAAAGGTCGCTGGCAGGTGGTCACCCGCATTGCTTGCGAAGAACTGGAAGCTTGGTTTCTTGGCGATCCCGAGGCGATTTGCCAAGCTTACCCGAAGATCCCCGCAGGCTACATCACGGGGCAGAAGTACCGTGCTCCCGATGAGATCAAGGGCGGCACTTGGGAGGCCGCGGAACATCTTTTGCAAAAACACGGCTACTTCAAGGGTGGTCTGGGGAAGATCTCTTTTGCGCAGACCGTATCCCCGTTGCTTGATGAATCGCGCAGTCATTCCCCAAGCTTCAAGGCCTTCTGCGTCGCCGCTCGGGCCGCTTGCACCTAACTTCTTAACTTTGGCGCTCGCATGAAACTCCACTTTGAAGCCAACCTCGACTACCAGCTCCAAGCGATTGAAGCCGTCTGCGACCTCTTCCGTGGCCAGGAACTGGGCCGGACCGAGTTTACCGTGCTCAGCCAGATCAAGACCAGCGCTGGCGACCTGCTGCACGGCAGCGTCGAGAACGACCGCGGCCTCGGCAACCGACTCAGCCTCCTCGATGACGACCTCCTGCGCAACCTCAACGAGGTGCAGCAGCGTCAAGGTCTTCGACCTTGCAGCGACCTGAAAAGCGGCGACTTCACGGTGGAGATGGAAACCGGCACCGGCAAGACCTATGTCTACCTGCGCAGCATCTTTGAGCTCAACAAGCGCTATGGTTTCACCAAATTCATGATCGTCGTCCCCTCGGTGGCGATCAAGGAAGGCGTCTACAAATCGCTCCAGATCATGGAGGAGCACTTCCGCAGCCTGTACGCCGGCGTGCCCTTCGAATACTTCCTCTACGACTCCGGCAAGCTCGGCCAGGTCCGCAACTTCGCCACCAGCTCGCAGATCCAGATCATGGTGGTCACCGTCGGCTCGATCAACAAGAAAGAGGTCAACAACCTCTATAAAGACACGGAGAAGACCGGCGGCGAGCAGCCGATTGAACTGATCAAGGCAACCAACCCCATCGTCATCGTCGATGAACCCCAGTCGGTCGACGGCGGCCTCGAAGGGCGTGGTAAAGACGCCCTGCAGGCGATGAATCCGCTCTGCACCCTGCGCTACTCCGCCACCCACATCGACAAGCACCACATGCTCTACCGTCTCGACGCGGTAGATGCCTACGAGCGCAAGCTGGTCAAGCAGATCGAGGTCGCCTCCGCCACCGTGGAAGGCGCTCAGAACAAAGCCTTCATCCGGTTCATCGGGCCAGTCATGAAGGGCAAAAAACTCGAAGGTGGCCGGGTCGAGCTGGATGTGCAAACCAAGAGCGGCATCAAACGCCGCGAGGTGACCGTCAATGACGGCGACGACCTGGAGCAAAGTACCGGACGCGAGATCTATCGCGACATGCGCATCGGCGAAATTCGCGGCGGCAAGGACGCCCACTTGGAGCTGCGTTTTCCGGGCGGGGAAGAGTTCCTGCTCCCTGGTCAAGCCCACGGCGATGTCGACGATCTGGCGATCAAGCGCGAGATGATCCGCCGCACCATCCGCGAACACCTGGACAAAGAAAAGCGCCTGCGTCCGCAAGGCATCAAGGTGCTCAGCCTCTTCTTCATCGACAGCGTCAGCAAGTACCGCAGCTACGACAAAGACGGTCAGGTGTTGAAAGGCGACTACGCCCACATCTTCGAAGAGGAATACCGCCGCTTCGCCAAGCACCCGGACTATGTCACCCTCTTCAAAGAAGTCGACCTCAGCGCCGCCGCCGAGCAAGTGCATGACGGCTACTTCTCCATCGACAAGAATGGTGGATGGACCGAAACTTCGGAGAACAACGCCGGCAACCGCGACAACGCCGAGCGTGCCTACAACCTGATCATGAAGGACAAAGAGCGCCTGCTCTCCTTCGAGACGCCGCTCAAGTTCATCTTCTCTCACTCCGCCCTGAAAGAGGGCTGGGACAACCCCAATGTCTTCCAGATCTGCTCCCTGCGCGACATGGGCACCGAACGCCAGCGCCGCCAGACCATCGGGCGCGGCTTGCGCCTCTGCGTCAACCAGCACGGCGAACGGGTCCGCGGCTTCGAGGTCAACACCCTTACCGTCATCGCCACCGAGGACTACGAAGACTTCGCGGAGAACCTGCAGAAAGAAATCTCGGAGGACACCGGCATTCGCTTCGGCCTTGTCGAGGACCATCAGTTTGCTGGCGTCTCGGTCGCCGACGAGGACTATCGGCAAGTTCCGCTGGGCCAAGAGGGCTCGCAAGCCATTTGGAAACATCTGCTGGAGCAAAACCTGATCGACAAGAAAGGCAAGATCCAGGATGGCCTCAAGACGGCCCTGAAAAATCGCACCTTGCAACTGCCGCCGCAGTTTGAGAAACATCAGCCCCAGGTGGAAGAGATCCTCCGTAAGCTCGCCGGGCGTCTGGAAGTCAAAAACGCCGATGACAAAAAAGTCATCCCCACCCGTCGCGCCGTCCTCGATAGCGAAGAATTCAAAGCCCTGTGGGAACGGATCAAGCACAAGACCACTTATCGCGTCGAGTTCGACAACGACAAGCTCTTGGAGAGTTGCATCAGCAAGCTCCAGCAGGCCCAGCCCATCCACCAAGCCCGCATGCACTGGCGCAAGGCCGGCTTGAGCATCGGCAAGGGCGGCATCAACACCAAGGAAGGCAAAGGCTCACAGACCGTCAATCTCGACGAAGGCGACATTGAGCTGCCGGACATTTTGGGCATCCTGCAGGACAAGACCAAGCTCACCCGTCGCAGCCTGCTTTACATCTTGCAGCAATCCCTCCGTCTGGATGACTTCGAGAAGAATCCGCAGCAGTTCCTGGAGCTGGCGACTGACATCATCCGCCGCTGCAAGCGCCAGGCCTTGGTCGACGGCATCCGCTACCAGCGCCTTGGTGATTCCGAATACTACGCTCAGGAACTCTTCCAGACCGAAGAGCTCACAGGCTACTTGTCGCGCAACATGCTTGCTGCCGAGAAAGCACCTCATGAATATGTCGTCTACGGATCGGAAACCGAGCGGGAGTTCGCCCTGCAGCTTGAGCACAATGACGCCGTCAAGGTTTACGCCAAGCTGCCGAACTGGTTCAAGATCCCGACCCCGCTTGGCAACTACAACCCGGACTGGGCGGTTCTGATCGACAAGGACGGCCAAGAGCGGCTCTACTTCGTCGTCGAAACCAAGAGCAGCCTCTTCAGCGAAGACCTGCGTTTCTCGGAGCGTGACAAGATCTCCTGCGGCAAGGTTCACTTCGCCACCCTCGGCGGTGTGAAGTACAAGCAGGCGACGCGGATTGAAGATGTATTGAGTTAAAACGGAGTCATAACATGGGCTACGAAAAAGAAGATGCTTACTTCAAATGTCCATGTGGCAATGGAGCGGTTCATATTTTAATTGAGACGCCTGATTTTTTTGGCGGCAGAATTCATGAGCACATAGAAATTAATTGCGATATTTGCAAGGTGAAATGGACATGTGAAAATGGACGAATTTTACGGCAGGTCATCAGCAAGGAAAATACTGTGCCTTATCCAAGTGGTCAGAGCATGGATAGAATATACGAAAGAATGCTCGCCGTTATAATTTTAAAGTGCGGCCTAAAAACCAAGAAACTTACTCATGAATATCTTCTCTTGGAATCTGCATTCTCACATCGTACATCTTATAATCAATATTGCGCAGAAGGGTACAAAAGAGTTAAAAATGATTGGATTAACAATAAATATTACCAGATTTTTCCCGAGGGAGATTTATCGAGCAATCTTCAAGAGGAAAAAAAGAAGTACGAGTCAGGAATGATGAGTTATGAGAAATTTCAAAAGACAATAAAAACATATCATCTTTCTGGTGATAAATTAATTCGATAGACCAGCCATTCACTTCACTTCCTCCTCAGCAAATCCTTCACCCCCAGCGGTTCATCGCCCATCCGCCCCGCCTCTAGCAGGTTGTGGATGATGGTGGTGAGCTGGTCGAGGGGGAGCCGGAAGGCGTAGCCGATGAGGTCGGCCGAGTCGAGCCAGGCATCGGGGTTGCCGAAGTCGGGCTGGTCATCGAAGGCGTGGTGGCCGGCGGCCTTGAGGGCGCCGATGGCTTGCGAGGCCGGGGTCATCTGGCCGGTGCCGGCGCCGAAGAGGCTGGGGATGATGTCGCGGGCGAAGGGCAGGGTGCCGGCGAGGTAGAGCAGGTTGTTCTTGGCCAGC
>JAYTMY010000149.1:0-4241 GCA_043748535.1 Lentisphaeraceae bacterium | reverse complement strand
CTCCGCCTTGCAGAGACTCAAGGGCGGCGCCAGTCTGAGCGACAGCTTCACCCTTCGCAGTCTCGACGGCAGCAGTGTGAAAGTCGCCGTGAAACTCCTCGGATCCAATGAGGACACCATCGGCGGCCTGGAGAAATACGCCGACGAAGACAGCGTCAGCAATCTCAGCGGTCAGCTCAGCCATCTCGACACCGGCAAAAGCATCGCTGCCACCGCGGGTGAGTTCTCCGGACTTTATGGCCGCCTGAAGATCGACAGCAAAGGAGCGTGGACCTGGACGCTCACCGCCCCCGAGGCAATCCAGTCCATCGCCGAGGGCGATACCGCCACCGACAGCTTTGTCGTCAGCACGATCGAAGATGACAAGTTCATCAACATTTATATTCGCGGCGAAGATGATTTGGCGAGATTCACCGGCAATTTCCATTTCAGTGTCGAGGCCGATGATTCGATCGGATCGATCTTGTCCTTGATCGATCCTGACGGCGAAGCACCTTCATTTAGCGCCGCTTCGGCCACTGGTGATTGGGGTGAATTTGAACTTCTTGGCGATGGCAGCTGGAGCTATCAGCCGGGAGAATCCACCGTGTCGCTTCGCGATGGTCAGACGCTAAGCGAAGACTTTCTCGTTTTCGCCGGAGACATCAGCGCCACCCTCACCCTCACGGTTGTTGGTGTCAACGACATGGCTCAGATCGCAGGCGAGTTCAGCGGCTCCGTAAGGGCTTGGTCGACAGAGCTCGTCACCAGTGGCAGTGCTGCCGTGATTGACCCCGATGACAACGAAGCGTTCTTTGTGGCTCAGCAGTCCAGCGGAGATTACGGCGACTTCAGCGTCAATGCTGCCGGTCTTTGGACCTACACTCTCAACGACAAGCATAACTCCGTCAAAGCTTTGCCCATCGGCGATAGCTTGGATGAAGAGTTCACCCTCAGCAGTCTTGATGGCAGCGCCACGGAAATCGTCAGCATCACGATTGCCGGTGGCAACGATGGTAGCCTTTTCATCCCGAACCAGGCCCCGATTTTTTCATGGAAGCCACTAATTGCCAGTTCCTATGACGGCCCCGATTCCGGTACGGCCCCCGATAAAAACCTGCTCTTGACTAGCGCCCTGCTCAGCGCCAGTGATGCCGATGACGCCGATGATGCCGCCCACCTCACCTACACCTGGAATGTAGACGTTGATTCCGGTCTAACTTTCCTAAAGAACTCCGTCGCAGTCACCAGCTTCACCCAGGAAGACGTCGATCTCGGCAGAATCAGCTTAAAAGTCAGCCGCAGCGACACCCGAGTCATCCAGATGACGGTCACCGACAGCAGCGGCGCCACGGTCCATCGCGATGTCAGCTTCTATGAAGCTGGAACCCTCGCGTATCCCGATTCCTGGACCGACAGCAATCCTGCCGACGGCGTCACCCTGAAATACTTCTTCCTGACCGATATCCCAGACTATTACACAGGATCGGATATGACCAAGGTCAGCAACGGCTTCAGCGCCTTCACTCGGGTCGAGAAGGATGCAGCCCTCTCGGTCATGGCTCAGATCGAATCCTTGACCGGTATCGACTTCGTCGAAGCCTCTAGCCTCAGCGATTCTCAGATCACCTTCGGCAACTGCGAATCTACTGACGGCGCAGCCGCCTTCGCCTATTTCCCGGCCAGCGACGGCATGAAGAAAAACAGCGTCGACGGCGATTTTTGGTTTGATGTCACTCCAAGTCACGATGATGGATCGCCCCGCGCCCTGGATTTGAGTCCAGGCGCTTATGATTATTCGGTCTTCCTGCACGAGCTCGGTCACGCCCTCGGCCTGCCACACCCCTATGACGACGGCCCCGCCCCCGAGTCTGACACCCGCTACAGCCTGATGTCTTACAACGACCATCCCAATGCCGATGTCGTCACGGATAACGGCCCTGGCATCTCTTCGATTCAAGCCGCGCCCGAAACCTACATGATGCACGACATCTACCAGCTGCAGCAGTACTACGGCGCCAACAGCAGCACCCGCAGCGGCGACACCACTTACACCAGCGCCGATCTCTTCAATCATCTGGTCACCATCTACGACGCCGGTGGCACCGACACCTTCGACCTCAATGATCTCGACCAAGGCATCGTCCTCGACCTTCGCGAAGGCCGTCTCAGCAGCATCTGGGACGATGGCTTCCCTGCTTGGGCTTTCGAGCCAGAGTCAATTTTCAGAGATGAGGCAAATAATCCCGGCACCGACACCCTCGGCATCGCCTTCGGTACGGTCATTGAAAACGCCGTCGGCACTGCCTTTGACGACGTCATCACCGGCAACAGCGGCGCCAATAACATCCAAGCTGGCGATGGTAAGGATGAGGTCGATGGCCAAGGGGGAGCCGACACTCTTAACGGCGGCGGCGGTGACGACATTATCCTCCTTGATGACGTCAGTTTCGTGAACCTCGACGGCGGCCTCGGTAGCGACCGCGTCGAGTGGCACGGCGCCTATTGGCAAGTGGGATCGAATGTCAGCGGCATCGAAATTTTCGACCTCCTGACCGCTAGCTCCGCTCAAACCCTGCGTTTCGGCGATGCGGTCGAGTCTCTCCTCAGCGGCAATACCATTCGGATCAGCGGGGGATCTAGCGACACGGTCATTCTCGATTCCGCCTCTTGGCTCAAGTCTGAACTTATGGAAGTCGTCGACGCCACCCTCTACGAAACCTGGCAGAACGCGGAGTGGACTGCGAGCCTCATGATTGCTCAAAGCATCCAAGTCGTATAATTCATTCACATCGAAATCACGAAAGGATCGGAAGCGGCGAGCTCAATCCCAGCCTGACAGTTTCTTTTCGTGCCCTTCGTGTTTTTCGTGGTGAATGGCCTTCGCGTCGCTCAAAGTCCACCTGCTTAGCTCTGCCCATATTACCGAGTTGGAACTATCTTCGGCGGTTTCAATAAACCCCGAGGAACCCCTATGCAGCGTCGCCAACTCCCCTCTTGGTCCGAATTCCAGCAGCTCAGTCCCGCCGAAAAGGTCGAATCCTGGTCGCAGGGCGAAGGTCATCTCTGGCACTGCCTTCACGCCAAACAATTCGACCGCAAATTCCTCGACGGCCTGTACGAGCTGACCAACATCATCCGCTCACTTTCCAAGGCCCGCGCCGGCTCGCTCTTCCTGCAGTCGCTGCTGCCCCACAAACGCGCCATGCTCTACTTCATGCAGCCCTCCACCCGCACCTACCTGTCCTTCAAGACCGCCTGCGAAATCCTCGGCATCCGCACCTCCGACGTGCGCGACGCCTCGACCTCCTCCGAAGTCAAAGGCGAAACCTTCGAAGACACCATCCGCACCTTCTCCTCCTACTTTGAATTCATCATCATGCGCCATTCCGGCGAAGGCATGGCCGAGCTCGCCGCGCACTGCCTCGACACCTCCGATCGCTCGGTGCCGGTGCTCAACGCCGGCTCCGGCAAGGACCAACACCCGACCCAGGCTCTGCTCGACGTCTACACCCTGCGCCGCTCCTTCGAATCCTGCGGCGGCCTCGAAGGCAAGACCATCCTCTTCGCCGGCGACCTCCTGCGCGGCCGCACTGTGCGCTCACTCTCCCGACTCCTCACCCTCTTCCCCGGCGTCAAGATCGTCTTCGCCTCGCCCGAGAAGTTCCGCATGAAGGACGACGTCCTGGCGATCCTGCGCGACAGCGGCACGGCCTATGTCGAGACCACCGACTTCCTCGGTCACCTCAAGGACGCCGACGCCATCTACATGACCCGCGTCCAAGACGAGCATGACAACAAGGACGGCACCAAGTCGGAAAAGTCCTTCCCGGAATTCTCGCTTCGCGCCGAACATCTCGACATCCTCAAGCCGCATTGCGCCATCATGCACCCGCTGCCCCGCCGCGACGAACTGGCGATGGAGATCGACAACAACCCCCGCGCCAAATACTGGCGCCAGGAGCGCAACGGCATGTGGACCCGCGCCGCCCTCATCGCCCACATCTCCGGCGTCGACCGCGAAATCTTCGCCTATTGGAACGACCTCTGCCGCCAAGCTCACCACACGGCGGACACCAAGCGCTGAGCCTGGGAGCGCGCCAGCCCCCTGGCGCTGTGCTCAGCCTGGGAGCGCGCCAGCCCCCTGGCGCTGTGCTCAGCCTGGGAGCGCGCCAGCCCCCTGGCGCTGTGCTCATTGCCTTTGTCTTGAGCTCTTAGCACCTTTCGCCTTGCGCGAAAGGAAGAGCGCCAGAGGGCTGGCG
>JAYTMY010000148.1:0-12284 GCA_043748535.1 Lentisphaeraceae bacterium | reverse complement strand
TTTTCGCCGATGCCGGAGACGTAGGTGAGCAGCTCCAGGCTGGCCTGGTTGAGATCGACGCCGACCGAGTTGACGCAGCTCATCACCTGCTCGTCGAGGCTCTTCTTCAGGGCCTTCTGGTCGACATCGTGTTGATACTGGCCGACGCCGATCGACTTAGGATCGAGCTTGACCCATTCCGCCAGGGGATCTTGCAGTCGACGGCCGATGGAGATGGCGCCGCGCAGGGTGAGATCGAAGTCGGGGAATTCGCGGCGGGCGCATTCGCTGGCCGAGTAGATCGAGGCGCCGCGTTCGTCGACGCTGATGATCTTTGCGTTCAACGCAAGCGAGCGCAGGAAGGCCTCGGTTTCGCGGCCGCCGGTGCCGCTGCCGACGGCGATGAATTCGACCTGGTAGCGGGCGCAGAGCTGGCGGAAGGCCGCGGCTGCTGCGTCCTGCTGCGCCTGGCTGCCGATGGTGTAGAGCGTGGTGGTGTGAAGGACCTGGCCGTTGGGGCCGAGGACGGCGACCTTGGCGCCGGTGCGCTGGCCGGGGTCGATGGCGAGGAGGTTTTTGGCACCGAGGGCCGGGCTGAGCAGCATGTCGCGCAGATTGCTGGCGAAGACGGCGATGGCGGCGGCATCGGCCTTGTCCTTGGCGGCGCTCAGCACCTCTTTTTCGAGCGAGGGCAGGAGCAGGCGTTTCCAGGCGTCGCTGATGGCGAGTGCCACCTGGTCGCTGGCGACGCCGCGGCCGCGCAGGAAGGCCCGGTCGATGAGCTCGAGTGCAAGCTCGTCGGCAGGGCGGGCTTGGACCCGCAGGAAGCCTTCTTCTTCGCCGCGCTGGATGGCGAGGAAGCGGTGCGATTTGACCCGGCTGAGCGGCTCGGAGACGTCAAAGTAGTCGCGGTATTTCTGCGCTTCTTCGATCTTGCTTTTAACCACCTTGACTTCGAGCTGGGCCTGACGTTCGAAGAGCTGGCGCAACTGCTTGCGCAGGGCGGCGTCTTCGCTGATGATTTCGGCGATGATGTCGCGGGCGCCTTCGAGCGCGGCGTTGCGTTCTAGGCCGGCGGGGACGAGGCGGGGGAAATCGAGCGGCGTTTGCGCCTGCCGCAAAAGGGCCAAGGCGAGGGGCTCAAGACCGAGCTCGCGGGCGGCGCCGGCGCGGGTCCGTTTTTTGGGGCGGAAGGGCAGATAGAGGTCTTCCAATTCCTGCAGATTGCGGGCGGAATTCAGGGCCCGTTCGAGCTCGGGACTGAGTTGATGCCGTTCCTTCAGCGCCGCGACGATGGCAGCCTGCCGCTTGTCGAAAGCCAGCAGCGTTTCCTGCGTATCTCGGATGGCGGCGATCTGGACTTCATCGAGACCTCCCGTGGCTTCTTTGCGGTAGCGGGCGATGAAGGGAATGGTGGCGCCTTCGTCGAGCAATTTGAGCACGGCTGTGACGCCTTTTTCAGGCAGGGCGAGGAGCGACACGAGGCGAGACAAGGGCATGGTGACACCGGGAGTTGGGAGTGGGAAGGCGAGACTGTAGTGCAGCGGCAAGGCAAGTCATCGCGGAGAATGGGAAGATCACAAAAAAATGGGGGCCGCCTTCACGCGAATCCAAGATAGCCGTTTCATCCTCTTTCATCGTCTCGTTCATTCGCTCGACCCCTTGCGGGTCGCACATGGTAGCCCAGGGTCGCCTCGACCCTGGGTATCGGTTGAAAATGAGTTCCGACCCCTTGCGGGTCGCACAGTGCTCGGCCCAGCGCTGTGCGACCCGATGCGGGTCGGCGATCTGCGGGAAACGCAAACCCTGGGTCTGCGCCGATGCGGCTCGACCCAGGGCTACCATGTACGACCCGCAAGGGGTCGAGCGACAAAATCCAGGACGGCAAACCTCGCGAGGGGTTCCCTGCATGTTTCATGCGGCGTCTTGGACACGCGTGGGGCCGCCTTACTCCTGATGGTTCGTCCGTCGAAACAGCTTGACGGCGGCGAACAAGGCGAGGGGCGAGGCGAAGGACGTGACGAGATAATAGACCCAGCTCGGCTGACCTTGCGGCAAGAGGATCACAGCGGCGAGGATCTGGGCGCCGAGAATGGAGCCGAGGGTCCAGGGCAAGGGCTTATGCGGGCAGCCGAGGCCTTGAAAGGCGAAGTTGATGATGATCAAGGAGGGCACGGCGGCGACATGCAGGATGGCAGCCCGGAAGTAGAGCTGACCTTCCGCCAGAAAAACCGCGTCATCCGGCGAGAAGAGGCGGTGCCAGAGGGGCGGCGCCAAGGCCATGAAGGCGGCGATGATCAGTGATCCGATGAGGGTCAGTCGCAGGGTGTAATTGAAGGCTTCGCGGGCCCGTTCCGGCCGTCCTGCGCCCTGGGCGGCGGCGACGACGATCATGGTGGCGGCGCCGAGGGGCACGGCGAGCTGGATCAGGCAGAGTTCGAAGCGGCGGGCGTAGGAATAGGCATCCATCAGGCTGAGGCCGCGGGGATAGAGAAGATGCTGAACGATGCCGATGCCGAGGTTGGTGGCGAGGGGTACGGCGGCGGCGATGCTGGCGGCGGCGAGGATGAATCGCAATTGGCTCTTCGGGGCCGGCTGCTGGCGGGCGAGGCCGCCGGGGCGGAGCAGGTCGCGCCAGATCAGGAGAGCGAGAAGGGAGTAGGCAATCACGGTGGAGATGGCGGCGCCACGGATGCCGTAGCCGAGGCAGAGACCGGAAAGATTGAGAGGGCCGAGGTGAAAGTCGCTCCAGACGACGAAGGGTTTGACGAGGCCGTCGAGCATCATGACGAAAAGTGCGTAGATGGCCGGGCGTTTCGCCTCGCCGCTGCCGCGCATGGCGGCGGAACCGACGGCGCCGATGGCGGCGATGCCGAGCAGGGGGAAATAACAACGGCTGTACTGCAGGGCGAGGGCGGTGGCTTCGGCCGAAGTGGCATCGCCTTCGCCGGCGAGGAGGCTGGCGCCGGCTCCCAGCACTGCGGCGGCGACGAAGCAGCCGGCGATCAGGGAGATGCCGGTGCCATCGCGGAGGGCGCGGGCGGCTTCGGCCAGGCGTCCGCTCGGGGCGTGGCGGGCGACGGCGGCGGCCGTGGCAGTCCCGAGGCCGCCGTAGAGCAAGGCGGTGCTAAAAGTGACCACCGGCATGACCAGGCTCATGGCGCTGCGATGCGCCGGGCCGAGGCGGGAGACAATCCAGGCGTCGAGAAAGGCGAAGAAGACACTGGCGAACATCACCGCAAACATCGGCAGGGCCAAAGAAGCAATGACCCGCGGGACGCTGTCGTCAAGAAGGGATGCGGGGGATTTCACGGCGTCGCCGGGAGGCTAATAAGGGGGATAAACATCGTGGAGATCTCCGCCAGATTCAATTACAACGGAATCTAATCCACATTCAGTCAATACCCGGTATAGGAGGATAAAAATTGCGTCTGGGAGCGGCGGCGACTCAGTGCTTCGCCTCGGTCTTCGGCTTGGCCTTCACCGGATTGCGCAGATAGACTTCGGTGCTTTGCTCCGGCATGTCCTTGTGGCGGACATCAGTGGCGCCGATGGAGATGCCGATGCTCAGGTTCCAGAAGGGCAGGCGGCCTTTTTCATGGGCGAAGTCGATGATTTTTTTCGCCCGCAACATGGCCATGGCGGCATCCTTCTCGGGATCATTAAATTCATTGCAATGGCAGAGGATGACGCAATTTTCTTCGATTGAGCGCATCATCTTGCAGAAATCCAGCACCCAAGTTTCCATGTCGGCATCCATCTCGTCGCTTTTAGGTTTGAATTGGCCGGCGCAGACGAGAACGAGCTCGGTACTGTTGGGCGAGATCTGGGTTTGTAGCTCGGTATTGCCGCCGCCGCCGGCACCCTTGGTGTTTTCATCCGGTAGCATCGGCGGCATGGCGTCAAATTCGTCGCGCGGCGTGCCGTCGGCATAAGAGGCGAAATATCGGGCCTTGCCGTGTTGGCCGAATTTAAATTGACCGACCCCGATGTCGATTTTGAGAAAGGTTTTTTTGGGGATTTTCGTGCCTGGGCCTTCACCATCACCTGCGTATCTACCCGGAGCGCCTTCGCTTTGTGTCGGTGCCATGGTGAGGAGCATGATGAAAAAGACGATGAGGAGGAGAATGAGGATGTTGAACTGACCCATGTAACGTGGGGCACCAATCACCTTGATGACGATTTTGGGCTTTTTCGGCTTGACGGGGGCGTGTTCATGGGGATTTGACATGTCACAGCCTCAAATAGTCTTGGATAGAGATCCGTTGCCGTCCGGTGCCATTGAGGAAGAGGACTCGTGCCGTGTTAGCCCCGGCTTTGGTACTGCCTTTGAGAAAAACCTTGCAGGCACCGGGATGGACCTTGAGCTCGAGCATCTTGCGATGGACGTATTCAATCGCCTTGAAGGAGGAGCTGAGCTCGGGATTGTCATCGGCATCCATCGCCACACCCCGGAATTTTAAGGTGATTTCCATGTCGATATCGAGAGAACGCTGCAGGGTCACCAGTCCTTGATAGATTTCCTTGGCGGCGGCGCTGTCCTCGGTCAGGCTGGACAAAGGCATATCAAGAGCGACTCCTTCTTGGGTCTCATTGGTGATGATGGTGTTGGTGAAGCCCTGTTTTTTCAGCTTGTCTTTGAGGTCGTAAATATTTTTAATAATGTTGGCGGCGGTCAGTTTTTCAGCTGAGGGATTGGGCGGAGTCAAGGCTTTGTGAATTTCGTTTTTGCCGCGGAGGTCACCTTCGACCGTCACCACATTCGGGTCACCGGCTTCAACATAGGAGCCCATCATGTCGCACAGTTTACCCGATTGGTCTGACGAGAAAGCAACGAGGAGGATGAAAAAAACCAAGAGGCAGCAGAGAAGGTCGCCGAAAGACATCATCCATTCCGGCGTGCCGACGACGAACTTGATAATTTTTTTCGGGGGTGGCATGTTACTTCATTTCCAGGGCGGCGCGCTCGGACGGCTTGAGGAAGATGAGCAGCTTCTCATTGAGCTGGCGCGGGCTTTCACCGGCGAGGATGGCGAGGATGCCGGCCTTCACCATTTCGCGGTACAGGCATTCTTCCAGGGTGCGCTGCTGCAGCTTACATTCAAAGGGGATGGCGACGAAGTTGGCCATCAGGGCACCGTAGAAGGTGGTGAGCAAGGCCATCGCCATGGCACCACCGATCTTCGACGGGTCACTCAAGTTGGCCAACATCTTTACCAGGCCGATCAAGGTGCCGACCATGCCCAGCGAGGGGCCGAAATAGCCGATCCGTTCCCACATCTTGTGATTGCTCTCATGGCGCTTCTCGAAGTTCTCGATTTCTTCGCCCAAGCTGTGCTCGACGGCTTCCGACGCGACGCCGTCGACCAGCATCCGGAAGCCTTTCGCCATGAAGGGGTCCTTGATATCGGCGATCTTTTCTTCGAGGGCGAGGACGCCATCGCGGCGGGCAAGGACGCCAAATTCCATGATCTGGGTGATGGTGGCTTTCATGTCCGGCGGTTGGATCAGGAAGACCTTCATCGTAAATTTGATAAAGCTCCCAAGCTGGTCGCCCCGGAAAGAAATGAAGAGCGCCGAAAGAGTGCCGAAGAAAACCACAACGGCCGCCTCCAAGTCCCAGAACAAGACAGCGTTGCCGGGTTTGAAGCCGTCATGGGTGTTGCCCATCGCCCAAAAGAAGACGCAGACCCCGAAGGCAAAGAAGATGGCGGAACCCTTATCCATAAATCACTCTCCTGATGAATTTTTATGTTGCGTCGTGGCGACCTGGCATCGGCGCCGGAAGGTGATGATCGCCTCGGTGATCTCTTCGGGGTTTTGTTGCACTATCATGCTCGAACCGGTGAGCAGGGCGACGATGGTGTCGGGACTTTGCTGAATACGCTCAATCAGATCGGGATTGAGCCAGACGGCGTCACCGCGAAGGTCGGTCAGTTTGATCATGGTCTCCCCCCGAAGCGCAAGATGCTGAAGGCATTAAAAAACCGGCCGTAGATGGTGAAGATGCTGCGCTGCGGTTTGACTTCGCCCCAGGCGATCTGTTGGCGTTCTTGCATTAAATTGGCGGCGGCGCAACGGCGGTTCCAGCTGAGTTCACCGATACAATAGCCGAGGCGTTTGGCCAAGGCATGGCTCCACAGCGGATGAAGCTGGCGGCGCAGCGCCGAGATCAGCGTGATCACCTGCTCGGGAGTCTCCCGCACCAGCCAGGTGCGGCCATCGCTGCTGTGCAGGCGGGTGTCGGCACCCGAAGTGATCCGCTCCAGACGATCAATAAAAATCAACAAGGGTTCGCCATGGAGATTGTGCAGGGTCAGGCATTGACGCTGACACTCGAGAGCCGAGAGACGGCGTTGCAGCAGCTTATCGGACATGGGGTCCTCCTGCGGGGCTGGGCAATGGCGTTTTCATGAGCTTCCTCGGATTTTGACAGGGTTCCATCTCGGCAGAACCTCAAGAATCATGCCAAGGTGCTTGGCCACGGCCACCGCCACCGCAAAGCCGGCCCAGAGAAAAGGAGAAAGAGAAAGTTTTTCCTGACGTGAAGGATGCTTGGCCCCTCCCCCCAGAAGAATCAAACGACACCCGAAAAAAGCTAGGGGGACGGGCGAACCCGCCCCGTCCCCCCAAGAGTTAATCGGCGTGGGCGTCTTCTTCCGCCACCGTGCCGAAGCGCCATTGCTTGCCGATGATCAGGCGGGCGCTTTTCCGATACGTGAGATAATTCCAACTCCACTTGCTGATGATGCCGAGGCGGTTGGAGAAGCCGACCAGGTAATAGACATGGATGAACATCCACGCGAACCAGGCCAAGAGACCGGCCGAATTCAAGTGCCGCGATTGGCAGATCGCCCGGCTGCGGCCAATCGTCGCCATGCTGCCTTTGTCGACATAGGAAAAAGCTTTCCCAAGCAAACCCGCCGCCTGCAGCTTTAACTGTTCAGCCAGATAAACCCCTTGCTGCATCGCCACCGGAGCAACCCCTGGCAAGGGCAAAGGACGGCCTTCCTTGTCGGTCTTGCTCGGATCGGCACAAAAGGCCATGTCCCCCAAGACAAAAATTTCCGGGTGCGCCGGGATGGCGAGACTACCGTTCACCCGGACCCGTCCGGCGCGATCGGTTTCAGCTCCGGCAATGCCCAAGCCAAGCTTGGACGCCTGCACTCCCGCCGCCCACAAGACCGTCCGTGAAGGCAGGCGTTGACCGCCGATCTCCACCCCGTCCGCGTCAATCCGGGTGACGCCAGCGCCAGTGCGCACTTCGACCCCGAGACTGCGCAGTTGCTCCTGGCCTTTGGCCGCCAGCGACTCTTCAAACATCGGCAGTATCCGCGGCCCCGCCTCGACCAGGATGATCTTGGCGGTAGAGGGATCGATGCGGCGGAAATCCTGCTTCAAGGTGTGGCTGGCAAGTTCGCCGATGGCGCCCGCCAATTCCACCCCGGTGGGGCCGCCGCCGACGATGACAAAGGTCAGATAGGCTTGCCGGATGGCGTCATCATCCTCGCCTTCGGCTTTCTCAAAGGCCAGTAAAATCCGGCGGCGCATCTCGGTAGCCTGGCTCAAGGTCTTCAAACCCGGGGCGAATTCCTCCCACTCATCATGACCGAAGTAACTGTGCCGGACGCCACAGGCGAGAATCAGGCGATCATACTCCACCGGGCCGTGATCAGTGTCGAGCCGCCGTGCCGCCGTGTCCACCGCCGTCACCGTCGCCAACAAAACCCGGACATTGCGCGCCTTGCTGAAGATCTGGCGGATCGGCCGGGCAATATCAGCCGGCGACAAGCCGCAAGTCGCTACCTGGTAAAGAAGCGGTTGAAACAAATGGTGATTGCGCCGGTCGATGATGGTCACCTCGAAACGCGGATCGTTGGCCAAACCCTTGGCGACATTCATGCCGCCAAAGCCGGCGCCGACAATAACCACTCTTTGACGAGTCAAATCTGCTTGCTTTTCCATCGTTGCCTCCGCTGATCGAGTGACTGTAGAAGAGGAAACTCAGAATTCCCTCTCTCCTTCCTGTTGAAGTCGGATTTATGCTGCAGGCTACAGGTCTAGTCCCCTTCCTTCTCCGCTCCCAAGATTAAAAAATAACTAAGCTTGCGTCCCGGGAGTCTGCCGCCTCCGGATTCGAGATCGTAAATTTTCGTGCCCCACCCCAAAAAACTTCCCCCATAATCAACCAGTACACTATTCTTGCATGAGGTAAAATTTTCTCGGGAAAGCTCCATGAATCGTCGCCATCTCATTTTGAGTGCAGGAAGCCTAGTTCTCGCCAGTTCATGGCGAGAACAGACGCCCATTGACACACCGAGCCTCTTTGGCCAAGGGCTTAATCAATTCAGCTTAAACCTTCTGCAAGCCCAGCTCAAGGGAAGCGGGAACCTCATCCAAGGTTCGGCATCTTTGAGCCTGTCGTTGGCCTTGGCCTCGCTGGCGGATCACCGAACACAAAGCCGATCTCGAAACCGCTATCGCCCGCGCCGAAGTCAACCTCAACGACTGGGCGAGATATTCAGATGAGCGCCCGCAGAAGATTTCTGCTATTCCTGCTAGCTTGGCTTTTGAACTCCTGTTCAAGCTACTGGGAGGATCGATATCATGATCTCGGCGACATCGTTACACTGAGCACTCAGCAAGGCTACGGAGTGGGCGTCCAAGCCTCAGTGGCGATGACCGCTCTCGGCGGCCTGCAAGACTGGCAGGGTTTGAGTCATGGAGAGTGGGTGGAAAATGAATGGAGACCCGCCAGGATCTACTCTCCTTATAGCGTCCCGAAGAAAACCAGAAATGACGACTTCCAAGGCACCAGCCGCATGGGGTTCCTGTATTTCTCAGTCAACGAGCGAACCGCGACCGGACGCAAGGGCAAGAGTAGCGTCTGGAATGGCCTTGTGCTCATCCCGACGGTGATGGGCAGCACCTTCACTCTGCATGACCTGACGCAAGTCGAAGCGGGCTTCGCCATTGGTGCGGGCCTACGGGGCGGCGTCAACCCACTGGAAGCTCTTGATTTCCTGCTCGGATTCGGCTGCCTTGATCTCTTCAGTGACGACATCAAACGCCAGAAAAAGGAGTCGCCGCCCAAGGATGGAAATCCCGAAGAATCTCCGCCACCTGCTCGATCTGGCGGAGAAGGCGCGGTGATCCAGAAGACGTGGCTCGACCATCCTGGTCGAGGTTCATTCTCGAGCTGGAAGCTCGAGCCACTCCCTGTCATTTTCAACACTCCGTCTTCAGTTCCTCCATATCAGATTTGCCGCCCTTGACGGCGTGTGCCTCCGGCGTAGCCTAGGCTCGTGTCACACATCCCTAAAGCTGCACAGGAACAAGTCATGAAAAAAACCGCGCTCCACGATACCCACGTCAAACTCGGCGGCCGGATTGTCGATTTCGCCGGCTGGGCCCTGCCGGTCCAATACGCCTCGATGATCACCGAACACAAAGCCGTGCGCGAAGCCGCCGGCGTCTTCGACTGCTCGCACATGGGCCAGTTCTTCGTCAAAGGCCCCGAAGCCTATGACTTCGTGCAGTACATGATCACCAATAATCTCGACAAGGTCGGCCCCGGCCGCGGCCTCTACTCCGGCCTGCTCTACGACAACGGCACCTTCGTCGACGACATCATCGTCTACGTCCAGTCGAAAGAGTCGATCTTCATCGTCGTCAACGCCTCCAACATCGACAAGGACTACGCCTGGTTCCACGCCAACCTGGAGATGAAAGGCTACAAGTGCACCCTGACCAACCGCTCAGATGAATTCAGCCTGCTCGCCCTCCAGGGCCCCAAGGCTCCCGACTTCGTCGAACAGTTCTTCCCCGGCATCTACGGCAAGCTCGACACCTTCGGCCACGCCGAACTCACCTGGCAGGGCGCCCAAACCTTCATCTGCCGCACCGGCTACACCGGTGAAGCCGGCGTCGAGATCATCCTCGAAAACAAATCCGCCCCCGCCCTCCTCGAAGCCCTCGTCGCCGCCGGCGTCACTCCCTGCGGCCTCGGTTCGCGCGACACCCTGCGCCTCGAAAAAGGCTTCTCGCTCTACGGCCACGAAATCAACGACACCACCAACGCCCTCGAAGCCGGCCTCGGCTGGGTTTGCGACCTCAGCAAGCCCGCCTTCATCGGCAAGGACGCCCTGGTCAAGATCAAAGCCGACGGCGTCAAGCGCAAACTCATCGGCTTCACCGTCGAAGACCGCCCCATCCCCCGCGACGGCGAGAAGATCGTCGACGCCGACGGCAACGAGATCGGCTATGTCACCTCCGGCACCATGTCGCCCCTGCTCAACAAAGGCATCGGCCTCGCCTATGTCCCGGTGACCTGCAAAGACGCGACCATCAACATCGCCACCAAGCGCAAGACCATGATCGGCACGGTCTGCAAGCGCACCTTCGTCTGATCCCGGACTAAGCGTCTTTCGCGCCCGCCGCAAGCTTTGCGGCGGGCGCGATTGTTTTTGTGGATCGAGCTTCCAGCTCGAGTTTAAATAAACCGTCGATCGGGACGATCGAGCCACATTCGAGCTTGAACCATTGATCGGGACGATCGAGCCACATTCGAGCTCGTCTCTGTCACTAGGCAGAGGCTTATGCTCCTTTCCCACTGAAAAACCCTTGCGAATCTCCTCGCCGCAGCGCTATAATGAGCAGTCAACCCAGCCCACCCGGAGTTCAGGATGTCCCTTCCCCATCTCAGCGTCAGTCCCGCCACCGGCAGCCGCCTCCTCAAACACTGCGGCGATTTCATCCAAGTCCGGGTCGAACTCGACCAGCCGGCTCCCGGCCGCTGCCTCCTGCGCACCAATACCAACCAGGGCGACCTGCGCCGCGCCGACATCGTCAGCCATATCGAAAACAAATCCATCCGCCTCGATCCGGGCTGGCACGATATCGAGATGGAACAGATCGAGCCAGGCATCTTCAGCGCCAGCCTGCCCCTCCTCGAAGTCGGCCACTTCGGACTCAAACCCTATTTCCTCGCCCCCGACGAAAAAATCCAGTGGAGCGAAGGCGGCAACATCGCCATCAACGTCGAGCCCTCCGCCTGCCGCAGCCGCAACGCCATCTACTGCGCCTTCGTCCGCCAGTTCGGCCCCAACAAGGACCTCGCCACCACCCCCGGCGACGACGAGGTCACGGGACTGAAGGCGCTCGACACCCAGGGTTGGACCTGTATCCCGCCCTCGGGCAAGTTCCGCGATCTGATCGGCGAGCTCGACCACATCTTCGGCACCCTCGGCTGCGACATCCTCCACCTGCTGCCAATCAACCCGACCCCCACCACCTACGCCCGCATGGGCCGCTTCGGCTCGCCCTACGCCGCCCTCGACTTCACCGCCGTCAACCCCGAGCTCGCCGAGTTCGACCTCACGGCCACCCCCCTCGATCAGTTCCTCGAGCTGGTCGACGCCGTCCACGCCCGTCAAGGCCGCCTCATCCTCGACATCGCCATCAACCACACCGGCTGGGCCGCCAAGCTGCATGAAACCCATCCCGAATGGATCAAGCGCAACGCCGACGGCTCGATCCACCAGCCCGGCGCCTGGGGCGTCACCTGGGAAGACCTCACCGAGCTCGACCACTCGCGCACCGAGCTCTGGCAATACCTCGCCGAAGTCTTCCTCACCTGGTGCGAACGCGGCGTCGACGGCTTCCGCTGCGATGCCGGCTACATGATCCCTTTCCCCGCCTGGGAATACATCGTCTCCAAGGTCCGCCTGCGCTTCCCCGACACCATCTTCCTCCTCGAAGGCCTCGGCGGCCCCTGGGACACCACCGAACGCCTGCTCGACGCCGCCAACCTCAACTGGGCCTACTCCGAGCTCTTCCAGAACTACGACAAGGACCAGATCTCCTGGTACATGGGCTACTCCTTGGCCCAATCCGCCTGCCGTGGCTTGATGGTCCACTACGCCGAAACCCACGACAACTCGCGCCTCGCCGCCCGTTCGCCGACCTGGGCTCGGATGCGGACCCGTCTCTGCGCTCTGCTCTCCCACAACGGCGCCTTCGGCTTCACCGCCGGGGTCGAATGGCTCGCCGCCGAACGCATCGCCGTGCACCGCTCCTCCGGCCTCAACTGGGGCGCCCCTCGCAACCTCGTCGCCGACATCTCGCGCCTCAACAAACTCCTCCACAGCCACCCCGCCTTCCACGATGGCTCGACCCTGCAGGAAATCCCCAATCCGTCGCGCCAGGTCATCTCCTGGCTCCGCCGCGACCAGTCCGGCCTGCACCCCCTGCTCGTCATCATCAACCTCGACTGCGACGCCTCGCAGGATTTCTCGCTCCGCTGC
>JAYTMY010000147.1:0-8216 GCA_043748535.1 Lentisphaeraceae bacterium | reverse complement strand
CCCATGCGGCCGCACTCACCGACCGAGAAGGGCGGGAAGTTGTAGTGCAGGGTGAAGGTCTTTTCGAGCTCGCCGGCCATCTTGTCGATGGTCTGGGCGTCGTCGCCGGAGCCGAGGGTGACGGTGATCAGGCCCTGGGTTTCGCCGCGGGCGAAGATCGAGGAACCGTGGGTGCGGCCGAGGACGGCGACTTCACCGGAGAGGGGACGCAGTTCGCTGACGCCGCGGCCGTCGGAACGGCGGCCATCTTCGAGGATGAGGCGGCGGACGTTTTTCTCGACCAGTTTTTCGAAGGCGGCGGGGATTTCCTTGTCGCGCTCGGGGAAGGCGGCGACGATGGCGGCCTTGTGCTTCTCGAGGACGGCCTTGAGGGCGGCGCCGCGTTCGGCTTTGTCGATCACCAGGCAGGGAGCGTCGAGGTCGGAACCGAGAGCGCTCTTGATGCCGGCGAGGATGTCGTCAGCGACCTTGTGGATCTTGTAGGTGCCTTTGGTCTGACCGGCTTGGGCGTGCAGATTGTTGAGGGCGGCGATTTGTTTAATGACTTCGACATCGGCGAATTTCATCGCTTCGAAGAGGACTTCTTCGGTGAGCTCATCGCAGTCGCCTTCGATCATGATGGTCTTGCCGGCGATGCCGGAGTAGATCAGGTCGAGGTCGGAGTTTTGCATCTCTTGGATGGTAGGGTTGGCGACGAACTGACCGTTGATGCGGCCGACGCGGACCGAACCATGGGGGCCTTTGTAGGGCAGGTCGGAGAGCTGCAGGGCAGCGGCGGCGCCGAGCATGGAGAGGACGTCGGGTTCGTTGACGCCGTCATAGGAGAGGACGAGGGCAGCGACCTGGACTTCGTTGTAGAAGCCTTTGGTGAAGAGGGGGCGGATCGGGCGGTCGGTCATGCGCGAGTTGAGGATCTCGTGGTCGCCGGGGCGAGCTTCGCGCTTCTGGTAGCCGCCGGGGAAACGGCCGTTGGCGGAGTATTTCTCTTTGTAGTTGACGGTGAGGGGGAAGAAGTCCGCACCCTCTTTGATGCCGCCGACGCAGACGGTGACGAGGACCATGGTTTCGCCTTGTTCGACGCTGACGGCAGCGCCGGCGAGGAGAGCGAGTTTACCGGTGGAGACGATGATCGGGGCCTTATCGGCGCCCATGTCGATGGTGACAGAACCTTGTTTTTTAGCCATGTGATTTCAATGCCTTGTGGGTTGTTGTGGGATCGGGTTTTTTTCTCGAGATTCCGGTCCTCGTGCATTGAACATCTTGCGGCGATCGCGACTCTGGGTCGTGCTGGCGGCAAGAGACTCAATTCACTCAGGCACCCGGAAGGGGGGGATGCAAAAAAGGCCAGGTTTCCCTGGCCCTTTCGGAGCAGACTCAGCCGCGGATGCCGAGCTTCGCGATGATCGCGACGTATTTGGCATGCTCGTTGAGCTTGAGGTACTTGAGCATTTTCTTGCGACGCTGAACCAGCGCGATGAGGCCGCGGCTGGTGGAGAAGTCTTTGGGATTTTGCTTCAGGTGGATGGTGAGGTTCTTGATGCGCTCGGTGCAGAGAGCGGTTTGAACTTCGGCAGAGCCGACGTCGCCTTCTTGGCGGCCGAAGGCTTTGTAGATTTCGAGTCTTTTTTCGTTGCTGATCATGGTGTGTTGCTACCTTGTTTATCCCTGTACCCCCAGGCGGACATCGCCCGGATTGGTAAGTTCGGCGCGCAGAAGATAACGAAACTTCGCTTTATGGCAAGCCAGGACGGGAGATTTTTTTACCGCAGAAGACGCGGATGAACGCAGAAAAGGGAGGGGCTAGACGGAAGTCAGCATCCCAGGGCTGCCGCCGGCTGCCGCCCCGGACCCCGCTCGGGTCGTGTCCCCAAACCCCATTTCTGGATTCGCTCTTGGCTGCTTCTGCGTTCTTCTGCGTCTTCTGCGGTTAAGATGTCCTGAGCTTTTTATTGCCGGACCATAGGTCCAGCAGATCGAAGAGGGCGCTTTGGCAGCCGTTAAAGACCCGGTCTTGCGCGAGGATGTGCGGCAATTCCTGGACATAGGCCCCTGCTGCGAGATCGCCGGGGCAGGCAGCAGCGACGGCGCTGACTTCTTCGGGCCCCATTTCGAGGTGAAACTGCAGGCCGATGGCACGGTGCAGGACGAAGGCCTGATTGAGACAGGCTTCGCTGCGGGCGAGGCGCTGGGCGCCGGGCGGGAGGGCAAAGGTGTCGCCATGCCAGTGCAGGACATCGAGGCTTTCAGGCAGGAAAGAAGTCAGGGGGTGGCGCCGCGCTTCGGGCGTCCATTGCACTGGGAAGCAGCCGATTTCGCGTTCAGGATTGCGACGGACGCCAGCGCCGGCGGCGACGGCCAGGAGCTGGGCGCCGAGGCAGATGCCGAGGATGGGCAAGCGGCGTTTTAGAGCTTGGCGGAGGAGGGCGACTTCCGCATCAATCCAGGCGTATTGGGCTTGATCGTGGACCCCCATCGGGCCGCCCAAGGAAATCAAAGCGTCGATCTGCTCGAGAGCGGGGAGGGGAGCACCGAGGTCAAGGCGGATGATTTGGATTTGAATCTTGCGGCTGCTGGCCCACGCGGCGATGCGTCCGGGGCCTTCGCAGGCGGCGTGTTGGAGAATGGTGATGATCATGGGGGATTCCTTGGCAGAGGGCGAGGATAGCACCAGCTAGCGACATCGGAATGATAAAAATGCAAAAAAGTCGGGGTCTAGCGGCTTGACTTCATTCCAAGTGGCGGCATTATCCGCTCCATCATCGCGGAAGGGTGGTCGAGTTGGTTTAAGTCAGCTGTTTCGAAAGCAGCCGTAGAGTAATCTACCGAGGGTTCGAATCCCTCCTCTTCCGCCATTTATTCTCAAGGGCTTACATCGAAAGGTGTAAGCCCTTATTCGGTCTGGCTTGGTCAATCCATGCCGAGGAGGAAGAAAGCCAGTCCAGCGGGAACGGCTTCTTACTTCGCCTGATAACCGTTGACTAAGATACTGCGGACCTTGGCGGCCAGCTTGTCATCGGCGACCTCAAAACGCTCATCAATCTGCCAGCCATTGAAGTTGAAGTTGCCCTTGGGGTTGACCGATCCTTCGATTTTTTCGCCCGCCGGCGAGTGGCTCACCAGTTCGTAGCCATCTTTGATGGGACGCACTTCGACAATCAAGCCACGGGCACGATCCTTCGACCTGGCATCGGGACAAAGACTCAATTCTTTGGTCGAGAGTTTTTTGGTTTTACCAAGCGAATTGCTCCAGACTTCATTGCGGATACCGGCGACTTCCAGGACGAGGAAAACGTGGGTTTTCTCAGTCGGACTGACGACGAAATTGGCAGCGCTTCCTTTCGGGATTTCCCTCTCAGGCAAGTAGAGGTTATAACAGCTTTTGTCCTCGACTTCATAGATGCCTCCGAGCGCTGACCAAAGTTGGTAGCCGACAGATTGGCTTTGACCGAGCAACCACATCGCCTCTTTATCTTCTTGCAAGGGGAGATAATGGCCAAAGCGGTTGAGCAGGAAAGTTTTCACCGCCTCGTCTTCTTCTTGCATCAACTTCTGCAGCTCTTCACTGGTCAGGTTGCGCAGGGAGATGTAGAGCGCGCCAGAAATCGAGTGTTTTGACTCGTTGTCGTAGAAGTAACAACGCCAGGTCTTGTTGCGGTTATCATAGCGATCCGGAAGAATGTCGTGGGTCGAATCCGTGCTGTTAATCAACTCATAAGGAGGATGCACTTCGCGAACTTTGAAAAGCCCGACGGAGAGCTTGTCTTCAAGGGTCCGGACCGCGGCGACGACGCGGGTCAATTCGCGGCGGAGCAGCGCTTCGCTTTGGCTGCTTTTGAGTTTGGCGAGCGCCTCGGGATAGTCGCCATTCAGGGCCATTTCGAGGGCAGGGGAGAATTCCTTTAAAAGCACGGCTTTCCGGGCGAGGGCGACTTGCGCCTGAGCTTTCTCTACGGCCATCGACTTCAAGATAGCGGCTTCTTCCTTGGCTTTCGCTTTGGCGGCGTCAAGCTCCAGCTGGGGATTGACCAGCAAGGGCTTCACTTCGGCGCTGGTTTGTTGATTTTTGATTCGCATGGCGTCCGCTTCGGCGGCGAGCCTAGCCTTGTCTGCAGCTTCGATCTGGCGTTTCGCTTCGTTCTCGGCTTTTTGATGAGCGAGCTCCAGATCGGCAATCTTTTTCTGGCTTTCGGCTTCCACCTGTTGCCGGACTGCGGCCAAGGCACGAAGCTGTTCGGCTGCTGCTGCACTGAGTTTTTCGGCGTCTTCTTCCGGCTTGGGCGGGGGCTTCGGCAGGGGGCTTAAAACCGCCGCATCCACGGGCAGGGCGGCAACTCGTGGCGGCGCTTGTGTGTCGCTGATCATCAGAGTCGCCACCATCAACGCTATCAAGATGGCGAGGCCGGCGACACAGGCCGCAAGCTTGTAGGGCTGCTGTACCGGATCCTTCACCTTGAGGGTCAGGCCGGAGATGACGCTATCAGCGGCGGCAAGAAACTCCTCCCAAGTCTGGAAGCGCTGCTCCGGTTTTTTCGCCAGCAGACGGAGACAGAAATGACTCACCAGTGCCGAACACGCGGGAACCAAAGCGTTCAAGTGCGGCGGCGGGCTGAGCTGGTGTTGAGTCAGGATATGGCGGTAGTCACCATGATTAAAAGGCGGAGAGCCACTGATCAAACAGTGCAAAGTAGCGCCTAGGGAATACATGTCGGCCCGCGGATCACCTGTTTTCCATGTGCCGCTGATCACTTCCGGCGCCGCAAATTGCGGTGTCAGATAAATGCCGTCAGCGGCAGCCTGTGCTTCACCATGCATGCGGGCCAGGCCGAGGTCGGCCAGCTTCACCTGCCCCTCGCGGTTGATGAGAAGATTCGAAGGCTTAAGGTCGCCATGGGTCAAGCCACGACTGCGGTGGCCATACGCTAGACCCGCGGCGACGGCGCGAATCAAGATCATCGCCTCGCTCGGCTCTATGCGGCCGCGTTGTTGCAGCAACACACTGACATCGACGCCATCGACCAATTCCATCGCGAAATACAAATGCCCCTCGACGGAACGGCCGACATCATAAGCCTGAACCACGGCGGGATGCTGGATCGCCGCCGCCGCCTGGGCTTCGCGGATGAAGGCGCGGACAAAGTCCGGATCATCGGCAATCTGGGGTCGCAGGATCTTCAAAGCGACGGGGCGAGCCAATGACAATTGCACAGCTTCATAGACGTCGCCGTTGTTGCCGGCAGCGATGAATTTGCGGATCTGATAACCGGCAATCACCGTGCCGGAAGTGAATCGTGTCATGGTTTTTGGAGAATTAGGGGGTTGTCTATTGTGATGCGATCAATCTAGCACCGCGCTGCTCAAGATTGCAAGAAAGACCCTCTTTAATTCGTGAAAAACATTCGTCTTAGCGCTTTGCCAGCACCGCTTTCTCCATCCGGTGAAGAGCTTCCACCAAGGTGCTGCGGGGACAGCCGAAGTTGATCCGCAAATAGCCAGCAGCGTTGAACAGGGCGCCTTCATGCAGGCCGACGCCGAAGTTCTCGAAGTGCTCTTTGGCATTGGCGACGCCGAGCTTGCGACAGTCGATCCAGGCGAGATAGGTCGCCTCCGGACGCCAGATCGTCAGCTCGGGGAGACGCTCGGCGAAGAAGTTCATCATGTAGTCGAGATTGCCGCGGAGATAATCCTTCAGCTCTTCCAGCCAGGGGCCGCCGTGGCGATAGGCCGCTTCACAGGCGACCAGGCCAAGGACGTTGGGATCGGGGACGATGCCCTTCAAAGTGCGCTGGAATTTCAGACGCAGATTCGGATCCGGAATGATGGCGAAGGCGGTGCACAAACCGGGAACGTTCCAGGTCTTGCTCGGCGCCATCAAGGTGACGGTGCGCGCCTCGATCTCGGGCGATAAAGTGGCGGTGACGATGTGCGGCGTCTTGGGATCAAGCACGAGGTCGCAGTGGATCTCGTCGGAGCAGATCACCATGTCATTGGCGATCCAGACCTTGGCCATCTCTTCCAGCTCGCTGCGGCTGAAGACGCGTCCGACCGGATTGTGCGGCGAACAGAGCAGATGCAGCGGCGTCTCTTTGGCGGCTGTCGCAAACTCCGCCGCATCGAGCTGCCAAGTGCCATCTTTGAGGCGGAAAGGGACGTCGCGGTAGTCGCGGCCGGAGAGATCCGGCGCAGTGATGAAGGGAGGGTAAACCGGCGCATTGATCAGGGCCTTTTCACCGGGCTTCAGGTAGGCACGGAGGGCGACGTGCAGAGCCGGAACGACACCGGGCAGCCAGATAAACCACTCGGGGCGGGTCTTCCAGCCGTGCTGCTTCTCCAGCCATTCGATCACCGCGGCGGCCTGCGAAGGACGGGGAACGGGGTAACCCATGATCTCGTGATCGAGCTCGCGGCGGACCGCTTCCAGCACCACGGCGGGAGTGGCGAAATCCATGTCGGCAACCCACAAAGGCAGGATGTCTTTACCAGCGTAGCGTTCCCATTTCATGCTGCCGGTGCCGCGGCGATCGATGATGCGGTCAAATGAATTCATCTGCTTTCCTCAATTTGGATTTTCCGTTTGCCAAAACTAGTGCGCGGCTGAGATTCGCCACAGGAGACATGACGGAATGCAACTGACTTTTCTCGGCACCTCAGCATCCCGGCCATCATCACTTTTTGAAAAGGGCAAGATCAAAAAGGGCGCGTTTTTTTCCGAGATAGGCTTGCCATTACTACAATTTCCTCTAGACTCCTATCAGCAGACCCGCCGCGCCTCTGCCTTCCTCGCGAAGGAAACGCGCAATTTCGGCGGGTTTTTTTGTGCCCGGACACACTGATGCAATACCAAAAACCTCCACTCACCTATCAAGCTCAGGCCGGGCAACTGATCCAGCGCGGCCTGATCGCCGACGCCGCCACCCTGACGGATTGCCTCAAAAGCGTCAACTATTACCGCCTCAGCGGTTATTGGCATCCGCTCCGCACCCGCGACGCTCAAGGAAACCTGCTGGATAGCTTCAATCCAGGCGCCAGCCTAGCCGTGGTTCTCGATCGCTACAATTTCGACCGCCAACTCCGCCTCCTCCTGCTCGAGGCTATTGAGCCGATTGAAGTCTGGATCCGTACGGCCTTGGCTTATGAGCACGCCCATCGCCACGGCCCCTTTGCATACACTCAAGCGACTCATCTTCCCCGCTTCCAGCTCTCGGAGCACCAGGAATGGCTCGATAAAACCCGTCGGGAATGCAGCCAGAGCAAAGAAGATTTCATTCTCCATTTCAAAAACCGCTATGGCTCTCACCACCAGGACTTGCCGATCTGGATGGCCGTCGAACTCTTCAGCATGGGCGCGTCACGCAAGTTCTTCGCCGGCTGCGAAAACTCCATCCGCCAAAACTGCGCCGCACAAGTCGGCCTCAGCGACCGCGTCCTCGACTCCTGGCTCCGCACACTCACTGCGACCCGAAATTTTTGCGCTCATCATGGCCGCTTATGGAATCGCCCGCTGACTTTCGCCCCCTTATTCATCATGCCAAAAGCCGTCCCGACTGGCATCACCAGGTTCCTGTTCCCGGCAATCACATCTACGCCGCTCTCTGCGTCTGCTCAGACCTCTTGGCGAAAATCGCCCCGAGTTCTCTTTGGCGCATCCGGACCGTTGCAATCCTTTCCTCACTCCCGCCCTCCATCCCCCTCGCCGAAATGGGCTTCCCGCCCAACTGGCAACAACACCCGCTCTGGACATAAGCATGCCCCAAGTTCTAGCCATTGGAGCGCACTTCCCCATGAATGGCCTTCCGTGTTGTCGCTCAACCTTTCACTCTCATCAACTACGCTTTCTAGGATGACGGAATGCAACTGACTTTTCTCGGCACCTCGGCCGGCTCGCCCACCCTCGACCGCAACGTCACCGGGCTCACCCTCAGCTTCCGCCGTCGCCCCGGCCTCTGGCTCTTCGACTGCGGCGACGGCGCCCAGCGCCGCCTCATGCGCGCCGGACTCAGTCTGCTCAAGATCGACCGCATCTTCATCACCCACCTGCACGGCGACCACTGCTACGGCCTCTTCGGCATCCTCGCCTCGCGCGGCCTGCTGCAAGACTGCGAAGACCGGCCGGTCACCATCTACGGCCCGCGCGGCATCGCCGAAATGGTCCGCGTCGTCCTCGAACTCAGCCGCGTCAAACTCGCCTACCAGGTTGACTTCGTCGAATACAACACCGG
>JAYTMY010000146.1:0-7579 GCA_043748535.1 Lentisphaeraceae bacterium | reverse complement strand
AGGGTGTCGCCGATGCGGCTCAACCCCGGGCTAAAATCTGAAACCCCCTTGGGGTGAGCTGCAGTTGAGCTCAAGCATGTTCGACAGCGGTTTTTAGGCTCAAACTTGATTTGGAGTTGCACAGGTCGATTTTTTCTTCATCCTGTCCCTGAAATTGCTGCTTGAGATTAAATTCGCAGCCGACAACCCGGAGCTCCCGACATGCAAATCCTCGCCATCGCCATTGCCGGTTGCGGTTCACGCGGCCGCACCTACGCTTCCCTCGCCGCCAAAATGCCGGATCGCTTCCGCCTCGTCGCTGGCGCCGATCCCGTCGCCGCTCGAGTCGAGGCAACCCGCAATCTGACCGAGGGCGAGTTCCGGGGCTTCGCCTCCGCCGAAGAACTTCTGCTGCAGCCCAAGCTCGCGGATGTGTTGGTGATTTCGACCCAAGACATCCAGCATTATCTGCACTGCAAGATCGCCCTCGACAAGGGCTACGACATCCTCCTCGAAAAACCGATTTCGCCCGATCCGATGCACGTCGAAGACCTGCTCAATCGCGCCCAGCGCCTCGGCCGCCGCATCGTCGTCTGCCACGTTCTGCGCTACACCCCCTTCTACGCGAAAGTCAAGGAAATCCTCAGTTCCGGCGTCCTCGGGCGCGTCGTCTCGATGAACCTTCAGGAAGGCGTCGGCCCCTTTCACCAGGCGCACAGCTTTGTCCGTGGCAAGTGGTCGAAAAGTCAGGATTCGTCGCCGATGATCCTGGCGAAATGCTGCCACGACATGGACATCATCGCCTGGCTTGCCGATTCGCCCTGCCGCAGCGTCGCCAGTCACGGTCAGCTCAGTTTTTTCCGCGCTGAAAACCGGCCTGCGGGTGCCCCAGCACGTTGCACCGACGGCTGCCCGCATGCCGCCACCTGCCTCTACGATGCGCACCGTTATCTTGGCGAGCGCCGCAGCTGGCTCGGCATGGTCCATGAACGCGCCAAAGAACTCAGCGACGACGAGATTGTCGACTTCCTCAAGACCTCGCCCTGGGGGCGCTGCGTCTGGGCCTGCGACAACGATGTCGTCGACCATCAGACCCTGTCGCTCGGCTTCGCTTCCGGCCTCAGCGCCACCTTCACCATGACCGCCTTTGACGATGGCCGGCACCTCGAGATCTACGGCACCGAGGGGGTTCTCCGCGGCGGCCACTTCTACAAGAAAAATCTTGATTGCGACTTGGTTCTGCAGAAGCACGAGAAGGCGATTGAGAAGATCACCGTGCAAGAACCGGAAGGCGGCTACAGCGGCCACGGCGGCGGCGACTACGGACTGATGAGCGCCTTGCACCGCGAGATGACCTGCCCGCCGGAGGAGATGCTCACCTCGATCGCGGTTTCGATCGAGAGCCACCGCATCGCCTTCGCCGCCGAGGCGTCGCGGACGAAAAGCCGCATGATTCATCTGTAGAAATTCTGATTCACCGCTTCAAGACGCCCTTGATGCCGCGGTCTTGGGCGTCTTGGTATTTTGTCGCAGCACAGAGGGAACAAGACATGAAAATGACACTCTGAAATCGCTACCCGCCGTCTTCACTTTCCTTGGGATTACACATGAAACATCTTCTCCCCATCGCCCTCTTCCTTGCCGCCCTCAGCTGCCGCCAGCAAGAGGAGGCCACCGCCCCGAAGCCAAAAGCTCACTCGGCTCCAGTTACCGAAGCCCAAAGCGTCAACGCTCCAGCTCAGGCCAAGCTCGATTACAGCCGCGATGTGCAACCCATCCTGTCGAACTACTGCTACCACTGCCACGGCCCCGACACCTCGAGCCGCAAGGCCAAGCTCCGTCTCGACCTGCGCGCCGCCGCACTCGCCCATGTCAACGACGACGGCAAAAAAACCATCGTCCCGGGCAAGCCGGAAGAGAGCGAGCTGGTCGAACGGATCGAATGCACCGATCCCGACGAGATGATGCCGCAGGATCCCGATAAACGCCTTAATCAAGCTCAGATCAAGCTACTCCGCCGCTGGATTGCGGAAGGCGCGGAATTCCGCGACCACTGGGCCTTCGAGGCGCCGAAACAAGCGCCCCTGCCGCTCGTTCAAAATCAGAAATGGGGCAAGACCCCCGTCGACCGTTTCATTCTCGCCAAGCTCGAAACGGCAGGTCTCAAGCCCAACGCCGAAGCTGATCGGGCCCAGCTCATCCGCCGCGTCACCCTGGACCTCACCGGCCTGCTACCCAGCCCGGCAGAAATCGAGGCCTTCGTCAATGACCCCGCCGAGCCGGAAGCCGCTTACGCCAAAGTCGTCGATCGTCTCCTCGCCTCGCCCGCCTACGGCGAACACCGCGGCCGCTACTGGCTCGACTACGCCCGCTACGGCGATACCCACGGCATCCACGTCGACGCCTATCGCTCGATCTGGCCCTACCGCGATTACGTCATCAAGGCCTTCAACGCCGACAAGCCCTTCGACCGCTTCGTCACCGAACAGCTCGCCGGCGATCTCCTGCCCGATGGCGATCTCGACTCCCTCGTCGCCACCGGCTTCGTCCGCGCCGGCATCGCCTCGGGCGAAGGCGGTGCCATCCCGCAGGACCTGTGGTGCAACGTCAAACGCGAACGCACCGAAGCCTTCGGTATCACCTTCATGGGCATGAGCACCGGCTGCGCCGTCTGCCACGACCACAAATACGACCCGATCACCCAGCGCGATGTCTATTCGCTCAGCGCCTACTTCGGCAACCTTAGCGAAAAGCCCTGGCACAACGACACCGATCACTGGCTGCCCTTCCAAGTCCTGCCCAAGGCTGAAGATCGCGCTGCTTTCGACGCCGCACTCACCCGTAAATCCAAGGCCCAGGCCGAGCTCAAAAACCGCCTTGATCATTCCGATGCCCAGGTCGAGGCCTGGTTGCGCTCACCGCAAGGCCCCAAGATCCTGCCCAAGATTGATCTCGTCAGCCGCTTCAAGCTCGACGAAGGCGCCGCCAGCAAGGGCGAAATCCACGACGCCGTCTCTGGCAAAAGCTTCAAGTACGAAAGCGCCCCGCCCCTGTGGGACGAATATCCCTTGCTCAGCGGCTCCTTCCGACTCGACAACAACACCCGTTACCAGATCCCCGACATCGGCGACTTCGACAAGGACCAGCCTTTCACCGTCGCCACCTGGGTTCGCTGGAATGAGGAGCCCCTTGGTCAAGGTTCCGGCAGCGGCGCCATCCTGTCGAAGATGGACGGCAGCGGCAAACTGAAGGGCTGGGATCTCTTCCTTGAGGGTGGCCATATCAGCATGCACCTGATCAACGCCTGGCCGGAAAATGCCCTCAAGGTCAGCACCAAGGTCGCCATCCCGCGGATCCAGTGGGTCCATGTCGCCGCCACTTATGACGGCTCGGGCAAGGCCGGAGGAATCCGTTTCTACCTCAATGGCAAGGCGCTCGAGGTCAAGATCGACAACGACAAACTCAGCGGCAGCATCCGCACTGCCAGCCCCTTCAATTTCGGCCGCCGCGGCGGCGACGAAGCGGGCGCAGCGCCGCTCCGAGGTGTCGGCTTCTTGGATCTGCGCCTCTACAAAAACGCCCTTCAGGCCGAGGCGGTGGCGCAGCTGCCGATCCTCGATCCCATCGCGGAAGTCTTGGCCGGCAAACCCGATTACCTTGGCCACGACGCCAAGTCCGACAAAGCCTGGACGCCCTTCGAAAAAGACATGGCTCGCAAGGCCTGTTTCGCCGAGGATGAAAAGGTCAAAGCTGTGAAAACCGACATCGCTCAGGCGCAGCAGGAAATGGACACCCTGACGGCCAAGGTCTCGGTCGTTCACTACCAAGGCGCCAACAACCCCGGCGAAGGCAAAAAAGTCAGCGACAGCCTGCTGCAGATGTACGACGGAAAACTCGGCGTCGGCACCTTGGTCTGCCAAGAGAAAAACAGCCCGGCTTTTGCCCATATCCTCGGTCGCGGCGACTACGGCAGCCGGCTTGAAAGGGTTTACGCCACGACTCCCGGCTTCCTGCCGCCGCCGCCCCCCGGTGCCCCGGCCAACCGCCTCGGTCTGGCGCAATGGCTGACCATGCCGGAAAACCCCCTCACCGCTCGCGTCGCGGTCAATCGCATCTGGGTCGAACTCTTCGGCACCGGCCTGGTCGAAACGGCGGAAGACTTCGGCATCGTCGGCGATCGCCCCAGCCACCCCGAATTGCTCGACTGGCTCGCCGTCGATTTCCGCCAAAACGGCTGGCAATGGAAACGTGTTTATCGCCAGCTGGTGATGTCGATGACCTATCGCCAGTCGGCCAAAATCAATCCTGTCAAGCTCGAAAAAGATCCGCACAACCGCCTGCTCAGCCACGCCCCGCGCTTCCGCCTCGACGCCGAAGCCTTGCGTGACGCCGCCCTGCAAGCGGCCGGCCTGCTCAATCAAGAGAAAATCGGCGGCCCGAGCTTCCTCGGCTATCAACCCGATGGCGTCTGGGAAAACAGCTACCCCTCCGATACCCACGAATACCATCGCCACACCGGCCCGATGGCCAATCGCCGCAGCGTCTACCAACTGGTGAAACGCACCGCGGTGCACCCCGAACTGGACATCTTCGACGGCACCGACCGCCTCGCCGCTTGCGCCCGCCGCAACCGCACCAATACCCCTCTCGCCGCCCTCGCGATGATGAACAACGTCACCTTCCTCGAAGCTGCCCGCGTCCTCGCCCAGCACGCCCTCGAAGCCAGCCCCGACGCCAGGGAGCGACTCGATTTCATCGCCCGTCGCAGCTTCGGACGCAAGCTCACCAGCGGCGAAAGCAGCGCCTACCTGAGCCGGCTCGCCACGATCAAAACCCAACTCGACCCCAGCAGTTCCAAGCAGCTTCTCAAGCAAGGCGACAGCCCGGTCCCCGCCAGCTTGAACCCCGATGAACTCGCCGCTTGGATGGCCCTCACCAGCATCTTCCTCAACACCGATGAATTCATGAATAAGTGAACTGGGACACAACTGGGACACAACTAGGGAAAACCAGAGGCAGCATCCGCAGATCGGTCCGATCCGACCGATCAGACTGATCACATCACTGAGCTCCCAACTTTAAACTTTGAACTTCGCATACTAAGGAGCAGCACCATGAACCGCCGCGATCTTCTGCAATATTCCGGCCTCGGCGCCTTGGCTCTTTCTTCACTCGACGGCTTCGCCGCTGAAGGTGGGCATGGCCATGGACCCGCGCCGAAAGCCAAGGCCAAACGCGTCATCCAGCTCTTCATGGCCGGCGGCCCGCCCCACATGGACCTCTTTGACTACAAACCCCGCCTCGCCGAATTCCACGGCAAGGACCTGCCGCCCTCCGTCCTCGGCGCCGACTTCAAACCCTCGGGAATGAGCTCCGGCCAGGCGCGCTTCACCGTCCTTGCCAGCCCGCGCAAATTCGCCCAGTTCGGCAAGACCGGACGCTGGGTCAGCGATGCCTTGCCCTACACCGCCAAAATCGTCGATGAACTCGGCATGATTCACTCGATGTACTCCGACGCTATCAACCACGAACCGGCGATCATGTTGATGAACACCTGCGCCATGTTCCCCGGCCGCCCCGCCCTCGGCGCTTGGGTGTCCTACGGCCTCGGCTCGCTCAACGCCAATCTGCCGAGCTTCGTCGTCCTCAACTCCAATCTCCTGCCCGGTACCTCCGGCCAACCGGTGACGCCGCGCCTCTGGTCGAGCTCCTTCATCCCCACTCAACATGCCGGCGTCGCACTCCGTTCCGGACGCGATCCCGTCCTCTACCTGAAAAACCCGGAAGGCATGAGCCCCGAACTGCGCCGCACCTTGGTCGACGGCATTAACGAACAGAACGGCCGCACTTTCGACGACTGGGGCGACCCCGAAACCAAGGCCCGCATCGCCCAGTACGAAATGGCCAGCAAGATGCAGATGAGCGTCCCCGAGCTGACCGATTTCTCCAAGGAACCGCAGTCGACCTGGGACCTCTACGGCCCGGAGGCCAAGATTCCCGGCAGCTTCGCCTACAACTGCCTGATGGCCCGCCGCCTCGCCGAGCGTGATGTCCGCTTCACCCAAGTCTACCAGCGCGGCTGGGACTTCCACGGCGGGCTCAACAAAGACCTGCCCCGCCTCTGCGCCGCCACCGACCGCGGCACCTACGCCCTCTTCACCGACTTGAAGCAACGTGGCTTGCTCGACGATACCCTGATCGTCTGGGGCGGCGAATTCGGCCGCACCACCTACACCCAAGGCGGCGGCGATGGCCGCGACCACCACGCCAAATGCTTCACCGGTTGGATGGCTGGCGCCGGCATCAAGCCCGGGGCCACTCATGGCGCCACTGATGACTTCGCCTTCAACATTGTCGACGGCGCGGTTCACCCCCGCGACCAGGTCACCACCATCTGCCATCTCCTCGGCATCGATGCCAGCCGCCTCAGTAAACGCGTCATGGGAGTCGATCTCAAGCCTACCGGTGTTGAACCCGGCAAGTTGATCAAAACCATTCTGGCCTGATGCCAATCTTCGCGCTGCCCGGTTTCGAGCTTCAGGAGCGGCGATAGACAGTCAAAGCCGGCGTTTCTCTTCCAAACGCTGAATCACCCGGTCTTCAAGGAACTCGCCAGCGAAGCGGCTGATCTCGCGGATACAGGTCGGCGAGGTGACGTTGACCTCGATCAAACGGCCGCCGATGACATCGATGCCGACGAAGTCGAGATCGAGTTTCTGCAGCCAGGGTTTGAGCTCGGCGCAAATCCGAAGATCGTCGTCATCGAGACAGCAGAGCACGGGCTTGCCGCCGGCGCGGAAGTTATTGCGGTGATCGCCATCCCCATGAACCCGCAAAAGGGCGCCGAGCGGCTCGCCGGCGAGCAGCAGGATGCGCTTGTCGCCGGTCTTGGCTCCTTCCAAGGCCGCCTGCAAGATGACCGGGCGCTTGCCGTTGCTCGACAGGGTTTCAAAGGCGACGGCGGCATTGCGGTCGCCGCGAAGAATCAGGAAGACGCCGCGTCCGGCGTGGCCATCGACCGGTTTGACCACGATGTCGCCGTGTTCGGTCCGGAAGGCGGCGAAGGCCGTGGCATCCGGGGTGATCAAGGTCGGCGGCACCAGATGGGTGAAGCGCGGGCACCAGAGTTTTTCCGAGACATTGCGGATCCCTGCAGGCGAGTTGAGAAAGACGCAGGAGGGCGGCAGAAAATCGAGCAGCCAGGTGTCGGTGAGATAATCCTGATCGAACGGGGGGTCGCTGCGGAGACATAGCGCTTCGATGTCGGCACCTTGCAAGACGCGCTGTTCCAAGATGCGGCAGGGATGGGCGGCTTCATCGACAACTTCGAGACGGGCGGCCGTCATCTTCACCGTGCCGTGCTCGAGGCTGAGGCCGGAGCGCTGGCAGTGCCAGATTTCGTGGCCGCGGCGCTGCGCGGCGAGCATCAGGGCGAAGGAGCTGTCGCCAGCAGGGCGGATGCTGCTGAGCGGATCCATGAAGAAGACGATGCGCATCTGAGGGCTCCCGGGTGAATTTTCTGTTCCGCTCTATATTGCGGCCTTTCAAGCCAGACCGCAAGTGGAGAATTCATGTCCGAAGCCAGCAAGAGCGTCAATCA
>JAYTMY010000145.1:0-9412 GCA_043748535.1 Lentisphaeraceae bacterium | reverse complement strand
GACGTCCACCGAGGCGGCCGGTGGCTCGTTTGATCCGGTTGGCGATGGCCAAGGCGTCGAGGCGTTGCTGCCTTTGAGCTTGCGTCAACTTGGCTTTGTGCCCTGATTGATGTGCCTCGGCGGCGTCTGTCACCAGTTTCCAGGTGCGGGCGATTTCTGCCATCTTGTCTTCCGGGTTCTGACTTTCTCGGATCCGGTAACGCGCCATTTCGAGCTGGCCGATGAGCTTGATCAGCAAGGTCTGCTCAGGGGGAAGGGTTGGGGGCTTGGACATCACAATTATCCGCAGTTGTTTTGGAGCAATTTGCCGTGCGGGTGGAGTTTGCCAAGGATTGCCTAGGCAGCCGGAAGCGAAAGGCTCTGGATGGCGAGAGCGTTAGCGGAGAGTCGGGAACAAGCCGGTGTGCGCTTGGTTGACGCGGCTGACCACTTGGCCCAGCAACTTGGCTGGATCAAACAGGAGCGACTGCATCTTGGCGCGGGTGATGGCGGTGTAGATGAGGGAGCGGGTGAGCACCGGGTTGTCGCGGCTGGGGAGGACGCAGAGGACGGCGCCGTATTCAGACCCTTGGGATTTGTGGATGCTGATGGCGAAGGCGGCCTGGTGGGGTGGCAGGAAGGCGGGGGAGAAATGGCGCAGGCCGTCGGGAGCGGCGGGGTCGGGGAACCAGGTGCGCAGTTCGCCGGCGGCATCGGCAAGAAGGACGCCGGTGTCGCCGTTGAACAGGCCATTTTCATAGGAGTTGGCGGTGATGATGATCTGTTTGCCGGGGAAGTCGGCATCGGGGCGGCGGTGGAAGAGCTTCTGGCAGGCGAGCTGGTTGAGGTTGTCGACGCCCAAGGAACCCTGGTTGACCGCGGCGAGGAGGCGGGCGGAGCCGAGCAGGCGTGCAACTTCGGCGGCCGTCACCGGGCCGGGGCGGGGGCGGAAATCGTCGCGATGCAGCTCCAGCCAGGCTTCCGGGATTTGACTCTCCAGGGCTGGCAAGCGTCCCGAATTGATGGCGGCGGCAGCCTGGGCGAGGGCGGGGGCGCTCTCGTTGCGATAGGTGTATTCGAGCACGACGACGCGATCGCGCAAAGGATGGGGGCTGGGCGAGACGGCGAGACGGCTCGTTTCGGGATAGTCGTCGCGGAATTCCGCCGAGAACTGGTTCAAGGGGGCGGCGTGGGCGCAGATGTCGGCGAGGACGCTGCCGGTCTCGACGGCGGCGAGCTGGTCCTTGTCGCCGAGAAGGATGAGGCGGCAGGAGGGGGGCAGGGCTTGCAGCAAGGAGGCAAACATGTCGAGTCCGACCATTGAGACTTCATCGATGACGACGACATCGGCGGCGAGTGGGCGGGCGGCATTGCGCCGGCAGGAGCCGGTGCCGTGGTGGTATTCGAGGAGGCGGTGCAGGGTGAGGATTTTGAAGCCGTCGCCGTGCAGACTTTGGCTGAGGCGGTTGACCGCCTTGCCGGTGGGGGCGGCGAGCAGGACACGCAGTCCGGGGTCCTGTCCTTGCAGCACTTTGATGAGCTGGCGCACGGTGGTGGTCTTGCCGGTGCCGGGGCCGCCGGTGATGACCGTCAGGTGGGAGCGCAGGGCGGCATAGGCTGCGACCTTCTGGTAGTTGACCAAGCCGGTGTCGCTTTGGTCGACTCTGCGGATCACGGTGGCGGGGAAGGCCTGATTCAGGGAGGCGAGGGCTTCCGGGTTTAAGGGCAGACTGGCGGAGGCCAGCTGCTGCAGCCGGTCGCGCACCAGGCTTTCCTTGTCTCGCAGATGCTTGAGCTGCAAGCGCCGTCCTTGGAGGACGAGAAGCGGGTGGCCGGTGTAATCGGCTTCGGCGAAATCGGGATGCTGATCGGAGCCGGGCCCCTCGTCCTCGCCGTCTGGGCTCCAGCGGATGTCTTTCAGGCGCTCGAGATCGAGGCAGCTGTGGCCATCGCGAGCGAGGGCGCTGACCAGGCGGCAGTAATGAGGCATGCCCTCACTCGGCTGAGGGTGATGGGAGACGGCCAGCTCGGCGAAGCGGCGGTCGAGAGTGTTGAAGACGAACATGGTGATGGCCGGGGCTGGAGTGAGGGATTCAGGAGGGGCTGAGAAGTGCGGCGAAAGCGGTCAATTCCTGACCGCTGAGTCGGTCGCGATAGACGCCACCTGGCTGATGGGCGTAGCGGACGAAGGGATAGATGACGCCGCCGAAGTGCTGGTCAGGCTGGTAGCGGTCACCGAGGCAGCGCCGCAGGTGGAGATGCAAGGCGGCCGCATAGATGTGGTACTGCAGCAGATAATGGGCGGAGATCATTTCGGCTTCGGCCGCGTGGGCGAGATCCTGAGCGGGATGTTTGGCAAGGTCGTTGGTTTTCCAGTCGAGGATGTAGTAGCGTTTTTGGTGACGGAAGATCAGGTCGGCCTTGCCGTTCATCAATCCTTGCAACTGCTCGGGGCGGAACTCGGGCAGGCGTGCCGCATACTGGGCGAAGATGCCGCCGCGGTCCTTGAAGAAGCGTTTTAATCCCTCAGCTTGGCCGGCAAGGCGGAAGTGGAATTCCATCTCGGCGACACGATCGGCAAGGAGGATTTGCGACAAACGCAGACTATTGCCGGGCGCAAAGGGATCGTCGATGTCGGCGCGGAGGGTGTTTTCCAGCAGCTGCAGATGCTCCTGAATTTTCTCCTCCTGGGTTTCGGCGACGAAGCCGTTGCTGCGCAGGCTGCGGATGAGGGCTGGGCGCCAGCTTGCTTCGTTGCCGAAATCGGCGGTTTCAAAGGCGCCGTGGATGGCGTTGCCGTAATCAGCGGCGCGGCGGACTTTGCGCGGGCCGCACATGCCCCAGGCGTTCTGGCGGGCGAGGCGGGCTGCGGGGTCGTTAATCGCGACGGGGGCGAGGCCATCGGGATCGTCCTCTTCGCCGGCGAGGATTTCCACCGGGCTGTGCTCGGCGTGCTGGGTCAAGGCGGAGAAGGACTGGATTTTGGCGCTGAGGCGGATGTCGCGCTCAGCCGGGAAGGGGAGGGCGGCGACCGGCGCGTCATTTCCGGGGCCAGCTGCCGCCGGGACACTGGTCTCGGCGTACAGGGGGGCGGTGACGGGAATATCGATGGCGGCGAGCTCGCCGAGGAGGGCGGCGCGATCGGGGCGGCCGAAGTGATTGGCGAGGGCGGCGTCTTTGATCGCCGTAGTATTGCGTGAGGTGTAATCGGGCAGGGCGACGAAGCAGGCATTGGCGGCGCGGGTCAAGCCGACATAGAGGAGTCGGGCATCCTCGGTCAGGGCGCCTTGCCGCAGGCTGGCTTCCGCCTTCGCCGATTTCTCGTCGAGGTACTGCAAGTGCTGTTTCCCCTCGCTGTCCCGCACTGCGTGAATGTCCGTGAAGCCATGGATGTTGCTATACCAGAATGAGGGCAGGAAGACGATGGGGAATTCCAGACCTTTGGAGGAGTGGACGGTGAGGATGCGAATGGCGTCGCCATCGGACTCGAGGCGCTGGGTGTTTTCGTCCTCCTTACCGGGTTCACGGAGCGACTGCCGCAGGAAGGCCAACAAGTCTTCGGGCCCGCAGCGGCTGGCGACTTCGTGCAGGTGGAGGATATCGGCGAGGTGCTGGTAGTTGGTGAGAATGCGTTCGCCCTGGGGATGCGTGGCGAGGCGGGAGATGAAGCTGTTCTGCTCGGCAAAACGGGTGAGCATCGGGAAGACGCCGCGCTTGCTCCAGCGCTGCCGGGCTTGGCGGAAATGCTCGGCGTAGGTCGTGAGTGCGGCGTCCTCAAGGCCGGCGAGCTGTTCGGCGGTCAAGGCGAAGAAACGAGTGGAGAGGGCACGGCGGATTTCCGAGTTGCCGGGATGATGCACGGCGGCCAGTAGCGACAGCAGCTCCGAAGCTTCCTGCGACTCGAAGATGCTGCCGCTCTTGCCGGAGACGGCTTTCAGGCCGCGGCGGCGCAGCGCCTGATGCAAGGTTGCGCCTTCTTTGTGGGTGCGCACCAGGATGGCGAGGTCAGCCGCCTGCAAGGGCCGCGACACGCCGTCCTTCTCGAAGCTGAGCCCGCCGCGAAGCAGCGCGGCGATCTGCTCGACGATCTGCTCCTTGATGAGATGGCTGCTGTCGTCCTTGTTGCCCGCCTGACCGTCCCCGAGGAAATGCAGATGGCGGCCGCGAAGGAGATTTTGCGGGTCGCGCAGAATGCCGGTGCGCTTCGCTTCGAGCTTGTAGTCGATCTTCTGGTACGCGATTTGCTGTTGCAGCAGGAAGGGATCGGAGCTGGCGAGGTAGAAGCGGTTGAGCTGATCGCCGAAGGCGCTTTCGGAGCGGTAGTTGGTGCCCAGCGAGTAATGGTGTTTCGCGTCTTGGCTGGCCTTCAGGTAGGAGTTGATATCGGCGCCGCGGAAGCGGTAGATCGACTGCTTGGGGTCGCCGATCATGTAGAAGAAGCTGGCGGGGTTTTCGCCGAAGACGGTCCTGAAAATCTCGTACTGACGGCGGTCGGTGTCCTGGAATTCATCGACCAGGGCGACCTTGTAGTCGCGGCGCAAGGCGTCTTTGAGGGCCTCGCGGCGGGGCAGCTGATGCAGCGCCTTGTGGAGCTGGCTGATCAGATCGTCATAGGTCAGGGCGGCGCGGTTTTCCTTCTCGCGGGCTTCCAGCTCGCCGATCTCGGCGGCAAATTTCTGCAGGGCCTCCATGCCGGCGGGGAGATTTTCGAGCGGGGGCAGGGGCGAATTCTGGCGCTGCTTCTTGAGGATGGAGTTGAGCAGTGGCAGCCACGCTGCGAGATCGACCGTCTGCTCTTCCGCCAGGGGATAGATCTCGCGTCGCAGCCAGCCTTGGAGAATCTCGGCATCCATCTGGCTGGAATCGGTGAGCAGCTCGACGCCGAAGGGGCTGTCGCATTCGAAGGCGTAGTTCTGCAGTACCCGTTGGCAGAAGGCATGGATGGTGAAGATCGAGGCACGGTCGATATCGAGCAGTGCCGCGCGCAGTTTTTGCTGTGGTTCGGGGTAGAGTGCCAGCAGGGCGGCGTCGGCGCAGGTTTCGGGTGCGGCGGCGGCGTCGAAGAGGCGGCTGCGCAGGCGGTCCCTGAGCTCCTTGGTGGCGGCGCTGGTGAAGGTGACCACCAGGATCTCCTCGGGCTTGTGGCCGGCGAGGATGAAGTGGAGGTAGAGCGCGGCGATCGAGTAGGTCTTGCCGGTGCCGGCGGAGGCCTCAATCAGGCAGGTGCCGGCTTGCGGACGGCGCAAAAGGTCGAGAGTTTTCATGCTGGGCCTGGTTCCGGTTTAAGCTTTGGCGCGACGGGGTTTCGCCGCCGGGGGATTGGCGGGTGGCAGCAGGGAGCTGATGAACGCTTGAGTGTCGGCGCTTTCCCATGGGGTGTCATCGCCGTAGCAGAGGCGGAAGTAGGGGTCAGAGGCGGACCCTGGTGCATTGAAGCCGCCGCTCCACAGCTTCTGCCAATCCGGCGTGCCGGTGCCGAGCGCTGTCAGGAGGTTTTCCGACACGGGCAGCGGCTGACGCAGGGCTTGCAGGGCGAGATTGAGCAGGGCCGTCAGAGTCAGGGGAGGGCTGATCGGGTGACTTGAATCCGGAGCGTTCAGGGTGTAGACACCAGCGGAGTCGCGGGCGGCGAAGGTGGCAGCGGCAGCCCAGTGGCGGACCAGATAATGCGGCTTTTTCAGCTTGGTTCCGTTCTCGTCCATCAGAGTCGACAGGCAGCGGGCATGCCACTGGGGAGAAGCAGGTATTTCCGCTTCGAAATGGATGGTGACATCGTCGACTGTGTGGGTGCAGGAGAAGCTGTTGAAGCTGGCGGCCGGGCTCATCGGCTTGGCGGCGAGCTGCCGCATCGGCAGCAGGCACTCGTTGAGGATGGCTTTGCGCTCGGCGCTGCGGAAGGGCAGGTCGCCGGCGCGGCGGAGCGACAGGCTTTGCAGTACCTCGTTGTCAGACTTTTTTTTATCCATCTCGTCGAGCATCTGCTGCTTCAGGCTGTGTTGCGCCAGGGTATCGGGCTCGCTGAAGCTTTCAGCGTCGTCGATCTCCTCGTCGTTGCGCTCGCCGAAGTAGAGGCCGAGGCGTTTTTCGCAGAAGAATTTCGGGCCGTTGCGGAGCAGGGTTTCGAGGTCGCGCAGGCTGAGGCGCAGTCCGTCGCGGCGCCATTCCTCCGGCAGGGGCAGCGGCGCGGCGCAGAAGGGCGGAAGCTGGCCGCTTTGCCGCATTCCATTGCAGGCTTGCGCGTAGGTGGCGGAATAGGTGCCGGCGCCAGTGAAAGTTTTCGGCGAAAAGGGGTGCATCGGCGGTTCATGGATCCAAGAACCCTCCCCGGGCAGCTTGCCGAGACAGGAGAGCAGCTCGGCCACTGGCGTTGCCGGCGGCAGGTGGTCTTCCTTCTGGGCATCGCGGCCGATCCAGGAAAGGAAGAGCTTTCGCCGCGTCGCCATCAGGGTTTCGAGGAAGAGGAAGCGGTCGTCGGCGCTGGCCGAGCGATCCCCGAGGCGCGGATCCTGGCGCATCAGATTGAAGGAGGGGAGGCGGTCTTGACGGGGGAAGCCGCCCTCGTTCATGCCGATCAAGGCGATCACCTGGGCCGGAATCGAGCGCATCGGCAGCAGCCGCGCCAGGGTGATGCCGCCGCGGATGAAGCCGGCGGCGCTGTCATCGGGGCTTTCCAAGTATTCCTGCAGCGCGGCACGTACCGCGAGCGCGGCAAGAGGCTGCTTGAAGTCCGCTTCGCGCCAAGCGTTGGCGAGGTGGCCGACGCCGCGGTGCAGGGCCGAGAGGTCGCGGTGCAGCTCTTTGTCATCGCGCGGCGTTTCGAAGAAATCCTCGAGCAGATCGGCGAGCAGGGACTGCCACTGTTCCGGGCTTTGCGGCGGCCGCAAGTTCTCGCGCAATCGGACCACGACATCATGGAAATTCAGCAGGGAGTTCAAGGCCACCGTTTCGCTGCGCGAGTTCATCGGCACCGCCGCCAGGCCGGGCAGAATGGCGTCGCCGACAGCGTAGCCGCTGATCAGGCGCTGCAAGGCCCAGTCCCAGGAGAATTCGGCAAAGGCATGGCCGCAGTCTTCGCGGTGATGCGCGGCGTCGAGACCCCAGTGCAGGCCGGCGGCTTTCAGTTTGCCGCGCAGCAGTTGCAGGTCTTCGACTTCCAGCTTGAAGCGCTTGGCGACCGCAGGGAACTCGAGGATGCCGAGCAGTTCCGAGGCGGTGCAGCGACTCGAACCAAGACCGAGGAGCTTGAGCAGCACCGCGGCCGAGGGCGACAGGCTAGTGCCGCCGCCATCGGCGATGCTGATCGGCAGGCTTTTCGGTTCGGCCCGGCTGAACACCGCCTGCACCAGCGGCGCATAGGTTTCCAGATCTGGAGTCAAAATCAAGACGTCTTCGCTGCGCAGGGTGGGGTCGATGGCGAATTGGCGGAGGAGGAAATCGCGCAATATCTCGACTTCGCGCAGCGGCGAACGGCAGGAGTGGAAGCCGAGGGAGTCGTCGCCGAGTGCCGCCGCGTCAAAGGAGTAGAGGGGCGGGTTGAAGTGACTGAAGTCCGGCATGGCGGCGAGCACTGACTCTTGCAGGCACTGCAGATTGTGTGGTGCGGCGACTTCAGCCGAGTCCAGGAAGTTGATGTCGCAGAGGGATTCTTGACCATCCGGGTTGAGTTCGTCAAGTTCAAGGAGCTGGGTCAGCAAGTCCTTGCCCTGGCGTCCCCAGGCGCCGAGTAGGGGGTGATCGATCAGGTCGCGCCGCTCGCCGCTGCACAGAGCGAGGCGGGCGCTCCGGCGGCTGTCGGAGCCCCAGAATTCACTGGAGGGGTTGAAGGCGAAGAGAGACAGTTCACGCACTTGGCCGAGATGGGCGAAGAAGCGTAGGAAATCGGGCGGCAGCGCCGCCATGCCGAAGATGCTGATCCGCTGCGGCAGCTGGCGTTCGTCCAGACGGCGCTGCAATTCGTTCGGGGAGAGACGGAGGAACTGGTGCAGGGCGCTGCTGAAACTCAAGGCCCGGCCCTCGGGTCGGCCTTGGAGCAGACTGGTCAGCAGCGGCCGCTGCCAGGACTCGACTCCGGCGGGCAGGCTCTTGCCCAGAGTGCCACTGCGGCCCGGGTGTCCCTTCTGCCAGGATTCAATCAAATCCTGAAAGCGGAAAAGCTGGTAGTCGTCGAAAACCTGGGCCAGTTGCGAGGACAGGCGGAAGCCGCGCAAGGCATCGCCCTTGACATAGGCATGCAGCTCGGAACCCTCGTGCTGCTCGGTCAGGGCCGCCAGGATGCGCCAGACCAGGATCTCGCGATCCAGCCAAGGCCGCTCCGCGGCGAAACCACCCTGACCCCAGAAAGGCAGGGTCCGGCCGGCCTGCGGCGCCAAACAGCCACAGGCCACCAACACCTGTTCGATGAAGGCGCGGGGATTGGGCAGGTACAGATGTGCTGCGATGCCGTCGACCTTGGTCAGCTCCAGTTGCAGCCAGCGCGCCATGCCTTGCGACTGCACCAGGAGGATCTCCGGCGCCAAGGGATCTCGGCTCGCGGCTAGATGCTGACGCAGGTGCTCGAAGAGATCTTCCGTGCGGTGAGAGAAGTAGGTGCTGAGCATGCTGGCGGATCCTTGAGAGCTAGGCGGGAAAGAGTCCATCGTTGCTGGCGGCGCATCGTCATGGGTTGTCAATAAATTAGGAGCTGGAGCTGCAGAAGCCATTCCCCGGAAGCTATCGTTCCGGATTTTATCCAAGCTTGTGACTCGTACATGCCCGACTCTTTGGCCAGTATTGGCAATTTAATCCGACATGGCCCGAATGCGGAACCCGCAAACCCGGATGAGCTCAGGACTTGCCCCGCCCGCCGTCTCGCAGCTCAAGGGAGCTAAGGAAGCTACGGAAAAGCTCGAACTGAGGAGCCTATTCGAGCTAAAATTCAGAGGGTTCCTGCCTCGATCTGATCCAGATAGATGAACTCTGGCGACTTCACCCCAGCCTCTTCCCGGATCTTCACTAGCTGGGGCGACTCAAAGAAGGCTTTTGCGTGCGAGATCGACTGCCAGTGAGAAAAATGAACGATCTTATTCGGCTCTTTCTCATAGCTCAGAACTTGGTAGGATAACTCACCGGCAGCTTTCCGGATTCCCGCCGCAGCATCAAAGACTTTCTTCCACGCTGGGTAGTCTTTGACTTCATGAATGATCAGTACGTATTGCATTTTTAGTCCGTTTTGTGGAAATTCCGAACTGGGAGCAGGGAGTCGGCTTCGTTTTAGAGACTCTGAATCCAAATTCGCTAGTTCAAGCGTACAATCCATCAGGGAATGGTCAAGTTGAGGTCCCCTCCAGGAAGAGCTTCCCATGCCCGATACTGGTGCCGCGGTGGACCCGGTTCTCGGTGACTTCGACGGCGGCTGCTAGATCCCGTCCGAAATCTTCCCGGACCCCAAAAATAT
>JAYTMY010000144.1:0-12439 GCA_043748535.1 Lentisphaeraceae bacterium | reverse complement strand
CGGGTCGCACATGGTAGCCCAGGGTCGCTTCGACCCTGGGTTTGTGCTTGAAATGAGTTCCCGACCCCGTGCGGGTCGCACAGAGTTCGAGCTGACGCTGTGCGTCCCGATGCGGGTCGGCGGAATGCGGGGATCGCAAACCCAGGGTCATCGCCGATGCGGCTCGACCGCTGGGCTACCATGTCCGACCCGCAAGGGGTCGAGCAACAGGACGACGAGTGTATAAAAACCATGCGCGGGGCTTCCCTGCATGTTGGATGAGGCGTCTTGGATACGCCTGCCCGCTACTCCCTCAGTCCCTCACCGTTTTATTGCCCGCCATCCGCGGTTTGCTTGAGTTCCAAATGGCGATCGATGGTTTTACTGAGATCGAGGAAGCTGCGGACCGGCTTGAAAAGATAGTCATCCATACCAGCCACCAATGCTTCGACTCGGAGTGAATCATCGGTGTGGGCCGTGAGGGCAATGATGGGGCGAGTGTAGCCAGCTTGGCGCAAACGGCGGGTCGCGTCAATGCCGTTCAAAACCGGCATTTCCAGATCCATCAGGATCAGATCCGGCTGTTCCTTCAGGGCCAGCTCCAGGGCTTCTTCGCCGTCACGGGCAAGGAGCACTTCGGCCGCACCGCGCTCCAAGAGACGCCGCAGCAATTGCAGGTTCACCAGATTGTCATCGACGGCGAGGAATCGCCGTCCGCTCCAATCGCCTTGTTCAGCTTGCGGCGCGATGTCACCACAATGCAGCGGCGCCTCGAGATGAAGGCTGAAACAAGAGCCTTCGCCGAGGCGCGACTTGACTGTGATGCCGCCTTTCATCAGCTTCAAAAGCTTGTCGACGATGCAGAGTCCGACCCCGGCGCCGCCAAAACGCAAAGCCGAATTTTCGCCGCTGCGGGTGAAGGGCTTGAAGAGATTGGCGAGGGTGGCTTCATCCATGCCGGCGCCGCTGTCCGACACCTCGAAGAACAGATTCTCCTCCAGCCGCCAGGCGCGCAAGGTGATCGTCCCCTTGGGAGTGAAGTTCACCGCATTCACCAACAGATGGCGCAGGACGTCGCGGATGCGATCCGGATCACCAAGCGCCCGCGATTCAAAGTCCGGACTGATGTCGAAGACCAAGTCCTGAGCGGGAAGCAAACGCGGCAGGATCTGCTCGCGCAGGACATCGAGCTCGGCCAAGGGTTCGAAGGATTTTTTCTCCACTTTCAAGAGACTGTTTTCCAGGCTTGAAAACTCGGTCACTTCCTGAATGATGTCGAGCAGCTGCAAGCCGGAATTGCGGATGTAGCCAAGCTGCTCAAGATGGCTGGCGGCGAGCCCCGCCTCGCTGAGCATCAATTCCGCATAGCCGATGACGCTATTCAGCGGAGTCCGCAACTCTTGCGACAAGGTCAAAAGAAAATTTGCCTTGTACTTCGTCGATGTCTCAGCGTCCTCATGAGCGCGGCGGAGATTTTCCAAGGTCGCGACCTGGGCACTGACATCTCGCTCGATCGACATGTAATGAGTCAGCTTGCCGCTGCCGTCGAAAATCGGTTCGACTTCGATGTCGACCCAATAGGCCTGGCCGTTTTTGCGATAATTGCAGAGGATCTCGTGAAAGCCCCGGCCGGCGAGGTGATGCGCCCGCATTCTCGCGATGGCGCCGTGGTCCGTCGAGGCTCCTTGCAGGAATTCCCCGGGCTTGCGGCCTTTGACTTCCTCGAGGCGGTAGCCAGAGAGCTGGGTGAAAGCCTCGTTCGCCGATTCAATCCGGCCTTCCGCATCGGTGATCAGGACGGCGTAATTGGTTCGCCGCGAGATCGACGCGAAGAGCTCGGTTTCCGCTTGATTGGAGTGAACGGCCGTCACCAGCTCCAGGCTGTGCTCCACCAGGGTCGAGATCAGCGGCATCGCCGCCTCAATCCCGGTGCCGCCGATAAGCATCACTCCGAGCTCGCGCCCGTGGCTCAGCAAGGGCATCGACCAGGCCTCGCCGGCAAGACCAAAGGACTCCTTCAATTCTAGGCTCAGGCTCATCGACAGACAGGGCAGAGAAGTCGCATCGCCGGTCGATGCATCATCCAGCGCCTGCAGAATGCCGTCGTCACGCAGCCAGACCCGACAGTCGAGATGCTTCGCCCGGAGGCGACGAGCGAGAGACCCCATGGCCTCGGATAATGGACTTGTGGCACGATTCATGACGGCCTCCTGCTTGAGTGAACGCAAGTTAGCTTCAATCACAAGCTATGACAGATTCCCCTGCAATACAAGAAATGGCTGCAAGAATCGGCCGAGTTTGGAATCACCTCGTCGCTTGCTGCCTCAGTATCCGGCAGCTATTGTCTCCTGCGGCCGAATTCCGGCCGCCACGATTCTCCGATCAAACCCAAGGATCCCAGCCATGAAAGTCGCTCCCTTCTTCGCCGCCCTTCTCGCCCTCAGCCTCAGCGCCGCCGCCGCCGACAAATCCTACCAAGTCACCGGCCCGGTGGTCGAAGTCACCGACAGCAAGATCGTCGTCGAAACCAAGGACGACGGCAAATGGGAAATCGCCCGCAGCGCCGCCACCAAAACCGCCGGCGCCATCAAAGTCGGCGACAAGGTCACCGTCAAATACACCATGACCGCCACCTCGATCGAAACCAAAGGCGACAAGGCCGAAGCCAAGCCCGAAGTCAAGAAAGAAGAAGCCCAAAAAGCCGACAAGAAATAATTCTTCGCCGGCCAAGAATCAGGGCGGCTCCGCAAGGAGCCGCCCTGAGCTGTTTTTAGGGATCACGGCGGAAACGCCGGACAAAATCCAGATGGTTGGCGCCACTTTGGCCGAGGAGGACGAAGAAGGGAATCATCGCCACCAAGCCCATGACATGACAGCCCCCGACGACATCCCGTTCAAAGGGGTTGAGCTTCATGACCAAACAGGCGATGAAGAGCAGGAACTCGGCAAGCAGGAAAAGCAGGATGACATGCTGGCGATAGGCGAAGTGCAAAATCATGCCGAGGGGAGCTAGAATCAGCGGCACCCAAAGCATCGCTGGGCGATAATCACTGTCTGCGACGGCCAGGAAGCTGTAGAACATCATGCAGACGAGAACAATCACCGGGGCGGCTCCAATCTGCCGCAATACCAAGCTCAGGATCTCCCCGATCAAAAGGATCAAGCCGAGCGCACAAAGGGGCTCCATCGGCAAGTCAGCGCGGTAGGCGAAGCCGAGCGACACGATACCGACGAGATGGAAACAAAAGGCCGAAAACAAGCGGGGCGCAAAATACAGTTCCTGCGCCCCGCGCAGCCAACTACGCGTGAGAGGGCGCACCGCCTCGGCATTGCGTCCCTCGGGGGCAAAGAGGTCGACGAGAAGAACCAAACCCCAGACCATGGCGAGAATCGGGAAAAAGCCGTCCCCAATGGCGCAGCAGATCAAGGCGGCAAGAACGCAGAGACGGCGTCCGCGGACATGATTTTCGCTGGAGGGAGCCATGCCGGCAGTGGCAAGTTTCAGCATCAGAAAAATCACAATCGGCGCCGTCAACAAAGCCCCCCAAACCAAGCCACTTTCCAAGCCAGATCCGGAACTGAATCCCCCGCCACCGCGCATCATACCGCGCATGACAAAGCCAGAAAGAAGCATCGGCCCGAAGATGAACATCAGAATGAGGATCAAGATGCCGCCGCCGCGTGGGCGCTTGAGCATGCTGCCGCTGGCAAAGTTCGGATGGGCGCTGCCGAGGCAGAGATTGGTCGCGGCCATCACCGCGCCGAGCAGGCAGAAAAGTATCAAGATCAAGACGTCTTCGAGGAAGTTGCCTTTGGCGATGAAGTAGCGGGCGACGGCATAGGGCAGGGACGAGGTCAGGAAGAGCACTCCGACCAGGCTGGCGCTGAGCCATTTGCCGGTGACAATGCGCCACGAGGTGAGGCGGGTGAGAAACAGCATCGGCAGGGTGTTTTGGCGGATTTCGCTATTGATCGCATCGCCAGCGTGGAGAGCCGGGATGATGAGCATCGGCAAGGCCGCCGTGAAAATGATCGCCTGGCTCATCGCTTCCGTGCTGAAGCTGATCAACAAGATCGCGATGAGGAGAATGTGATAACAGGCGAAGGTGAGGGTGAAGCTGCGGGAGCGCAGCGACTGCCGCATTTCCTTGATCATCACCGCCGACATGCCGTCGGGAAAGTCTTCGCCGCGGATCATGATTCTTTCCACCAGAGATGCGCTTCCCGCAAAACCGCGATGACTCGCGTCGGATCCGCGTGACCGGATTTCTCCACGGCTGTACGCATCGCTCCTTCATCGAAGTCGCTGGCCTGCTCGCCGGGGAACCAGTGGTTCTTCTTGCCGAGAAGTTGGTAGCGCATCTTGCCGAAGGAGAACATGCCAAGAGCAAAGGCGAGGTTATGCAAACGCAGAATGTCGAGCAGGTTGATCCGCCCGGGCGTCTCCTCGATCGCCGGGAGATTCCGATCCCACTTGGTCAGCCATTCGGTCCCGAGGCGCGCTGCCATTTCGGCCTGAATCGCGGTTTCGATCGCAGCGACGCTGTCGCGATCGTCGAGGCCGGCGAGACTGGCCAGATGCTCGTCGAAGTCGGAGGGACGGGCCGCGCCGATGGACAGGGTGTGGACATCGGTGTTCTGCAGGCAAAAGCGATTGTTGAAGGCCATTGGGGAATACGGCGCGCAGAGCTGGCGCAACTTGTCGGGCGGATCATAGAGGCGCCCGCCTTTATCTGAGGGAGAGATGATGAAGACCCCCATCTCGCGGGCGGTGGCGTCGTCGACGGCGGCGCGGTTGCGCTGGTTGAAGTAATACCAGTGCAGGTTGACGTAGTCGAAGGCATCGGTGGCGATGACCCGGCGGATCAGATCGGTCTGGCCATGGGTGGAGAAGCCGAGGAAACGGAAGAAGCCGCGCTGGCGCCAGTGTTCACAGATCTGCAGGCAGTGTCCCGTGACCCAGTCGAGCTGCTCCTGGGTGTTGATGCCGTGAATCGCCAGCAGGTCGACACGATCCACCTCCAGATTAGCGAAGGAGCTGATGATTTCCGCCTCAAACTCTTTCGGATCCGCCCTCGGTTGAACCTTGGTCTGCAGGATGATTTGGTCACGCGGCAGCTCGGCGATCACCGGGGCCATTTGCACTTCCGACGAGCCGTAGCCTCGGGCAGTCTCGAAATGATTGATGCCGAGCTCGAAGGCGCGGTGAATGGTGCGGCGGAGATTGTCCTGATTGGCCGCGTCGATCTGATCGCGACGGAGATCCTCCCAGGATTGCATGTAGCGCATGCCGCCACAGGAGAAGACGGGCATCTGCAAGTTGGTGCGGCCAAAACGACGGTAGAGCATAGGTGATTCAGGGTTTTAAGGGTTTTAAGGGTTTTAAGGGTTTTAAGGGTTGTAGGGGTTGGAAGAGGTGTACGGGTTGTAGGCTGTTCGCCCCTAAAACCCCTAAAACCCCTAAAACCCCTAAAACCCTTTATTTATTGGGCTTGGAAACCGGGGATCCACTTACTGAGGATGCGGATCAGATCCTCGCGGCGGAGGGGCTTGGTGAGATAGTCGTCCATACCGGCGAGCCGGCATTTCTCGTCGTCGCCTTGCATGGCGTTGGCGGTGAGGGCGATGACGACTTGGTGGTGACCAGTCTGGCCTTCATTTTGACGGATCATTTGAGTCGCTTCGTAGCCGTCCATTTCAGGCATCTGACAGTCCATGAAGACCAGAGGATAGCGGAACTTGGCAAGCATTTCCAGAGCCTCCTGGCCATTGGCGGCGACATCGACGCTGCAACCAATCATATTGAGGACCTTAACCGCGAGTTTCTGGTTGACGGCGTTGTCCTCGGCGAGCAGAACTTTGACATTGGGACGGATGGCGCACGCGTCCTTGCCTGGGGTACCTAAGAGGGCCGGGCGTTCTTCCAGGGTTTTGCCGAAAACCGCATCGAGCAAGGCGGAGGCTTTGACCAAGGGCCGATTGATCAGCGCCTGGATACCCTGGTTCACCTGGCTGGCGCGATCGGGCCGCTGCCGGGGCGAGCAGAGGGCAAAGAGTTTGCCGCCATTGATGAGGGGCAGATTTTCGCCATTGCCCTCGGCGAAGGTGAGGACCATGGCTGCCGGGCTATTGGCCTCGACCGGTCGGGCGCCGAGTTGTGCCAGGGCACCGGCCAGCAGCTCGGCTTCTTCTGGCGATGACAGGTGGAGCTCGTAGAAGAAGGGGCTTAAGGGCTTGGCTCTATCGGGCGCGACCGGGTTCAACAGGGGCAGTTCAAAGAAGAAGGTCGAGCCTTCCTCTGGTATCGAAGTGCAGCCGAGTTCCCCGTGCATGAGATGGACCAGTCGTTTGCAGATCGCCAAGCCGAGGCCGGTGCCGCCGAATCTGCGCGTGGTCGAGGCGTCGGCCTGCTCGAAGGCGCTGAAGAGCTTGCCGATCTTGTCCTCAGAGATGCCGATGCCGCTGTCGCGGATGTCGCAACGGAGGCGATCTCCTCGGATATTGAGGGAAATTCGAACATTGCCCTTGAGAGTGAATTTGATCGCATTGGAAGTCAAGTTCAGCAGGATCTGGCGAAAGCGCCCGGGGTCGCCGAGGAAGCTAGCCGGCACCTCCGGGGCGATGTCGACGAGGAGCTGAATGTCTTTTTTCTCGCACAGGGGAAGCAGGAGTTCGGCGACGTCGTGGGCCGCTCCTCTGGGGTCGAGCGGGATCATTTCGAGATCGAGCTTACCGGCTTCGATCTTGGAGAAGTCGAGGATGTCGTTGATGATGCTCAGGAGGGCTTCAGCGGAATTGCGCAGGGTGTTGACGTAATCGCGTTGTTCGTCGTTGAGCGGGGTGTCGAGAAGGAGGTTGGAGAAGCCGAGGACGCCGTTCATCGGGGTGCGGATTTCGTGCGACATGTTGGCGAGGAACTCGCCTTTCGAGCGACTGGCACTTTCCGCTTCAGAACGAGCCTTGATCAGATCCCTTGTCACCAGTTCGTTCTTCAGGGTCAGGGAGAGCATCTCGATGACTTCGGCGATCAGTTCCTGCTGGGTCGTCCAGCTATGGACGAGGACTCCGATAGGCTGCTCTCCGAAACTGGCGATGATCGGTACGGCCAGCCATTCGCCGGCATTTCGCGATTGATCGGCGCGGAGGGCCGAACCCGCGGCCAAGGCGATGCACATTTCAATCTCTGGATCGATGTCCGACGGCAGGTAAACGGGAGACAGCTGCTGCTCGGATGTGTACAGGTAAAGCGCCGCCGGCTTGCTGTCGGCAGGCATGGCGTAGTTCAGAACGGCAAAGGCATTGCGAATGCGCTCTTCGAGTGTTGCCGCCGAAACTAGATTCCTCATCATCGTCGCCTTGATCTCGGAAACAACTTGATCGTCCTCCGCTTTCCGCTGAGAGCGTGAAATCACCCGCTCCTGCACGCCGATCTCGTCTAGCATCTTGTTCAGGTTTTCCGCCACCTCCCCGATCTCGTTACGAATCAAAATCGGCGCTCTGGCATCGGGATTTTCCTGGCGATCCCGCATCGAGGCGACAATGAGTTGCGCCGGGCGCAGAATGTAGCGGTGGACGAGATACATCGCGGTCAGCAGAATGACGGTGACGCATAACATACTGATGCAGGAGATCGACAGGGAACTGTTCGCCAGATCGCGATGGATCGACTCGCCCTTGATGTGAATCATCACGGCGCCATGTTCGTATTGGCCGTTTTGCTTTAAAAACGGCAGTCTCACCGGTGCAGTGAAGTCGATCAAGGTGCCGCCGTCATGGTCCAGGTCATAGCTGACGCCATCCATTTTCAGGCATCGCAACACATCGTCCCTGGTGTGCTCCGGATCGGGCAAATCGGCGACCAGCTTGCCGGCCCAGGCGGGATTGGTGCTAAAGGTCACCCGCAGAGGCTCACCGCTGACCAGCAGGATGTCATCGATATCACGCTCGCCGGCGATCGACTGCAGATAGCGGGTGAAGGCGGGCATCGACGGGGAGATTTCCGCCGCGAAGGCGATGCCGTTGACCAAGGTCTTGCCGCGGAGCACGGTGAGATCATCGATCTGTTGGCTCACCAGATGTCTAGTGCTGAAATAGCCCCCCAAGGCACAGATCAAGGCCAGAAGGATCAAAGGCAGGAAGAGGTTGCGCCTGAGGGAGGGCATGGGTCAAAGCACCTCGGTTGCGGCGATAGCTCGGCTGAGCATTTTTTCCTCCAGCATGATAGATGAATAGTTGGCGATGCTTTTCGCCAAGGCACCACCACGGAAGAATCCTGCCTGATCGGCTTCCCCATAAATTTTCAAACCGCTCATGTCGTAATCGGCACTGGTCGCGGAGCTACTCCCATCCGCCGCCTTTACTGTCGCCAGCATCATCTCGGCACCGGCTTTGGGATTCGCCAGATACCAGATGTACGCGGCGTCATAGGCTCGGGAGACCTGCGCGCAAAGCTCGGGATATTGCCGATCCATGGCTCGATCGATCGACAGAACATCGAGAATTTCGCCGGAAGAGGCAGAGGTATCGAAAATTTTCTTGAAGGCATAGCGCTTGCCCCACTCCGTGCTGAAGGGCGGATAAGTCTGAATCGCATCGAGGGCCTTGGCGTTGCTCTCTTCCAAGGCCGCCTGCTGAACCAGAGGAACGAGCTCGACATCAGTGCTTTTGAGGCCAGCCGATCTCAAAGCCAGACGCAGCGTCACCCGGTCAACCGACTGCGGTTCGGCGCTGATTTTTTTTCCTTTCAGCTCCGCCACAGAGTTGATCCCCGGCCGCGCCAACAGGACATCGGCACCGGCCGAGGAATCGGCGACGCGGAAGATCCGCAAAGGTCGAGAGGTCTTCTCGGCGATGATCATCGGCTCGATCAAGGAGCTGGCGATGATGTCCGACTGGCCACGTTGATAGGTTTGCAGTACATCGGAGAGTGAGCTGACAAAAATCGTCTTCACCGTCAAGCCCTCAGTCGCGAAAAAACCGCGGCGCTGGGCCAGATCGAGAAACATGTAGCCCGGCCAGGAATTGAGGGCGATGCGGATTTCCGGCATCTCGCTCTTGCAGGACGAGGCCATAAGCGCCGAACCCATACCACCCAAAAAGACACTGCGTTTCATGGTGACCTCCGTCGTTGATACATTGTAGGTCTAAACGGAGGGGAATGCAATCTTTCGGCGGGGAAAGTTTCGATCGGGGGAAAATCCATCTGTGCCGATTCTAGCTCTGACTGGTGACGGATTTTCGTCTTCGTCGCGAAGCGACGAACAAAAACAACAACTCGACCAGGATGGTCGAGCCACGATTGCCGTTCCCAGGCGCTTCGCGACGAATAACCTTTATTGCGGCAGACGCAATTCGAAGCAAGCTCCGCGCTCAACCGGCAGGGCAGAGAGACTGCCGCCGTGTTGCTCGGCGAGACGCCGGGCGATGGCCAGGCCCAGGCCGTTGCCGGAAACCCCTTCGTCGACCCGGTCGCTGAGACGGTAAAAAGGCTCGAAGATCCTTTCCCGGCTCTTGGCCGGAATCCCCGGGCCGCCGTCCTCGACGAGCAAGACGAAGTGGCCTTCCTCAAGCCGGGTGGTGACGCGGCAGAAAGAGCCGGAGGGAACGTATTTCTCGACGTTGGAAAGCAAGTTGGCGAAGATCTGGACCAAGGCGTCGGGATCATGGGGAAAAGCCGCCATTTCGCTCCATGCCACTGTCACCGCGATGCCCTTGCGTTCGAGCAGGGGGAGGAAGCTGGCGAGGCAGCGCTCCAGACCAGCTTGCGGCGACGCCGAGACCTTGCGGATCTCGAGAGTACCGCGTTCCGCCCGGGAGAAACTGAGCAGGTTATCGACCAGACGGCTGAGGCGTTCCGCTTCGGCGCTGATGACGCCGATGCGGCTTTTTTCACTCGGGCTTTCGATCTCCGGCGATTCCGCCAGCATTTCGGCGTAGAGGCGGATGTTGGTCAGCGGCGTCCGCAGTTCATGGCTGGCCTGGTTGACGAAGCTGACCCGCTGGCGCGCTTCCCGCAAACGGCGGCGCAGCTCAAGAGCGAGGAGCGAGGCAGTGACGAGGATGAAGAGTAATCCACCGGCAATACAAGGCAGCAGATTCAACCGGGCGAGGCCGACGCGGGGCGCGATCAGAGACGCGGGATCGCCGTGAGCTTGGAGGCTGAAGCCGATGAAGGGAAAATCGAGATCGCGACTGGCGAGAAGCTGTCCCGAGGGCGAGGCACCGCGATGGCGACCGTGGTCGACAAAGCTGAGCTGGACGTCTTTCGGCGGGCTTTTCAGCAATTCCACCTGGAGTCGGCGCAAGAGCTCTTCGCGATCGAGTTCCGCCGCCGCGAAACCGCCATTATTGAGTCGGACCCAGTAGAGGAACTGCAGGCCGGCGCCGGCGTACCAGGTGGCACAGCCGAGATCCGCCTGGGTCTTGTCGAGCGGTGGAGCGCTGTCAATCTGGGATTGATTCTGTGACGTCTTGGAGTTGTAGCCGTAGCTATTTTTGAGCTGATTAGCGACTGCGACCTGCTCTTTCAGGACGGGGCTGCAAGCCATCAGGGTTTTCTCATCCGGGCTGATGTTGTCATGGACGAAGGGATTGGCATTGCGCCACACCGTGTCGCTCCGCTGCAGGAAGGCGAGCGCGGCGGGGTCAGGCAGATAACGGCTCTGATCGTAGCTGCCGGCAAGGATCTGGGGCGCATCATAAAAACCATGATTCCCCTTCATGGCGCCGAGCAGAACGGGCGCCGTTTTTCCTTCTGCCCCGGGTCGGAAATCACGGAATTTCAGCGGCCGTTTGCGGTTGTCGCAAAGAATGAAGGAGCGCACCACGGCGGGCTCGGGGCAATCCCCCTCCCCTCCTCCCAAAAGCCAGCGGATCAGCGGCTGTTCACGTTCCCGGATGACATTGCGGGTTTCGCTCCAACGCAGCTCCAAGGCCGCCGCCTGCTCTTCGCTCACACGTCCCTTCAGCTCCGCCTCCTGCTGCGACCACAGCCGCTGCCCAGCCCAGCCGAGGGCCAGGCTGGCGCCAAGCACCAGGGCGAGGATGAGGAGGTAGGGGCGCATGGTAGGGGTTTTAGGGGGTGGAGGGGTTTTAGGGGATGGAGGGGTTTTAGGGGATGGAGTGGTTTTAGGGGTGGAGAGCTTTTGCCCCAGGGGGGCAGTCTGATCTCAGCCCGGGGTGGAGCCGAGGGACGAGGCGCAGCCCCGGGTTTTGACGGGAAGAATTCGAGCCCTGAAGGGGCGGCTTGAGAGCTCACTTCACATTAAAGCCATTCTGTATTTACGGCCCCGGGAAAAGCTTGTTTTTGAGCCAGTAATAGGGATGACCACAACAATCCCACCAGGTGATTGAACCGCTGACTGACACAAGATCTGGTGAGGTGGCAGGGCGACAATTCTGCGGCACCACAATTGGATCCAAGGGCGTTGAATCTCTACGCAGATATAGACCTCGGCTATCATTGCCCTCATAGAGACGCACCATAAGAGTCTCTCCCTTGGGCAGCGTCCATGTCTTGAAGACCGAGGGATAACCCAACTGATCGTCGCCATAAATGTCCTTCGCGACTCCGAACTTGGCTTCAGCTTGTTCCGTTGTCCATCGATAAAGCCGACGGATTTCGGTGCTGCTGACGCGATAATCAAAGGTATTGACACCGCACGCGGCAGGGCCCGCGCGAAGTGCAAAAAACACCTCTTTCTTGTAGCCGACCCAACGCAGCTCACGATCCCAACAAAGGAAAATGAGCAGCAGTGAGCTCAGGATGATGAGGATTTTATAGCGGAGTTTCATGAATGAAGAATCCTGGAATTGCAAAGATTCATACCCAAGATCGTATTCGTCGGACTTCCTCGACCCCTTCGGGGTCAGATTTCATAACTCACTCTGACCCAGGGTGTCGCCGATGCGGCTCAACCCTGGGCTAAAGTCTCCGACCCGCTTCGGGGTCGAACGGCGTGGAAGGAGCTTCCCTCACTCATCGCATCCTTCGCCGTCGTCATCATCGTCGTCATCATCGTCGTCGCTGCCGGCGCCGCCGCAGACCTTCTGGATGCGGTCGAAGAGGTCCTTGTTGCCTTGGACCTTGGATTCCGAGCCGTGGACGACGAGGCTGCCTTGTTCGGCGAGGAGGCGGAAGCAGGAGGCGTAGGCGCGGAGGTCGGAGAGGGTGGCGGCGAAGAGTTCGTCACGGCGGCGCTGGACGTCGTCGAGGCTGATGCCGGCGACGTGGCGAGCGAAGGCGACGCGGCCTTTCTGGGCCGGGGTGAGCGGACTGTCGAGGCGGCCGAAGGTGCCGATGAGGAGCTTGTCGAGTTCGCGGTCGCTGAGCTCGAGTTTCTCGAGGTGTTCGGCAAGGCCAGCGTAGACCTGCAGGGTTTCGCGCAAGGCCGGGTCGCGGTAGGAGCAGATCGACAGGACGCCGGAAAGACGGTCGTGGCTGAGGTGGCAGCCGTAGGCG
>JAYTMY010000143.1:0-14676 GCA_043748535.1 Lentisphaeraceae bacterium | reverse complement strand
CCCAAAACCATTCGTCTGACCTCGGTCCGCAAGGCCAAAACCGCTGTCAAGGAGATCGCCTAATGGATGATAGCATGTGCAGAATAGTGTATAGAAACCCCGCTCCAGATTTAAATACATGCTCCTCAGTGACTTGAAAAGTCCTGAGGAGCTTGTTTTTGGGCCTTTTCGGGGCTTCCGGCAGGAAGGCGTTTCGTGCTCAGTCGGACTCCGTCGCGCTCCTTGATCGGTAGCAACAATCTGATCGGTGCGAGTCCAGATCGACGACAATCGACGCTTGTCGAATGGTGTCGACTGCAGTCGAAAAAGCCCCGCACCTTTCGATGAAATAGATGTGTGACCAATTGGGCTCGCACCGGATTGGTCAGTCGCTGACTGGCCAATCCAGAATTTTCCCATCAGTGACTGGATAATCCGAATCCGCGTCAATTGGGCAGCAGTTTGCTGCCCAATTCTGCAACCAATGGCTGCAGAATCTCGGCTAGGGTGGTCGCAATGCAGTTTTGAAGCTCATCTTCCCGTGAAGTCCGGCCGCGTTTCACCTTTCCGCCTGCCTTGATGCATCTATATTCGAAGGCCAAAATCTAGGACATCCATGCCGACCAAGCTCCGCAAAACCGTTTCCCCTTCTGGCCGCAAGGCAGGAACGGATGACGCTGCGCCGGCAGAGACGGTGAAACCGCCCAAGGCCTTCTTTGACGGGGTCAAAGAGCTCATCGAGTCGGCACGTGCCACGGTCACCCGCGGCATCGATCTGGTCCAGGTCCACACCAACTTCGAGATCGGCAGGCGCATTGTCCAGGAAAAGCAGCGTGGCCAGAACCGCGCCGCTTATGGAGCCCGCATTGTTCAACAGCTCGCCGGCGAGCTCACTGAAGAATTCGGCCGGGGCCACTCCTGGTCAAACCTTAAATCCATGCGGCAGTTCTACTTGAAATACTCTCATCGAATTAGCCAGACAGCGTCTGGCCAATTGGCCGAGGACAAGAAAAGCAAGCCTCGGGCAGGGCGATCAATTAGCCAGTCGGTGACTGGCCAATTGAGCTCAGAGGCAATTGGTCAGCAGACTGCTGACCATTTTCCAAATCTCCAACCATTGGTTAGAGAATCCCGCTCCTTCTGCTTGAGCTGGTTCCACATCCCTTCTCCCGTTCAGCTCAGCCTGGAGTGCCCAGCATGACGGAATCGCAGCGCATCGAGTACAAGCGTGAACTGAGCGAAGGCCTGGAGAAAGAAGCCGTCGCCTTCCTCAATGCGCGCGAAGGCGGCGTCATCTGGCTCGGCCTCGATGACTCCGGCGCTGTCGTCGGCCTGAACGACTGCGATCAAGTGCAACTGGCGCTCAAAGACCGCCTCCGCCACAACATTTCACCCTCCATCATGGGCCTCTTCGAGATCATTCACGAACGCCGTCAGGACAAGGATCTCCTTCGCCTCGCCCTCGCCAGCGGCCCGGAAAAGCCTTACTTCCTGAAGAAGTACGGCATGAGCCAGAAAGGCTGTTTCCTGCGCATCGGTAGCGCCGCCGAACCGATGCCGCAGGAGATGATCGACGCGCTCTACTCCCGTCGCGTCCGCAACACCATCGGCCGCATGCCCTCGCCCCGCCAGGATTTAAGCTTCGAACAGCTCAAAATCTACTACGAGGCCCGCGGCCTCGCCCTCAATGCCAAGTTCCTGCAAAATCTCGAGCTCATCACCCCGGAAGGGGCGCCCAACTTCGCCGCCTATCTCCTCGCCGACAACAACGGCGTCTCTCTCCAGATCGCCAAATACGGCGGCGTCGACCGTGTCGAGCTGATCGAAAACCGCGATTACGGCCGCTGCTGCCTGGTCAAGGCGCTCAAGGAGGTCCTCTCCCGGATGGATGTCGAAAACACCATCTACACGCGCATCGGCAAGATCGAGCGCGAGGAACGGCCAAAAATCGACCCCCGTTCCCTCCGCGAAGCGGTGGTTAACGCCATTGTCCACAACGACTACGCCAACGGCTCCTCGCCGAAATTCGAATTCTTCTCCGACCGACTCGAGATCACCTCCGCCGGCGGTCTGCCCCACGGCGTCGAGCTCGAAGACTTCTTCGGCGGCTGCTCCGCCCCCCGCAACAAGGAGATCATGCGCGTCTTCCGCGACCTCGAGATCGTCGAACAGCTTGGCTCCGGCGTCCCCCGCATCCTCGCCAAATACGAACGCGCCATCTTCAATCTCTTCCCCAACTTCCTCCGCATCACTTTCACCTACGCCCATTCCTTTGAGGCGGATGAAGAGGGTGCAGTTACCCCGCAAGAGGATTCCCTCTCCCAGTCAGGGGTAGAGTCAGGGGTAGAGTCAGGGGTAGAGTCAGGGGTAGAGTCAGGGGTAGAGTCAGGGGTAGAGTCAGGGGTAGAGTCGGCAATGGCAGATAAAATTCTTTGCCTTTTAGGCTCAACCTCACTCAGTAAGTCTCAGCTCAGTCAACGGCTCGGGAAAGATCGTCCAAGTCGTTACATGACCGATCTCATCAAGCGATTGCTGCGTGATGGCCTGATTGAATACACCCTTCCCGACAAGCCCAATTCCCGCCTGCAAAAATATCGATTGACGGCGCAAGGTGCGGCTAGACTCAAATCCTATCGGGAGGCGCCTTTGTGAAGCCCAAACACTGGTCGAAATAACCCTGCCGCCCGATGCCCAGATCCACGCCCACGAATACCAGCTCTACCTGCCGAGCAAGGAGCTGCTGCAGCAGAAGCTGCGGGAGTTTGCGGGGGAGTTGGATCATGGCTGAATCCGTTCACTCACAAACGAGAATCGTACATGGATAAGCAGCTCAAAGTTCTGCAAAGCAGCCTCGAATCCTTGGTGCAACGCGCCGATGAACAAGGCATCGAATTCTGGTTCGCCCGCGACCTGCAAGCCCTCCTCGGCTATGCCCGCTGGGAGAACTTCCAGGCCGCCATCCAGCGCGCCATGGAGTCCTGTGAGACCTCCGGCCACAGCATCGCCGATCATTTTCGTGGCGTCACGAAATTGATCACCCACGGCAAAGGCGGGCAGCGCGAAGTCGAGGATTTCCTCCTCACCCGCTACGCCTGCTACCTCATCGCCCAGAACGGCGACCCGCGCAAACCCGAGATCGCCTTCGCCCAAAGCTATTTCGCGGTCCAGACCCGCAAACAGGAGCTGATCGAGGAACGGATGCAGCTTATCCGCCGCCTCGATGCACGGGAAAAACTCCGCGTCTCAGAAAAAGCCCTCTCCGACAACATCTTCGAACGCGGCGTCGACGACTCCGGCTTCGGACGCATCCGCTCCCAAGGCGACGCCGCCCTCTTCGGTGGCCACACCACCCAGGCGATGAAGGACAAGTTCGGCATCACCCAATCCCGCCCCCTCGCCGACTTCCTCCCGACCCTGACCATCGCTGCCAAAAACCTCGCCACCGAAATGACCAACCACAATGTCCAGCAAGCGGACTTGCGCGGTGAACCGGCCATCACCAAGGAACACGTCCAGAACAACTCCAGCGTGCTCCAGATGCTCGGCGAGCGCGGCATCAAACCGGAAGCCCTGCCGCCCGAAGAGGACATCAAGAAATTGGAACGCCGGGTCAAGGCCGAGGAAAAGAAGCTCGAAAAGCAGGCCGGGCGCCTGCCCAAGGAGAATCCATGACCAGTCTCATTATCCAGTCGCAGGCCCTGGTCGAAATCACCCTGCCGCCCGATGCCAAGGTCCACGCCCACGAATACCAGCTCTACCTGCCGAGCAAGGAGCTGCTGCAGCAGAAGCTGAGGAAGTTTGCGGGGGAGGCAACGTGAATCCCGCCTTCATAGCCTATTTACAGGCCAATGCAGCACCCGGGAGTAACAAGGCTTCCTCGTATCTTCGAGCTCTGGAGCTGTTGTCTGGAATTCTTCGTCAGCCTACCGATCTCTATCCATTGGGTGTGGATTTCGCCGCAATCAGCTCGTCTGCCGAACTTGCCCGGATCTACGACTTTGCTTTACAGAACCAGAAAAATCCGCACGGGCCTTTTCTCACTCAAGGACTTCCGCATAGCTACGGTGCTAACGGCTATTACTCCGCCGCTCTCAAGGCCTACGGTGAATTTCTGAGCGGCGCCAGTTATGAGCGACGCTTGCGACAAAGACTGCAAAAACCATCCTTGCAGACAGGCGTTCAAGTAGCAGCCGAACTTGAAGAAGAAGCTTTCGACGACGATGAATTCAGTGCCGAACTCAGCCGCCTACAAGCCCGCTCGCTCGAAGATTACCGCCGCGAAGTCAAGACCCGCCTCCACCAAAGCTTCTTCCGCTCTATGCTTCTGGAAAACTACCAAAATCGTTGCGCCCTCACCGGACTCGAACTGCCCCCGGTATTGCGCGCCAGTCACATTCTTCCTTGGAGCGAAGCGCCAGAACATCGCCTTAACCCATGCAATGGCATCCTTCTCGCCGCCACCTACGACGCGGCATTCGATCAAGGGCTGATCTCCTTCGACGACGACTTCCGCCTGCTCTTGGCTCCTGCGATCAAAGCTCAAGAGCAACAAAAGGGCATCGTCGAAAACTTCCTAAATCTTGAAGGCCGTAGACTCCATTTGCCACTGCGATATCCACCTGCATTAGATCTTCTGGCATTTCATCGCAGGCTACTCGTTTCCTGACAGCCAAATCAGCCCACTCGTCTCGCCCAGCTCAGCACCTTGGCGGGGAGCGGCATTTCGGCGAGTTCCCAGGTGATGCTCATCGGTTTCGAGCCTTCGTGTTTGCGATAGCGGAGCGGTCCGGCAAAGAAATAGGGCGCGGTGAGGCCATTGCCGAGCTTTTTTCGGTCGCGGATGAAGAGCAAGGGCGTGTAGCCTTGGGCGGCGTGCTCAATGTAGCGGCGGCCAACGGTGGAGGTGTCGCTGGTCAGGGATTGGGATTGCCAGTGGAAGAGACGCTCGGTGAGGGCGTAATCCTCGTACATCGTCGTCGGCGAGAAGTCGGCTTCGGATTTGTTGATGTCGGCGAAAAACACGTCTAGCTTGCGTTCGGGGATGTGAAGAACGCCTTGGCGTTGGGCTTTCAGCTGTGGCTGCTCAAAGCTGCCACAACCGAGGGCAAGAAGGATTTGTTCTCGGGTGTAGTGCGCGTGTGGCGTCAGGGAGCCAAAGCGCCCGGGCTGGGTCGCGGGAGCGAGCGGACTGCGCGTGGCGAGGAGCCACTCGAGGAGTTCCAAGAGATCGCGGCGAAGACCGGGACGGCTGATCACGAATGCAGAGGCTTGCGCCAAATCGAGACCAGCGCGGCTTTGTTCGGTCCAGAGCAGGCTTTGCAGCAATTCAGCCGGATAGCCAGCGGGATTTTGCCCGGTCCGCAAGGCCTCGTGCGCCTGACGCAAAAGCTGGGTGTCGTCCATGGTGAGGAGTCGTCGGAATCCCTCGTTGAGCTTTTCTGCCGGACCTTCGAGCGGCGAGTCTTGACCGAGGAGCAGGTGCGGCAGTCCAGCTTTGTAGAGCGGATCGGGGTCATCGAGTTGGAGAAAGTCGAGCATGGACTTGAGGTTGAGCTCGCCTGTGGTTTGACGTTGCAGCTCACGCAGCTCGTTGATCAGGCGTTGCCCGCGCAGGCGTCCGACGGCATCTTTGATGTTTTGGAGCACATGCTCCTTGGCTTGCCGTTCCAAGTGAATGAGGCAGCCCGCGGGGACGAAAGGCATGTCGTTTTGAAGCTGCTCGTCGATGCGAGCCGTCGGCCTTGAAGACAAAGCCTGAAATCGTTTGGCGTAGCGGAAATTACGGTGTTGAGGCGCGATGAAGTCGAGAACTGTGAGCTGTGCCTTGTCGCCGTGCAGACGGAGGCCTCGGCCAAGCTGCTGCAGGAAGACAGTCAGGCTCTCGGTGGGACGAAGGAAGAGCACGGTGTCGACGCAGGGGATGTCGACGCCTTCGTTGTAGAGGTCGACGGTGAAGATGAAGCGGAGGTCGCGGCGGGTTAGTTCCTGCTGCACCGAGTTGCGCAGATCGCGCGGCGATTCGGCACTCAGTGCTTTAGCTGGAACTCCCCGGGTCGTGAAGAATTCGGCCATGAACTCGGCGTGGCGGACACTAACGCAGAAGCCGAGGCCTCGGACGCGTTGGAGATCGGCGACGTGGCTTTCAAGCTGAGACAAAGCCCAGCCTGCGCGATTGCCGTTGGCTTCGAGGAGAGCAGCGAGTTGACCTTGGTCGTAGCTACCTCGGGTCCAGTCGAGACGTGTGAAGTCCACCTCGCTTGCATCCGGCACGCCGAAGTAGTGGAAAGGTGCGAGCAAGGCGCGTTCGATCGCCTCGGCGAGGCGAATTTCGTGGGTGAAAGAGCCGCCAAAATCATCCCGAATGTCGCGGCCATCATTGCGCTCAGGGGTGGCGGTGAGACCGAGTAGGCAAAGCGGTGTGACATGGTCGATTAGGCGCTGATAGGACTCGGCACTGGCGTGATGAGCTTCGTCGAGGACGACATAGTCGAAATGGTCTTTTGCGAACTCCGCAAAGCTTCGGCTGTTCCAGCTTTGCACGGTGCAGAAGAGGTGATCATGCTGGCTTGGCGTCGAGTTACCGCTGACCAGTTCGCCGAAGCTGCCGTCGCGCAGGACTTGCCGGAAGGACGCCATCGCTTGCTTAAGGATCTCTTCGCGATGGGCAATGAAGAGGAGGCGAGGCCGTCCATTGCGGATCACGCAAAAGGCCTTGAAGTCGAAAGCGGCGACCATGGTTTTACCGGTGCCGGTGGCGGCGATGATCAGGTGCTTGTGTTTTCCTGATTGACGCTCAGCCGCGATATCCTGCAGGATGGCTTTCTGGTAGTCGTAGGGGTTCAGATCGAAGAAGCTGGCACTTTCATTCGGAGCCGTTCCCGACTCCTTAGCGAGGGCTTGACGCAATTGCGGCAGATCGATCGCCGTGCAGGTGCTGAACTCGGTGGTGTCCTCCCAATGCGACTCGAAGGTGGCGCAAGCGTGCTGCCAAAGATGGGCGGTTTCGTATTGGCTGATTTTCGCCGTCCATTCGAGACCCTCGTCGAGGGCGGCTTTGGAGATGTTGGCCGAACCGATGTAGGCCGAGCTGAAGCCGGTGGCGCGGTGGAAGAGGTAGGCCTTGGCGTGCAGGCGTGTCCGTTTGGTGTCGTAGGAAACGCGGATCTCGGTATGTGGCAGTTTGAGTAATTCCTCGATCGCCTTGGCGTCGGTAGCCCCCATGTAGGAGGTGGTCGCGATGCGCAGGCGCGGCCCGCCGTCGGATGCTGGGCTTTGGGTGAACTGGCGCAGCGTCTCCAGCAAGGGCAGGATGCCGGCAAACTTAATGAAGGAGACCAGCCAATCAGCGCGATCGCAGGAGGCCAGTTCCTTCTGCAGTTGCGTGCGGAGGGCGGGGCTGCGCGAGGAGCCGGTGAGCAGTGCGGAGACCGCAAGAGGCGTGTCGGGGCGAACGAGATCGAGGTATGGGTTTGCCGGAGTGATGCGATGGAGGATGCGGCTGGCTTCCGGGAGTAGATCTGGCAGAAGTTGATCTTGGATTTGCGGATGCCGCAAAGCTTGAAGGAGGCGGGCGGCAAGGGTCGAAGTGTCGCCGGATTCGAAGATATCCGCGAGGACCGAAGTCAGTTCCTTGGCCAGCAATTGTTGGAAGCGATTGGCAAGTTCCGCTTCATCGAGTTGATGCCATTGTGCTCTTTCCGTCAATCCGGCGGCGCGAAGGCGTTTTTGCAGCACGGGCGTTTGCAAGAGATCGTAGAGGCCGGGAGGAAATGTGCTCATGAAAAAAACCTTGTTTAAACAATTTTCAGCATACACGTTCTCCCTGGACTTTCCCCCGAGCCGTGCCAGGATAGGCTTCTAAAAAGGCACGAGTGATGAACACGCGAATCCACTATCTCTATCGCGATGCGAGCAATTACAAATTCTGGGGGCAGGTGGTTGTCGAAGGGGAGTGGAATGAGGCTAAGTTGCGGCCTTATTTCGTTACGCCAGAGAATTTCACCCCGCAGGAATGGGGTTTGCCATCACTGCACGCCGAGGTGCTGGCGCAGGGCTTCGAGCTCGATGACGACGACCACGATTATCATGAGTTGCTGAAATGCGAATTGACCGAGGATGCAGCAGAGCTTCGTCTGGTGTTTGCTGAATGCATCGGCTGCTACAGCAGCAGACGACTCGGTGGTTTAGGTTGGTTCAAAGGGAAGCCGCCGTCCTTGAGCCGAGCTTTAACAGAAGAGATGTGGCACCGATTAGTTGCTGAACTGGAGGAAGATCCGCGGCTGGAATGACGGCAGAATTCACCTCCTCCTTATCAAATCCTTCACCCCCAGCGGTTCGTCGCCCATGCGTCCCGCCTCCAGCAGGTTGTAGACGATGGTGGTGAGTTGATCCATGGGGAGGCGGAAGACGTAGCCGATCATGTCGACGAAGTCGAGCCAGGCTTCGGGGTTGCCCCCAGTCGTCTTCGTCGTCGAAGGCGTGGTGGCCGACGGCGGTGACGGCGCCGACAGCCTGCGAGGCTGGCGTCATCTGGCCTGTGCCTTTGCCGGCGATGGTGGGGATGATGTCGCGGACGACAGGCAGGACGCCGGCGAGGTAAAGCAGGTTGTTCTTGGCCAGCCATTCGAGCCAGGATTCATCGTCCTCGGGGAGTTTGCCGCGGATGGCGGCGAGGAGGACGCCGGGGAGCAGCGACAGGAGGAAGTAGCGCATCATCAGGTTGGGGATCAAACGCATGGCGGTGGCGCGATCTTCCTGCCAGGCGCTGGGATCGTAGATGACGGGGAAGGAGCCGCCCTCGAGCTCGACTTCTACGGGGGCGCCGCTGCGCTCGGTGAGGTGCAGTCGGAGTCTCTGGAACTTGACCTTGCCGATACCGTGGCCGGTGGTGCGGAGCTGCAACTCGTTGACCTTGAGCTACCACTTGCTGATGTCATCCCAGAACCGGCGATGGCATCGCCGAAAATGACAACGCCGCCATTAACTACTCAACCAGCACCGAAAACTTAAATCTCATACCTCGGCCAGGGCCACGACCGCCACTCTCCTGCGCAGCAAGGTCGACAGCTCAGTCCAGAACCTCGCCGCCCTCGCCGCCGCATTCACCGGCATCGTCGGCATCGTCCGCGAAGCCGCCGACTACTTCTTCGTCAAGACCGTCATCGCCGGCGCTACCGTCAGCCTCTCCGGTGAAGAAGGCGATGACCAGATCCGCGTCGAAGCCGCTGAAAGCACCGCGCCCCGCCCTGCAAAGGGCGGGGCGCGACTTTGTATAGTACCGAGACATCATCGAGACTTTGAGCGTAGCTTGAAAAAGCGTGTTTTAACTTGGCGTTCCGGGTTTATCTTGGGCGACAACATTGACCAATTGTGAGGCCACCTGAGATGAGTCAAGCCACTATCCAAGTCGCGATCCAGCCTGCTCGAGCCATGCTCAAGGTCAACGGCCGTGGCACCTTTGAAATCACCGAAGCGGTGCGCCGTTTTGTCTCTGCCCGTCTGGAGAGCGCCTGCCCCTTGATTGTTTTTGATCTCTCGGGCTGCACCGGAATGGATTCCACCTTCATGGGAATCCTCGCCATGGCCAGCCGCGGCGCGATGGCTAAAAAGGCCGTGATCGAGCTCGCCAACTGCACCCCGGATGTCAAAAAAGGCCTCATCACTCTCGGCCTCAAAGCGCTCTTCCGCTTCACCGACAATGTCGCCATCGACGCCGCTCTGAGCGGACTCGAAAACCCCACTCTCAGCCGTGAGCAACAGCACCGCAACATCCTCGAAGCTCACCAGACTCTGGTAGATGCTCATGAAGGCAACCGCGCCGAATTCCAGGATCTGATCAAATTCCTCAAAGAAAACCCCGAGTGAGACCCCAAGCCATGAAATTCCTGACCTTCGCCTCCATCGCCGCCTGTGCCTTCTCCCTGCAAGCTGTCGCCGCCGGCACCGCCGTCGTCGACATGGAAAAAACCTTCACCGATTACTACGAAACCATCAACGCCGAGAAGAATCTCAAGCGCAGCGTCCAGGTCGCCAAAGACCAAGCCCGCGAGATGGAAACCAAATTCCGCAAGGTCAACGAAGAATACGCTGCCCTCCGCAAGGATTCCGCCAGCAACTTCCTCCTCGACCCCGCCGCCTTGGAACAGAAGAAGAAAGAAGCCTCGCTGAAAGAGGAAGATCTGAAGCGCATGCAGCGCGACTACAGCGAAACCACTCAAACCGTGCAGCGCGAGCTCGGCAAGAAACAGGAAGAAGTCCGCCAGATCCTGGTTAAAAAAATCCGCGAGGCAGTCAGCAAAGTCGCCCAAGAGCGTCAGTTCGACATGGTCCTCGACTCCACCGGCGTCACCATGAACCGCATCCCGACCGTGGTCTACAACGACCCCAAGCTCGACATCACCAACGACGTCCTTGCCATCCTCAACCGCGGCCATGAAGCCGAAGTCGAAGCCGCCCGCAAAGAACGCGCCGCCGCCGATGTCGTCGAAGCCGGCCAGGACGGCACGGTCAAAGCTGTTGAGAAAAAAGCCGAAGCCAAGAAGGTCGAAGAAAAAGTCGAAGCCAAGCCCGACATCAACGAACTCCTGAACGACACCGCCCGCCCGAAAGGCAAATAAGCCATGGCCGAAATCAGCAGCAGCGCCTTCGCCCAATTGGTCGAAGGTCGTCTTATCGGCGCTTCTGATCTCCTCCTCAGCGGCGTCGAGTCGCTCGAGGAGGCCGGCCCGGCCCAGATTTCCTTCCTCGCCAACAAGCGCTACGCCGGGCGCGTCGCCCCGTCGCGCGCTGGCCTCATCCTGATCCACGAAAGCCACGATCTCAGCGGCCTCGAAGACAAGGCCCTGGTGCTGGTCAAAGACCCCTCTGCCGCCTTCTCGAAAGCGGTCGATCTCTTTGCCCCCGCCGCCCCCGAATTCACCCCCGGTATCGCCCCCAGCGCCGTGCTTGCGGCCGACGCAAAAGTCGCGACCGACGCCCACATCGGTGCCAATGCCGTCATCGGCCGCGGCGTCGTCATCGGCGCCGGCAGCGTCATCGGTGCGGGTGTCGTCATTGGCGACTTTGCTCGCGTCGGCTCCTCCTGCCTGATCCACCCGAATGTCGTCATCCGCGAACGCTGCACCGTCGGCGATCGCGTCATCATCCACTCCTGCACCGTGATCGGCTCGGACGGCTTCGGCTTCATCCCCTCCGCCAAGGGCCACACCAAGATCCCGCAGGTCGGCATTGTCGCGATCAAAGACGACGTCGAAATCGGCGCCAATTGTGCCCTCGACCGGGCCCGCTTCGGCCGCACTGTCATCGGTCAAGGCACCAAGGTCGACAACCTGGTCCAGATCGCCCACAACGTCCGCATCGGCCGTCACTGTTTCATCGTCTCGCAGGTCGGCATTGCCGGCTCGTCGCGGATCGGCGATTTCGTCACCCTGGCTGGCCAGGTCGGAGTTGCGGGTCACCTCGAAATCGGCGATGGCAGCACGGTGATGGCGCAGTCGGGAATCAGTGCCGATCTGCCGCCGAAATCGGTGGTGCTCGGCTCTCCCGCCGTGCCCCGCAAGGACTTTGTCCGGCGCGAATTCCAGATCAGCAAGATCGAGAAGCTCGAGCAGGAACTGGCTGAGATCAAGCGCCTTTTGTCGGAACGCGGCTGATGCCTGATCCGGCTTGGAATCGCCCCGGCGGACTCCTGTTCCCGGGGCTTTGCCTTGCCTGCGGCGAAGGCGCGGGAGAAGGCGAGGATCGCCTCTGCCCGGAATGCCGCCCGGCCTTCCGCCTGCCCTCACGCGGCCTGTGCCAGCATTGCCTCGCCGCCAACGACACCGCCACGGAAGTCTGTCTCGATTGCCTCAGTCAAGTCCCCTCTTGGTCCCAAGCCTCCTGCCTCTGGCCTTTCCACGGCGCCGCACGCGAGCTGGTCCATCGCTACAAATATCAAGGTGACGAAAAGGCCCGCCGGGTGGTTCTCGAGCATCTGCCTTTGGCTCTGGCAGGCGTCGCCATTCCCCGTCCTGTGGCGGTTTGCGCCGTGCCGATGCACTGGCTGAAACGGCTTTGGCGAGGCCATTGCGCCGCCACGCAATTGGCCCAGGACGCAGCCCGGCTTCTGGCGGTGCCGGAGCTGCATTTGCTGCGCCGCCGCCGCATCGGCAAGCCGCAGCACGAACTCGACCGCGACCATCGCCGCAAAGCCGTCCACGGCCTCTACGAACTGGCGCCCAGCGCCCGGATTCCCAGCGGCACGATCCTTCTCGTCGACGATGTCTTGACCACCGGCGCGACCCTCGACACCTGCGCCCGCCTCCTGCTCGAAGGCGGCGCCAGCGAGGTGCGGGTCCTAACCCTGGCGCGGGGCTAGGAGAGTCCATAAAGTGCAACTGTAAAAATCCGTTTCGTGCGCCAAGGCGCACCGCGGGCTCACGCTCAACTGCATATTAAATGTTATGCGTAATTTTACGATATATCGCAATAATCTTCATTCATTCCGCAATAGCGGTTCGCCTCCATCTCGCCTAGTTTTTAGCAATCCAAATGAAAGACACTAAAGCCAGCAAGGAGAACCGCACATGTCACGCTTCACCGGAAAAACCGCCGCCGTCACTGGAGGCGCCTCGGGTATCGGTCTCGGTATCGCCCAACGTCTCGCCGAAGAAGGCTCCAAAGTCCACATCCTCGACCTTAATGCCGCCAGCGCCGAGCAAGGCATCCGCAGCACCGCCTCCGCCTACGACATCGATGGCGGCGTCACCCTGCTGCGCTGACCATGGAAGTCATCACCCAGTCCCCGATGCTCCTCGGCGAAGGCCCGCTCTGGCACCAGGGCGGCCTGACCTGGGTCGACATCGCCGCCGGCCAGGCCTGGCGCCACGACGACAGCGGCCTCCGCAAACTTGCGAATGACGCAAAATTGACCTCGATCGTGCCCGGTCGCGACGGCTCGTACTACGCCACCACCGAGACTTCTTTTTGCCGTTGGAATCCGCTCAGCGGCGAGGTAAAAAACGTCGGCGGCTTCAGCCTTTGCGATCCCCGCATCCGTTTCAACGACGGCAAGGCCGATCCCTTCGGCAACTACTGGGCCGGCAGCATGGATCGCGCCTGCAAGGAAGACCTCGGCAGCCTCTATCTGCTCACCCCAGGCGGCGAAGTGAAGCTGATGCTCGCCGACATCGGTATCTCCAACGGTCTCGCCTGGTCGACCTCGGGCACCGAGTTCTACTTCATCGACTCGCTGCGCCGCCGCATCGACGCCTTCGACTTCGATCCCCAAAAACTCGAAATCAGCCGTCGCCGCAGCCTCCTGGCATTGCCGCAGGAAGTCCTTCCCGACGGCATGTGTATCGACCGCGACGGCCTACTGTGGATCGCCCTGTGGAGTGGTCAGCAGGTGATTGCCCTCGACCCGAAAAAACGCTCCGTCGTCCATCGTCTACCCGTGCCTGCCTGGAACATCACTTCCTGCTGCTTCGGCGGCCCGGCTCTCGACGAGCTCTACATCACCACCGCTTCGATCGAGACGCCATCCGACAAGCTCGCGGCCTTCCCGCAATCCGGCCAGGTCTTCCGCTGCCGCCCCGGTGCCATCGGCCTGCCGGCTGCGTCCTACGGTGAACCGTAACTCGACAGTCACGAGTTCATGGTTTGTAGTCCCGGCTTCAGCCGGTCGTTGAGCTCAAATAGCAGGCGGAACAAAACGAGCCGGCTGAAGCCGGGACTACAAACTTGAGCTGAAACAAGAACTCTTAACTCGGAGCCCACCATGAGATTCACCGGAAAAACCGTCCTCGTCACCGGCGCCGCCAGCGGCATCGGCTACGAAATCTGCCGCCAGTTCGCCCTCGAAGGTGCCACCGTCGGCCTCAGCTCGCGCAACCCCAAAACCACGGCGGAAGCCGCAGACAAGATCAACGCCGAACTCGGTCGCAAAGCCGTGCTGCCTTATCCCTGCGATGTCGGCGATTGCGACGGCATCGTCGCCCTGGTCCACCGCTTTGCCGCGGAACAAGGCGGCCTCGACATCTACATGGCCAACGCCGGTATCACTTCCTTCTCCTCCTTCCTCGAAGAGACCCAGGCCAGCTTCGACGGCCTGATGGCGGTGAACATGAAGGGCACCTATTTCTCGGTGCAGGCCGCAGCAAAGGAAATGATCGCCCGCAAGACCAAGGGACGCATCATCCTGATGAGCTCGGTCACTGGCTTCCAGTCGCATCGCAACCTCAGCGCCTACGCCATGACCAAGGCCGCCACCCGCATGCTTGCCAAAAACCTCGCCGATGAACTGGGCTGCCACGGCATCACCGTAAACGTCGTCGCCCCCGGCGCTACCACCAGCGAACGCACCATCACCGACCCGCAATACTGCGACGGTTGGAGCGCCGTCAGCCCGGCCTGCCGCGTCGGTGATTGTGAAGACGTCGCCCACAGCGTCCTCTTCCTCGCCGATCCCAAGTCGCGCCACATCACCGGCGAAGTCATCATGATCGACGGCGGCTGGACCACCACCAGCCCGCTGCCGGAACATCTGCAGAGGGAGTTGGGGAACAGAACAAGGGAGTTGGGGAGTCAGGGAGTGAGGGAGTAAAGCTCTGCTGCCTTCACTCTTCATTCTTAATTCTTAATTCTTAATTCTTAATTCTTAATTCTTAATTCTTAATTCTTAATTCTTAATTCTTAATTCTTAATTCTTAATTCTTAATT